>JABDFK010000022.1 GCA_013286585.1 Deltaproteobacteria bacterium
CACCACATCGCCCTCTGACTGATACACAGTTCTGGCCAGGCGCTTAAGTTCTTTTAGAATCACCGCATCTTTCCATGCAAAGGTAGGAATCAAAAAGGTGCGGCCAATGAACAGGCGGTAGGACTTCTCCAGATCAGTCAGAAACTCCGCCTTACTTTCGCTCGGCGCCTCTGTTCGCTCTTGAAGAAATCCGTACTGTCGCTGCATCCGACGCAAAGACTGGTTGAACTGAGAGAACGGATCCATGGCAGCGCCCTGTTCTTCTAGGTCACGAATTAATTTTCGGCGCTGCTGCCAGCGACGAACGCGCCGATACAGCAAAAACAAAATGGCCAAAATTAGGGCCATCCAAATTCCGTAATACCACAGAGGCAAGGATAGGCCCAGAGGATCGCGAGGGCCAAAGGGCTCTGGCTTACCTTCTGTGGCGTCGATCACGGACTCTACCTTGAATTGAACTCCGTGAAGAGTTTTGCTGTCACTGCCACTGCTCAGAACTAAATCGCCGAACTTGTGTTCGCCCACTTTGAGGCTGGTCACCCGCAGCTGGGCTGAAGAGGCTGACAGCTGGGCCGACTGAAATTTAATTTTATATAAATCTTCTTTACCCAACTGAAACTGCGCCTGCTCGGGCTTGAACTGCGACCAATCGCCATCACATTGAAGTTCAAATGACTGACCGACGGTCAGCGTGGCAGCACCGTCGGACGAGTTTTTAATTTGAACCTGGCAACTGGCATCACTCATTTTTTCATCACCGCCGACGATGTCTCATCTTAAAAAACTGAATCAAAGGGTCCACGTACTCACCATTGGCATCAATATCAATGCGGTCGACCTGAGCCTGCCGCAACATGCGGTCGCGCTTCTGCGACAACTCTTGCCGAGTCTGTTTCCAGTGCTGACGAAATCCAGCACTGCTGGTGTCCACCGAAATGATCTCTCCGGTTTCCGCGTCTTGCAGATCCACCACACCCAGATCGGGCAAGTCGACCTCGGCGCGATCGTTCACTACCACCGCCACCACATCGTGCCGACGACCCAATACGCGCAGCGATTGATCAAATCCATCATCAAAAAAATCACTGATGATAAAAACCACAGCGCGTTTTTTTAAAATTCCTGGCAGATATTGAAATGCCGTCGATAGCTTAGTGCCCCTAGATTTCGGCTGATGGTAATAGAGATCGCGCAGAAGACGGCGCACGTGCCCCTGTCCTTTCGCCGGCGGCACGAAGTGCTCCACCTGGTCTGAAAACAGCAGCAGCCCCACTTGATCCTTATTGCGTGCAGCGCTGAAGGCCAACAGTGCCGCAAGATGGGTCATGACCTCACCTTTGAAATTTTCCCCAGAGCCAAAATCGGAAGAGCCCGAAATATCCACCAGCAGCATCATGGTGAGCTCGCGCTCTTCATCGAATTTTTTGATGTAGGTTTTTCCGGTGCGCGCGGTGACTGGCCAAGAGATGGTGCGCACGTCGTCGCCAGGAACGTATTCGCGAAATTCGGAAAAAGTCATGCCTTGGCCTTTGAAAGCCGTGTGGTACTCGCCGGCGAAAACATTGTTCACCAATTTGCGAGTGCTGATCTCTAAGAGCTTGACCTTTTTGAGGATCGCGTCTGGTAGCTGGTGCATTAAGGCACCTCGATTTGGCCCAAAATCTCCTTGATGATTTCATCGGACTTCATGTTTTCGGCTTCCGCTTCATAGGTTAGAATTAAGCGATGACGAAGCACATTGTAAGCCACTGCCTTCACGTCCTCTGCCGTGACAAATCCACGTCCCCGCAGAAATGCATTGGCCTTGGCTGCACGGATCAGCGAAATACTGGCGCGCGGTGATCCACCAACGGACAACAAATTACTGATGTGAGCCAAGCCGTACTCGCTGGGCTTTCGCGATGCCATGACTAACTCGACAATGTAGTTTTTCACTTTTCCATCGACGTAAATTTGATCGACACGACTGGCCGCTCGCAGCAGATCTTCCTTGGAAATCACCGGTTGAATTTCATATTTCTGATTGGCACTCATGCGGTTGACGATCTCTAACTCGTCCACCTTCGTCGGGTAAGAGACATCAATCTTGAACATGAAGCGATCCATCTGCGCTTCCGGCAATGGATACGTGCCCTCTTGCTCCAGAGGATTTTGCGTCGCCAAAACTAGAAATGGATTTTCCAGACGATAGGTTTCATCACCGATGGTCACCTGTTTTTCGGCCATGGACTCGAGCAAAGCGGACTGCACCTTCGCTGGCGCACGGTTGATTTCATCGGCCAGAACGATATTGGTGAAGACCGGTCCTTTTTTAGGCGCGAACTCTCCCGACTTGGGATTGAAAATCATCGTTCCAATCAGATCCGTGGGCAATAGATCTGGGGTGAACTGAATGCGCTGAAAATCCAACGAAATGGCCTGCGACACAGAGGAGATCGTCAAGGTTTTCGCCAAACCAGGCACGCCCTCTAAAAGCACGTGGCCGCCCGTCAGCAAACCCATGACAATTCCTTCGACCATTTCTTTTTGACCGACAATCACCTTACCCACTTCGGCCATCATTTTTTCGACGAATTGGGACTCTTGTTTGACCGCGGCGTTGAGAGCCATGATGTCAACTTCCATTGATGCCTCCTGGGGAAATTCCGTGAGCGATTCTAATCCCTCCATTTCACCTTGCGCTCTCGAAGGAATCAAGGGCTAAGGCTACTGCGCACTGCCAAAAACCTTGCTTGCCGAGCGGGATTTTGTTGAAGTGCGAGCGATGAATAAACTGCCCCGTTCGACGAAGGTCTGGCTATTTCTTGTCGGAGTTTCACTCTTGCTGATGCTCGTCGGTTACCACTTCGCTGGCCGCCCCGGTCTATTCGCCGGCTTCATTTTCACCGTGTGCTTCCATTGCCTGATCTTTTTTTATGGTAACAGTCAGCTGGTCACTTTTTTAGGGGCCCAGCTTTCAGAGGGCCAGGATCCATGGGGTCTGCAGAATCTTTTGCGCCGCCAATCGATGCTGTTACAGATGCCCAAACCTCACCTTTACATTGCTGACAGTCCGGAAGCCTTTGCTTTTTCGCAGGGCCAAAGCTGGCAGAAGGCTACGATCTGTGTCTCTACGGGATTGCTGAAACGCCTGTCCTCCGAAGAGGTCGAAGCCGTGGTGGCCCATCAAATTTGCCACATTCACCGCCTGAACACTTTTGGTTTTGGCGTCGCTCACGTGGTCGCGTTTGCTCTGGTGGGCCTTGGCCGAATTCTGGATCAAGCATTCGTCCCCGTGGCGAAAATACAGACTCGCGTGCGCCGCCCGTTCAGCGGATTGATCTCGCCGCTGGCATGGCTGATTCTGAAATTTTCCGTCACCGACAAGGTCTATTTTCAAAATGATGAGAAGGCCGCACAGCTTTTGAAAGACCGACGATTTTTGGCAGAGGCTCTGTGGAAATTGGATGGGCTGTGCACCTCTTATCCGCTGGACTTACCACCATGTAGCAATCATTTTTTCGTCGTCAATCCCATGGGACTTAAGGAAAAGAATCGTTTTTTATTGGCCCATCCGAAAGTTGAGATACGAATTAAAAAACTGATTGGATATTTTCCACTATAATTTTTCAGTCCAACCTCCGGTTGGGAAGGAGACCCTATGAGCCAAAATTCTCAGGAAGAACTGAAAGCCTCTTTGAGTGTTCTTGCGATGAGCATCGCCAGCTCCGCCGCGGTGGCATTGGGAATGACGCCCAACCCGCAGGACGGAAAAACTTCGACGGACAAAACTATGGCGCGCTTTAACATCGATCTGCTTTTGGTTTTGCAGGAAAAAACCAAAGGCAACTTGGATGCCGATGAAAGTGGCTTTCTAGAAGCTGTGCTGAATGATTTGCAAATTAAATACTTAACTTTGAAATGAGGCCATAAAATGAAATCCTTGCGATTTTTTTCAATTTCTTTTCTTGGTTTGCTTTGCTCTATCTCGGTTTCTGCAGGGAATCCTGTACTTAAATTGGGAGAGCCCCTGCCCGCCAATCTTTTTGTGGAACTGGGCCGGGTGGTCAATCCCGCCGTGGTGAATATCTCTACTAAGATTCGGCCAAGACAGATGCAAATGTATCGCGATCCATTTTTTGACATGCTGGAACAGCTCTATGGAATGCAGGGTATGCCGAGGCAGCAACTGCCACAAAACAACGTCGCCCGCCCACACAGCCTGGGAACCGGCTTCATCATTCGCGAAGATGGCCTGATCGTTACCAATAATCACGTCATCGCCGGTGCCGATGAGGTCGAAGTTCAGATCAACGAGAAATCAGAGAAGCTTTATAAAGCCAAAATCATCGGAAGCGATGACCGCACAGATATTGCCCTCATAAAAATTGAAGGAAAAGGATTTCCGTTCTTGAGCTTAGGCTCTTCAACCGATTCCCAAGTTGGGGAATGGGTGGCCGCATTTGGTAATCCCTTCGGCCAAGGTCACAGCATGACCAAAGGGATTATTTCGGCCAAGGGCCGCGACCTGGCAGAGATCAACCGTTTTCCGATGATTCAGACCGATGCTCCGATCAATCCGGGAAATTCTGGCGGTCCACTGGTCAATTCACAAGGCCTGGTGATCGGCGTGAATGCCGCCATCGATCCACGCGCGCAAGGAATTGGTTTTGCTATTCCCATTGATGAGGTCAAAAATCTTCTGCCGCAATTAGAAAAATTGGGACGAATCAAAAAAGGATATTTAGGAATTGAGCTGGCAGACCTGGATCCACAGGCGGCCAGCGCGCTAGGCTTGAGAGACCTTCAAGGAGCCATCGTCGCGCGAGTCATGAAAGGCTCTCCGGCGGCCATTTCGGGACTGCTTCCATATGATGTGATCACCGATTTCAATAGCACCAAGATCCACAACTCGATGGAGCTGCGAAATTCCATCGCTGACACCGCGATTGGATCCACCATCAATCTCAAAGTCCTGCGCGAGGGAAAACCCAGGGCGTTGTCCGTAACCGTGGGAGAGCTGCCCGATCATCGGACAGCTCCGGTGGTCAAAGAAAAGTTGAGCCCTGGAACTGCAGCCCCTTTCGACGTGGGTTTTACGCTGCAAGATTTAACCCCGCAACTGCGCAAAGAGTTTGAAATCGATGATGACGTAAAAAAGCCCGTGGTATTGCAGGTCAATCCACAGTCCCCGGCCGCGCAAGCGGGATTGCTTCCTGGTGACATCGTCTTAGACGTCAATAAAAAAGAGGTCTCATCGGCGGCAGAGGCCACCAGAGCCATCAAGAAGGGCCCCAACACTTTCCGCGTGGCCCGACAGCAAGCAGTGGTTTTTGTAATGATCGACGTGCAGTGACCGGGGTGGGATATTTCCGATCTTTCCCAGTTCGGTTTTTTAAGCCTCGCTGGGAGATCTATTTGATTTCATCTCGAAAGCACGCAGAGAAGGAGCCCAATTTTCCGAACTGGGAAAGATTGGAAATATATAAGCCCAGCACCAATTTGTTTCCGCCATGGAATTGAAATTGCAGATACTCTTTGGGAACTTCCCTGATGCATGCTAAATTTTTCCAATAGGAGCTGCGATGCCATCACAAAACCAATTGCTGGAACGCTTTGGTCTTTCCCAATTTCGACCGGGACAAAATGAAATCATCAGCTCTGTTTTGTCTGGCAGGGACGTCATGGCCGTCTTACCCACCGGCGGAGGCAAATCGCTTTGCTACCAATACCCGGCGGTCCAGCGCCAACAGCTGGTGGTCGTCGTATCGCCACTGATCGCCCTCATGCAAGATCAAGTGCGCGGCCTGCGCGAGCGCGGGATTCCAGCCGGCGCCCTGTACTCCGGGCAAAGCCTCGATGAAAAACGCCAGATCTTTGCGGAAATTAAGGCCGGCGGGGCCTACGTGCTTTATTTATCACCCGAACGCGTGCAAAAAGAAGGGTTTCAAACTTGGATTCTGACACAAAATTTAGCCCTGTTCGCCGTGGATGAGGCCCATTGCGTGTCTCAGTGGGGGCATGATTTTCGCGCGGAGTACGCCCAGCTTTCGGTACTTAAAAAATTGCGACCTGATATTCCAACTTTGGCGCTGACGGCTTCAGCCACTCCGCTGGTGCTCGATGATATTGCCCGGCAACTGACTTTGAACCAGCCGGAACGTCGGGTCCACGGATTTTATCGTCCGAACCTGTATTTCCAAGTGGAAAAATGCGAGGAAGACGACAAATATTCTTTTCTACACTCGGCGATCAAAAAATTTCCCACCGGCAGAATCATTGTCTACTGCGGAACTCGCAAAACCACGGAAGAAGTCGCGGCTCGGGCCGCGCAAGATTTTTCCGGAGTGGGCTTCTACCACGCGGGACTGCCCTCAGCCCAGCGAACCTCCATCCAAAAATGCTACTCCAATGGAGAACTGCGAATTCTGGTGGCCACCAATGCCTTCGGTATGGGGATCGACCAGCCGAATGTGCGCCTAGTGGTGCACTATAATATGCCCGCCAACTTAGACGCACTTTCGCAAGAGATGGGCCGTGCTGGCCGCGACGGGGAAAATTCTACTTGCTTGCTTTTACACTCTGGCAAAGACAAAGGGCTGCAGTCTTTCTTTATTCAAAGTTCGGACGCCCCTGAGGCCATCAAATCGCTTCGCTGGCGGAATCTGGACACACTTTTGAACTACGCCGATGGTGGCGAGTGCCGCCACGCCGAGATCCTCACCTATTACAGAGATGCTCAACGCTTGCAACGTTGCGGACATTGCGACAGCTGTGATTCGGCCTCTGAACGAAGAGTGCGCAGTGAAACTCCGACCTCCATTTCGGTTTTGGTCGAAAAAACGGCCCGTATTGCTGGAAAAGCAAAAGCTCAACTACGTAAGAAGCTAAAAATGGAAGACGACACCTTAACGAAAGAGCAAAAGATCATTTTCGATCAACTGAAAAAGTGGCGTCTGCAGAAGGCCCATGAGTTGGATGTCCCTGCCTTCGTGATTTTTGGCGATAAGACACTCCGACAATTGGCTATTCAAAAACCAACTTCTTTGGGCGAACTCGAAGGAATTTACGGCATCGGTCCAGACAAGCTAGAGCGATTTGCCACCGACGTGCTTCGCACCATCACCGAACCGGGGGCCCTATGAATCACTCTGACCGCGAAGCGCTTCGACGACATTTGGAATCTTTAGGACTCTATGGCCGCGATTTAAAATACAAAGACGTGGAAAAGCTGATTGATGCCCTGAACCGCTCGGGCGAACGAGGTTTGGCGGATCAGATCATCAAGCTGGATCACTTCACTTTGGTGACCGATTTCATTCGTCGCCATGTGGGCTGACACTTATTCAGACATTGTGTTAGGCGGTGGGTGATAATAAACTCATCAGTTCTGAAATAATTATAGATAAATTCAAATCGTCACCCAAAACAGCGCTTCGCGTTAGTTTCCGATTTTAATGTGGCACGCTAACTGCTATATATTCGTCGTGGACACAGAAAACACCATTTTCAGTGTCAAAACAACACCACTTAACAGATCAAGTTAAGGAAAACTAAGGAGAACCGATGAACAACAACACTTTCAAAATTGCCCGGAGTGTGGCCTGGAGCGCGGTATTCGTAGCTTCTACCGCCTTCGCTCAATCAAGTCTCAACGAAAGCCTTTTGCCAGGCGCAGCTGCTCAAGCTGAAGGCAAAGTGGTCAAAAAGGATCCACCGGCTCCTAAGCCAAATAAACCTGAGCCTAAGCCGCCTGTGACAAAACCACCGGTGACTAAGCCTCCCGTTACAAAACCACCTGTGACCAAGCCGCCGGTTACAAAGCCTCCCGTTACTAAACCGCCTGTGACTAAGCCACCGGTAACCAAACCACCAGTGACTGAACCTCCGGTGACAAAGCCTCCCGTCACTAAACCACCAGTGACTGAACCTCCGGTAACTAAGCCTCCCGTCACTAAACCGCCTGTGACCAAGCCACCAGTAACTAAACCCGTGGTGACAGAGCCTACGGCTCCTGTTTCTGATCATCAGAAACAGCAAAACAAAGACAAAGCTAAACAGGAAGCTCAGAAAAAAACTGAGGAAGCGAAAGCCAAACTTCCAAGCAATGTGGCTCAGAAAATTCCTGCTGGTGGATCTGCTAAGTTGAGCAAAGACAACAAGTCTGTTGCCATGAAAGATCCTAAGTCAGGCGTGACCAAAGTTGTTGACGCTAAAACTGGAAAACCGTTGATGTCTTACAATAAGAGCACCGGTGCCAAACCAACAGCTGCTCCTGCAGGCGCAAAAGTTGAGAAAGCTGCCGATGGATCGAAGAGAATCACAGCTCCTGGCTACAGCAAGACTGTTGATGCCAAAGGCAACGCGAAAACTGTGATTCGCAACACCACGATCAATGAGCGAATTGTGAATAACAAAACAGTGATCGTGAACAAAACAGTTGTGATCAACAATCGTACGGTTGTGATTCACGAAGATCGTCCTATGATCCGAACTTTCAATCCATACCGCGGTGGTTATGTGGCTTTGTACACTCCCATCTGGTGGGGAGCTCCGGCTTTCATGGCTGAGGGTTGGGTGATCACTGGCAACATTCACGTTTACGGATTGTTTTTCAGTCTTGGTGGCTACTACCAAGCTGGATACGAATCCCCTTGGCGCCCAGGTTACGGCTTTGTTCGTTGGGGCAATCCATACATCTGCCGCGAAGACCGTTGGCACGACTACTACCACCGTTGGGGCTGGGGTTGGGTTGACGAAACGTTTTACGTTGGCTACTACAGACCCGTTTATTCTTACCCTCATCTTGGATGGTGGATTGCGGACTACTGGATCCAACGCGAACTTGAAACTGAACGCTTAGAGCGACTGGCTGCTTACGAAGACGCAGAGTTTGCCCTGGAAGAAGAGCGCGAATTTGCGGAGAACCAAGCGGCTCTGAACGCTGCCAACGAACCAATCAGCCCTGCTGTTATGGAACGACTGGCCGATCAAGCTGAACAAATGGTTTCTTCCATCAACGCTGGTGAACATGTTTTTGCCTCTGAAGAAGTGGAAAATAATCACATCTTCACAGTGGAAGGCACTTTGCACGAGACTGCGACCATCGACGGCCTCACTTACAACTGTAAGCTGAAATCCGGCGACTTGATCGAAGCTGACCGCGATGCTGAGCAAGATGTTGAGCCTGTCCTAGACGAAGCTGGTGAGCCAGTGGTTGACGACTACGGCAACATTGAAACCAACACTTTCGTAACTATGAAAGTAGTTGCTTCTAAAATGCACAGCTGCGCTATCAACTCACGAGTTGTTGTGCAAATGGACACTCTGCAAACTCTGTTGGGTGAAGAGAAAGCCCGAATCCAAGAAGGTATGGAGCAATCTATCCTGGTTGGCGCTCAGCCTTAATCGGCGCGAGTGATCGAATCTAGAATGCAAAAACGCCCGGCTGAAAAGCTGGGCGTTTTTTTTAGAGTTTAAATTTAAAATCTGGTTAAGGTCAGATTGGTTTGCAGTCTTTCTTCACCTTTTTTTCTACGGTCAAGTAGTCCTTGCCGTACATATCTATAACCGTTTTTTCATAGGCTTTCTCTCCCGTAACTCCGGATTTGAAGTTGGCTATAGCTGCATTCTTCACTTCCGTATGTTTTTCCAATCCAGCCAAATCGAATTCGGAGGTATCTGCTAAGAGTTCACCTTTGAAAGCGTCGGCCGCGAGCTGATCATTCTCACTTAGATTCAGGCGAATTTCGATAGACCGTGAAGCTAAAGGTAGAAACCGGATATCAGCTTCATTGGCGTCCATCATTGCTTTGAGCCGAGGGGTCATGCCCTTGGTCGCAGCCTTATTCATAGCCTGTCTTGCCATCAAAAGTTCGCGAGCTCTATCCATCACTTTATAGGTTTTTCCGTCCAATATGATCTCTCGATCCAAAGCCAAAGATAACTCCTCATGATTGATTCCTGAACTGTGTTCCATCAATTTACCAATCACTCCACTTTTTTCAGACACGGTATTCATGTCATTGACGCCTTCGATGACTCCTCTTTCTTTGGCACGGGCTATGGATTCCCTCACAACATCACGAACCTCAACATCGCCCATCAAGGCGGCCTGTGCGGTCACAGCGTATAAGCCCATCAACATCACCAAACTGGCTAACTGAATCTTTTTCATGTTCTCTCCTCTTTTGTCTAACTGTTATACATCCATCAGTCTTTTCGGCACTTTTTAGCTCTTAAAACCTCTGGAGGTGTTTATAATCTTACGATTTTAAATATTTCAAATTCCGTTCCAAACTGGCCCAGAATTATTCCTTACAACCCTCTTTATTAGTTCTTGTAAATTGCATGCCATTGCTGCCTCCGCTGCCCTGAGGAGTGGTGCATCGGCTCGGTGCCAATTCTCCGTGGTTATTGAGCAATTCACGATAGCTCACTGAATTTGCGATCTCGGCTGTGGTGACCATTTCCTGCACCACCGCAGAAATATTGTCCAGGCACAGCTTAGCGGTTTGCTGCTGTTCTGGTGTCATACCCAAGGAGGCCACTAGTTTGGCCACGATATCCAATGTCGTCTGAATCTCTTTTTGCTTGGCCTGAAACTGCTCATTGGTCACTTGTGAGGTCAACACTTCCAGTTTGCCTCCATCATTCAGTACCAGCGAGCGGCCTGTTTTCATCTGCTGAGTCAGCTGGCTCAGCTCCCAGTCAATTTGCGTGAGCAATTTATTCTGCCAGCCGAAATTATGCGATTGGGGATACGCCGATGGCGATACGGTGATAAATCCATAGTTCTGGTTTTGTAGCATCGTCTTTAAATCCAGATTGTTATTCATCAGCAAGGACTCGAAAAAGTTCGCGTGATTTCCAGCCACATTTATTTTCGTCAGAGATTCATTGGCATAAGGAGACAAAAGTTTGCGGAGCACATCCACTTGACCGGCTTGATCCAGATGGGTCTGGATCAGGCCACCCAAAGTGATCGCATAAACTTTCCATTCTTGGATCGCGGCGTCCATTAACCCCGGGGCAATATCTCCGCGATTAGCGCTGGATGTTTTGCCGGTCCACATTTTTTTCGTCAATTGAATCACGATGTCCTGATATTTATTTTCATAGTCGGCCCATGCCGTCACATAAGAAGTTTCTGGATATTGCTGCCACCAGCGAGAAAAAGTCTCGTCGTTGACCAACTCTGGTCGTATGCGATGGACCACCAAATCCAGTGGGTTGTCATAGGTCGTTCCATTTTCGCAGAAGCCAAATTTATCCAGAGAAAGATTGGGATTGTTCGGACATGTTTCGGCCGTGTTTGGAACCAAAGGCATACGTGGCGCCAAAAACTGAGAATGAAATCCGCCGCCGTCCCCATTCATAGTCTCTCCTTTGGGAGCATCGGGCCCCCATACTAAAGAGGCCATCAGCCAGTCGGACATGGTATGGGCGTATGTGTAGGTGAAGTGATTGTACCAGTATATCGAAGGATGGCTAAAGTGCTCTGCGCCCGACCATTTAGGTCCCATTAACAAGTAGTGCACGTATCCTGCTGATTTTTCCCAAATAGGTTTTGGCTTTCCAAGCTCGTTTCGAATGGATTTAAGTATTTTGTAGTAACTACCGTCGAGACTAAAAATGGACTCATCGTACTGCTGAATGCTCAAGTTGAGTAGATCAATGCTCTGACCGATGGCCTTGACATCGGTCGAACGCAGGCCTGCCAAAATCTCTTTCATCTCGCGGCGATTGTGGGCACTGAGTGTGGCTAGAAATGCTTCGTTACCGTATTCGTGATCCGCCCATTTTGATATGTATCTAACCGTATCCAGTTGCATTGAGAAAACATCGTCGGGCTGGGCAAAGAAAGGGTACGGCACTTTCTCTTTATTCCAGTCCTTCAGCTTAATACCATTGAGTGGAAAATTGCGATCTAATGGGGACGAATAAGTGGGATCTTCTTTCTTCTTAACTAGGTCGCTCACGATGTCTGTGTAAAATTCGTGGGAGACGTTATAAAGACCTGCGAAGTTATTTAGGTTTTCTATCCAGTTGCTTTGAGCCATGTTGACGTCGGTCAGATTCATCGCCCGCCACGCCTTCATCGCCTTTGAAAAAGTGGACAAGTTGTCATTGAGATGCTTGCCTTGCCAATTTTTTTGCGGAAGTAATGAAAGATCGGTGACGATCGATTTTTCAAGCTCGTTAAATGCTCCACTCTGCCAATAGTTTTGTGTCATCATCGTGTAGTAAGACTGAACAGCATTATTGATCTCAGTAAATACGGCCATATTCGCAGCTGCCATGGCAAAGCCAACCGCGCGAACGGCGTCGACCTCAAATCCGCCAGGAACTAACAAGGTGGCGATATCAACAGCTGATATGGTGATCACTCGATCGGCAGCGGCTTGACCTACGGTCATAATCATCGATGTTGTTGCCAAGGCCGCAAGACCTGGAGCCCACTCTTCCAGGAAACCGAGGGAACCACCTTTTTCATGCCATGAGACCGCAGCGTCGTCGCAGGCTTTACTACTGAAACCTTGAGCCGTAAGCACCTTTCCAGTGCACGCTAAGAAATTCGGGGAATGCAAAGCTTCACCGACGATATTGGAAGCTAGCATACCCACGCTCATACCCATATTTTGCAAAATGAATGCCCGGCGACGGCTAAGCTTTCCATTCTTTTCGAATGCAGATTGAAATGCCTGCGTGGTTCCCTGATTGGCCAGCATAAACGCAAAAAATGACACTGTAGAGACCGGGTCTGATTGGTTATTGATCAAATGGTCGACCGCCAGTGGATCTTGGGAGTAATTGAAGATAATTTGCTGAGCCACCACCGCGCCCAGAGCCAAGAAAAAACTAAAGCTTTCCACCGGCAAACGGATGAGCTGTTCAACGATCAATTTTCCGGCCTTGCTACCCAGAGATTTTCTTTTTTCGATGATCTGTTCAGCGATCTTAGTTGGCAGAGCCGCATCGGAAGTAATTTTCTGCCCTATTGGCACAAAGATCGTGCGTGTCACATTGCCGGCCAAATCCACTAGCTCGACAGTGGTACCCTGTTTCAGCTTATTGGCTCCGAAGGATGTCAGAACCTTGAATTCCTTGCCGGCGACCTTCACCAGCTCCCCAGCCAGTCTGAAGTTGGGGCCCGCCACCGCCAATTGCGGTGGCAAGGCCACCGACAGCGCTAATACAAAAGACAGCAGATGCGAGAAAATGGAGCTTTTCATAACCGTAAGCAGTGCAAAGGAAATACCGCCAAAATGTCCTATAGCGCGTTTGAACACGAATTCAGAGCCCCAGAACGGGGGTCTACCAACGAAATGACTTTTTGGAGACTACAGCCGTCTAATGTTTGGTCTGCTCTGTTCACTGAGTGTCTCAAACTGAGACGCCAGTATTTAGACGGCTGTTCACAGTTTCCCGGCCCAATGGCGAAAACTGAATCTGCCACCACCCGCACCTCATCTATATCCTCGTTTGGCCGGACCGATTTTTGCTCTGACTTATTTATAGATATGAAATCCATGTTTTGCATTTTGACATTCCTGCTCACCATTCACGGCTCAGCATCAGCTTTCGCTGCGCCATCTTCAGAGTCTGAAAAGCCAAGTCTGATCGTCGTTTCTGATATTGACGACACGATCCGCCTGACCATGGTTCATCATGAGGGAAGCTTTCTGCATTATTTTATGGGTCTTTTTCAGCAGAAGGCGTTTATTGGAATGCCTGCACTGTACAGTTTTTTGGCCGCCAAGGGCGCAAGGATAGAATATGTATCGGGCACCCCTACGTTCCTTCGACGCATTTTTCCGGCCAAATTTTTGGAGTTGGCAGGTTTTCCCGTTGGTCAGCTTTACACTCGCGATGATTACTTCGAACCCATAGAGGATTACAAATATCGCACCATCTTAAAGCTCATGCGGGAAAATCCCGCGGCCGAGTTTTTATTCCTTGGTGACAATGGACAACGGGACATCGTGACCTATGCTCGGCTGATGGCGAACCCTGAAGTGTCTGATCGAATTCGCGATGTTTACGTTAGAAAGCCTTACGGCGAGCCCGACGCTTTAGAGTTGGCGGAGGGCCAGATTCCATTTTACACAGCGGCAGATCTGTCCGTGTCACTGCACATGAAGGGATATTTAGAGGTGCCAGAAACCCAAGTCATTGTGCGCTCGATGGACAACGGCCTACGGCATTCAGAGTCTTCGGTGCGCGAACGCGCGCTGCCACCGTTCACTCCGATCAGCATCAATGCGGTGATCTATTTAAAAAGGCTTCTTGATGGAATCACCGACTCTGTGACCAAGGCGCTTTTCGCCCGAGTGATCTCTCAGTCGGTTCAACAGAACGGCACACCCCTGGCGCGTGTCGGAAACGACAGTTGCCAAGGGGCCTACACACACTAATGCTTTTTGCTGCTTTTTCCGCGAAGTGCGAAAGTCAGAATACTTCCTGCCACTGCGCCGACGGCTGCTGCAATCGCCATTCCTTTGACCGGATTTTCTTTCACATAGTCACGGCCAGAGCTGTACAACTCGGTGGTGGTATCAGCCAAATCAGAAGCCATCGCTCCGACTTTATTCTTAGCGATCATCGCCTTTTTTTCCAGAGCTTCTTTGCTGGTTCTGAAATCTGGTACGATACCGTTTGCATTACTTAAAGTTTCATTATTCATATTTGCCATAGTTTTCTCCTGTGCGCTTGACCAAGCAAGATCCTGGCCACCACGGTCCTGCGATGCTGTCCCTAAGAAATCAAAGACTTGACCGCCGTTTCTATGGTCCGGCGCACGAGTACTATTTTCCCGTACGGGTATTTTCTCACCACTCATTTCAATTAGAAATGGTTGCTGTGGCCATTCGGCCTCTGTGAAACCTGGCGATTGATTTGCATTAAGAGGATGCAACAAGTTTATTTCTTGAAAGGAAATGATTATGAAAAGCATCCAAGGACTATTGTTGACGACTCTGCTGATAGCCCTAACTGTGACGGCATCGGCGCAAACTTCTGTCGAACCCATGCAACCTTATCGGTCCACATTGACCAAAACTGACGATACAGGTGTTGGCCTTAAAGTTGGCAGTCTTCCCGGCGTCAGCGGAAAATATTGGATGAGCGAAACCCGAGCTATGGATGTGGGTTTAGCTTTTTATTCCGCAGCCACTGCGGTCAACGTCGATTATCTCTGGGAGTTCAGAGACTTTTTTGCTGATATGACCAACCGAGGTTACCTGGAACATTTAGTCCCCTACACCGGCGTGGGATTGATCACAGGCTTTGGATCCAACACACAATTTTTTAGCTACCAGAACAATAATTTCGGTCTGGCCGCCAGATTTCCACTGGGCATCGAGTTCCTGCCAAGAAGCGTGCGCCTAGGAGCATTCTTCGAAGCCGCACTGGATGTGGGTGTTGCACCTGTGACCTATGGATTTCTGACAGCGGATATTGGTGCCAGATATTATTTCTGATCGCCATGCTATCTCTTTATTTGAAGTTCCACCGGAGGCTCTGCCTTAGGGTGTGGATCGGTTCCGAAGATTAAGGGATACACGATGATGGTTACAGCGAACACTAGAATTAGGAAGAGTGCCACGTTGCGGATATTTTTATGGGACATTGAACCTCCACAGTTATAAATTTCAGTAGCTGCAATCCCAGGGCCATCTGAAAATGGCAAAAAAAAATCGGCCGCGCTCTATTTACTTCGCTAGTATTTGGTGCGACGATTCTGTACTAATGATCGACAGTATTAGCGACGTCTCTCTCAAAAAGCACACCGGCAAAGTTTGGAAAGACTGGATTCAAATTCTGAACCAAGCCGGTGCCTCTTCCTGGAGCCATCAAGAGATCGTCGCACATTTAAAAAAGAAACATCGCCAAAGCCTGTGGTGGCAGCAAATGATTGCCAACGGTTACGAGGTCACCACAGGAAAACGGATCGCCGGTCAGAGCCTCAAAGGCACGTACTCGGCCACGTTGACCAAGTCGATTTCTGTGGATCAGCTGAAAGCATGGCGCTGGTGCATTTCTGACGAGGGAATCGAAGTGTGGTTGAAGCCGCTTTCTCCTGTAGAAATAAGTGCGGGTACCAGCTTCGAAATCAACGGCGGTGTCTTCGGCGAAATTCGCACGGTGAAAAAAAATCAGCGCATCCGCATGACTTGGTGTGAACCTGAATGGGAAAAAAGCACCACGGTACAGCTACATGTTTACAAGAAGGCCAAGGGCAAATCGCTGTTGGTGATCCAGCATGATGGCCTGAAGTCCGCACGGCAAAAAACCGAGATGCGAACTTACTGGCGCAGTACCATCGAAAAGATGGCACTGCTGATAGCCGCTCTTTAGAAAATAAATCCTACGCGAGCTCCAATGGCGGTTCCGCGGATTGCACCCGTAGTACCCAGCGAAGTCGCAGTGGAGACCGTGGTTTGAGCTTCATAGAAGGCCGAGATTCTGAATTTAATAAGATTCAGATCAATTCCCACTTGCGGTGAAGTGAATGTGGAATTATCCGCGAAAGTGGTCGCCGTATAGCCTGAAGAGGATGTCGACATTTTGAATCCCAGGTCGGCACCTGCGTAGAAACTAAATAGGCCTAGGCCCAACCCCACCATCACCGGCACGTCGAGACTATTCATAGTATAAACCAGGTTGACGCTATTTCCCGTGTTCACCTGATAAGTTCGTGGAACATACATAAGACCTGAACGAAAAAAGACCAGGGGTAAGTTGAAAGACGCAAGGATGCCACCGCCGAATGTTGTCGCAGTTCCATTGGTAAAATTTTGTGTATAGACAGAGGCATCACCGGTGTTACTTCGGCCCTCAGCCACCAGCGCATACTCCAATGCATTCGCTCGAAACGCTAGTAAGGTCATGGTCGCAATTAATATTTTTTTCACAGAAAGCTCCTTTTGTTAATATCTGCAGCTAATGCTGAAGGTACGAGTTAATCATGTCGCTAATGTCTTGAACAAATTTGGGTGTCGCTACAGTTTTCGCTTGAACGGCGGCGTCCACAAGCTCGAACAAGTTCGACCAAAGCGCCTCTTGGCCCGAGGGGTTGACGAACTGTAAGACAGGATCATTGGCACGAATACTGGTCCAAACATCCTGGACTTTTTCCCACCCCGGTTGATTTTCATTCCACCAGGTGCGAGCGGCCTGGCACTGACTGTCGTCGACACGCGTGTAGGTGTTAGTGCCGGTTTCATGAGCCACCTTGGTGACATTGCCTTGTTTGTCCACGATCAATTTCAGATTGTCCTCAGATAAAATCCAGCCATTGGCGGTGATCTGGTGAGCATTGCTGCGGGAAAGAACATTGTAATCATGGCGAACGGTGGCTTCACGACGGGGGATGGGACTCCAGGCGTTGGCGCAAGACCAGATTTTAGTGGACTCGCTCCACACTCCAAAACATTCGTTGCGAGGGCTGTCGTCCACTTGAAAAACTCGGCGTTGCCAAGTTCCTTGAACGTTGGGTTCGCTCGCGGATTTCCACAAATAATTTCCGAAATACGTGAGGTGTGAAGGCTCTTCCGGCAGCCATTCTTGCCGCCAGTGTTTTTGTATTTCACCGCCGGCGATTAAAATATGCTGTAGGGAAATCCGTTGATCCTCATCGTGATCGATCGCCACCCACTCCATGGCCTTTTCGTGATACGGTTTGGAAGTCTTGGGATAGTTGGGAATAAAAACCTGATCTTCGACAAAATCCCAAGCCACGTTGAAGCAACCAGCTTGGGACTTGATCATTTCCCTGGGCGTGGCCGCAAGGGCTGGAATCATGAAAACCAAGACGAAAAGTGGGAGAAGTGTGTTCATCCGCAAAGCCTACTTGATTGAGCAGACAGGTCACAAGAAGATTTGATGCCGTTAGATCATGAGTGTCATAAATTTCAGCGAAGTGACAAGCACAGGAAGCCCCCATATCCTAATAGCCATCCAACGCCCCATCGACGAGGAAAAATACCATGAAATTTCTGTTACTTTTGTCACTACTTATGAATGCCACCGAGGTCCTGGCCACTGGCGGATACGACCAACCTCCGAAAAATATTCTGGATGTGTTGCACGCGCCATCCATGCCTGTGCCCAACGTCAGCCCGACACAAGACATGATTTTACTGACCTCCTGGGAAAGCTACCCACCGATTGCCCGTGTGTCGGCCACCTACTTGCGCCTGGCGGGCGTCCGAATTGAACCCAAAAATCACAGTCGCCATGACACCGACGGCGGCTATGGAATTCCACCCTGCGCAAAAAGTTTTGAACTGGTGCACGTCGCCGATGGCGTCACCAAGAAGGTCGTCCTTCCTGCACGGGCCTGTCCCGGCGATGCGATTTGGAGCGCTGACGGAAAAAAATTCGCCTTTGCAAATACAGCTCCCGAATCCGTCGAACTTTGGCTGGGTGATGCAAAAACAGGAAAAATCCATCGCGTGCCCGGCGTTCGCCTGAATCCTATGTTCGGTGACGAAATCCACTGGATGCCGGATCAGCAACGACTCTTGGTAAAGATGGTGCCCATCAAACTGGGCCCACCGCCACCGGAACCGTTGGTGCCCGACGGCCCCAGCATCCAAGAGACCACGGGTGAAAAAGGTCAAAGCAGCACTTACGAAAATCGCGACACTCTGAACAACAAGCATGACGAAAATGTTTTTGATTATTATGCGACTTCGCAGTTGGCGTTGGTGGACGCCACTACGTCGGCCGTTTCCGCGATTGGCAAACCTGCGAATTACTATGAGCTCGACCCGGCGCCGGACGGAAAACATTTATTGGTTAGCTCTATTCACCGCCCCTACTCCTATGTCACCACCTACGAACGTTTTCCACAGAACGTCGACGTCTGGGAAGTCTCTAAGAACTCTGCGAAGGTCGTGCACACTGTTGCGTCCCTGCCTCTAGCAGACCGAGTTCCAATTCATGGAGTTCCGACAGGCCCTCGCGATTTTTCTTGGCGCGCCACTGCTCCGGCCACTTTGGTTTGGGCGGAGGCTCTGGACGGCGGCGACTGGAACGTGAAAGTTCCTGCACGGGACAAAGTTCTTTTTTTGAAAGAGCCCTTCAGTTCACCGGCCACCGAGGTTCTGCGAACAGAGCAAAGATACCACGGGTTTTCCTGGAGCGAACAACCCAGCGTCGCTCTGATTCACGAATACGATCACAACCGCCACTGGAGAAAAAGTTTTCTGCTGGATGTGGATGATCCGTCAAAAAAACAGCGCTTAATATGGGATTTGTCGACCGATGAAAAGTACACCGATCCGGGAAATCCAGTGCGGCGTCGTCTGGCGAACGGATATTCGGTGATGCGCCAAGAAGGACACTCCATCTATCTGGCTGGAACCGGAGCCTCCATCGAGGGCGATCGACCGTTTTTAGATCGATTGGACCTTGATTCTCTGAAAACGGAACGACTTTTTCGCAGCGACAAAAACTCCTACGAGCAATTTCTGTCCTTCACCGGTCCCGACACTCACACGTTTCTGACTTGGCACCAATCCCTGATGGAACCGCCCAACGCTTTTTCTAGAACATTAGGAAAGCCGGTAGAAGTGCCTGTGACCGGAGAAGCCACTTTGGTTTCCAGCGGCGTTGCCATCACCCACATTCCCGATCCCACTCCAGAAGTGCGAGCCATCAAGAAAAGATTGGTGAAGTACAAACGCGCCGATGGACTGGATCTTTCCTTCACACTTTACACACCACCAGGATATGTGGAAGGCACCCGAGTGCCTACCATTCTATATGCCTACCCACTCGACTACGCGGATGCTTCAAAAGCTGGCCAGGTCACTGGTTCACAAATGACCTTCACACGCTTGCGACAGTACAAATTATTACTTCTTGCCGGTTACGCGATCATCGACAATACCGCTTTTCCAATCGTGGGTGACCCCAAGAAAGCCTATGACACTTACTTGGAACAGTTGGTGGCTGACGCCAAAGCCGCCGTGGACGAAGCCGTCCGCCTGGGTGTCGCCGATCCCGAACGCATCGGTGTCACTGGACACAGCCATGGTGCTTTGATGACCGCCAATTTGGTAGCACACTCTGCATTGTTCCGCGCCGGTGTAGCCACCAGTGGATCCTACAACAAAACACTCACACCTTTTGGTTTCCAAAACGAACGACGATCCGTCTGGGAAGCACCAGATGTGTATCTCAAAGTTTCTCCATTTTTCACCGCGGACAAATTAAAAACACCGCTGCTGATCGTGCACGGAGCCGACGACGCCAATCCAGGAACCACGCCGTTGCAAGCAAACAAACTCTTTGAGGCCATCCGCGGAAACGGAGGCACCACCCGTCTAGTGATGCTACCCCACGAACCACACTGGTACGCAGCCATGGAATCCAACGAACAGTTGATTTATGAGATGCTACGCTGGTTTGATAAGTATCTAAAAAATGCTCCAGCTGCTGGTAAGTAAACATGGGTTTTTCATGACGTACCGCTTCGCAGGCCCTGGAAAACTACCTGTCGTGCGACAGGCAAATCTCAACCGAGCCCCCTCTACATCCGTCCAGTCATCATGCCGTTCCAGTACATGGGAGGGAGAAGATCTTTTTTCAAAATCCACATGCTTCGGCGTTCTTTGGTCATGTCCATTGGAAATGACGGCATTAGTTTTCCATCATATCCAAATTCGGCCAAGATCACTTTGCCAACCCCAGTGATCAACGGACAAGAAGCATATCCGTCGTACAGAGCTGTGGGCTTTTGCCCAGCGATGACCGACAGCATATTTTGCGCCACGACCGGAGCTTGTTTACGAATCGCCGCGCCAGTTTTCGAATTTGGCACACCGGTGACATCTCCGATGCCAAAAATATTGCCATGATCTTGATGTTGCAACGTGAACTGGTCTACTTTGAGCCAACCCGTCTGCGGTCCCGCGGTAAAAGCTAAGTTGGATTCACGAACATAGTCATACGCACTCATCGGCGGCACCACATGCAGAAGATCGTAATGCTGAGAGATCAACTCGGTCGAAGTTTTAACTTGGCCGTCCACTTGAGACTCTGTGGTTTTTTCAAACACAGCCATGTGCTCAGCGGCTTTGACTTCCACTAACTTGTGGGAAAATTTCAGATCTATTTTTTTTCGAGCCGCCACTTGCATCAGTGGCGCAGCAAAACTGGGGACGCCAAAGATCACTTTGCCAGCCACTGCAAAAGTGACTTTGGAATTGGCGCGCACACCGTTTTTTTGAAAGATCTCTTCCGCCAAATACATGATCTTCTGAGGAGCACCGGCACATTTGATTGGCACCGGAGGCATTGTGAAGATGGCCTCCCCGCCTTTAAAGCTCTGAAGCATTTGCGCCGTTTTTTCGGCGTCCTCAAATTGATAGATACTGCAAAGTCCATCTTTTCCTAGATGACCTTCGACGCCCTTAATCTTATTCCAATCTAGTTTCAGACCTGTGGCCACCAAAAGAAAATCGTAAGACAAAATTTTTCCGGATTCGCAGGTCACTTTTCGCGCCGGAGCATCAACGTTTTTTACGCGATCTTTGATCCAGGAAACTCCGCTAGGAATCACTTTGGACATCGCTCGTTTGGTTTTTTCTTTTTGCACGATTCCGGCGCCCACCAGGGTCCACAGGGGCTGATAGAAATGATTTTCAGCGGGCTCTACAATGCCTATATCTTGAGCACTGATGGATTTTTTTAAGCGAGAAGCGACGGAAACTCCGCCGGAACCTGCTCCCAAAATAAGAACTTTAAAATGATTTTTCGACATGAATTCTCCTTCAGCGCCATCGTGATAGCTATTTTTTGAGGGAAAGCCAAGCCTATTGACAGATCGCGGGAAAAAAAGGAAAAACCAGGGCTTCAACAAGTGAGGTTTTTGATGAACGTAGTGAACAAACAACTACTGGCCTGGGTGAACGAAATTGCTGCGCTGACCAAGCCCCTCAACATTCACTGGTGCGATGGATCTGAAGGCGAAAACTCTAGCTTGCTAGAACTAATGTGCCGCCAAGGAACTCTGCGAAAACTCAATCCTGAAAAACGTCCCAATTCTTATTTGGCTTGCTCGAGCCCTTCGGATGTGGCCCGTGTTGAAGATCGCACTTTTATCTGTTCGAAAAATAAAGAGGACGCTGGTCCCACCAACAACTGGTTAGCGCCCGATGAAATGCGCGCAAAGTTAGCGCCGCTATTCAGCGGCTGTATGCAAGGACGTACGATGTACGTGATTCCTTTTTGCATGGGCCCCATAGGTTCGCCCATTTCTCAATTCGGTGTAGAGATCACAGACTCTCCTTACGTGGTCGTGAATATGCGAATCATGACCCGCATGGGAGCCCCAGCGCTGAAAGCTTTGGGCCAAGGTGAGTTCACCAAAGCGGTTCACTCTGTGGGCATGCCTCTGAAGCAGGGACAGTCCGATGTCACTTGGCCGTGCAACTCAGAAAATAAATACATTGTTCACTATCCGGAAGAAAGATCGATCTGGTCGTTTGGCTCCGGTTATGGCGGCAACGCACTGCTGGGAAAGAAATGTTTTGCTCTGCGAATTGCGTCCAATATGGGACGAAACGAAGGCTGGCTGGCCGAGCACATGCTGATCTTGGGAGTCGAAAATCCCCAAGGAGAGAAAAAATATATGGCCGCTGCATTCCCCAGTGCTTGTGGCAAAACCAATTTCGCCATGCTAATTCCGCCGACACAAATGAAGGGCTGGAAAGTCACCACTATCGGTGATGACATCGCTTGGATCAAAGCTGACAGCAATGGTGTTTTACGCGCGATCAATCCTGAGGCCGGATACTTCGGTGTGGCGCCGGGAACTTCGTTAAGAACCAATCCCAACGCACTCAAGACCGTGGCGTCGAACACTATTTTTACCAACGTGGCTTTGACCTCGGATGGCGATGTCTGGTGGGAGGGTCTCTCTGAAAAGCCCCCGACAGAGTTGACCGACTGGCAGGGCCAGCCTTGGACGCAGGGTTGCGGTCGACCAGCGGCCCACGCCAACGCCCGCTTCACCACTCCGGCTCAGCAATGCCCGTCACTGGATAAAGAATGGGAAAATCCTGCCGGTGTGCCGATCTCTGCATTTATTTTCGGCGGCCGCAGAGCCGACACCATTCCACTGGTTTTTCAAACACAGAATTGGCAAAGCGGAGTTTACTGGGCATCGACGATCGGCTCAGAAACAACGGCTGCGGCCACCGGAGCCGTCGGCGTCGTTCGCAGAGACCCCATGGCGATGCTGCCTTTCTGCGGTTACAATATGGGAAATTATTTCCAACACTGGCTGAGCATGGAAAAACGCGTGACACGACCACCAGAGATTTTCGTGGTGAACTGGTTTCGCAAAGACGAAAATGGAAAATTCATCTGGCCAGGTTACGGCCAAAATATGCGTGTGCTCAAATGGATGTTCGAGCGCGTGGATGGAAAAGCCAGCGGGCAAAAAGGCATCTTAGGCACGACGCCCACCTATCAGGATCTGGATTGGTCCGGACTTGATTTCACTCCGCAACAGTTTGAAAAGGTCACCAACATCGATCCGACGAAGTGGCAAAAGGAATTGGCTTCGCACAAGGATTTTTTCGCAAGTTTCGAACAGCACACTCCGAAAGATTTCTTAGGCATGCAAGACGAGGTCGCGGGACATTTTCGAACCTCTACGTGAGCGCTCTGTTGGCCTTGAGCTGAAATTTTGGAAAATGCAAGAATGGGTTTTTAAAGGATGAACTCAGGGCTATGTTTTATTCTGAGAACGGCCGGACCTAGCGGCTGCACGACTCAAATTGTTCCAGCGTAATTTTTCCGTCACCGGCAACTCGAATGGCTTGGTCCGGAGAAAATCCCCGCCCAAGGGCCACTCTGTAGGCCTTGTAAAAGTCTCTCGCAGCAACGTTGTAATCTAGAGCAGCAACCTTGATCGAAAGATCAATGGCCCAAGCCAATCTGGTTTTTTTAAGTTGTAGGTCTGCAGCCGAAACGCTGACAGAAGACAGAGACAGCAGTTCAATGGCCTTGGCTGCGATGCTTCGTTGTCGGGGCGTGGCCTTTGGATTTTTAAGTGTGGCCGTTAATTTGACGATTTCTGGCAGCGCCCGTGACGAATCAACCTTTAGCAACTTTATCAAGGAGGATCTGTCTGGGGAAACCTGCGTATTTTTAAACGCCGAATCCAATTCGGATTCTGGGGAATTCGAAACTCCGACTATTGGCAGAGTATAAGCAAGCTCGCAGGACATTCTTTGGCTTGCAAGGGCAGTGACTGATGTGACTGTGATCACAAAGCCAAGCGCTAAAAAAATATTTTTAAAAAATGTGCTCATATTATTTTCTCCATGCTAGTAGCCAATCCATTTCATCAATGCCTCAGCCTGTGCAGAGCTCAACCGGGATATTAAATCTGATTCTGTAAGACTCATTTCTTTAGCCACTGTGGTAAAAAATTTCATCACGGCTTCTGCACGCGTGGCTTTTGACCAGCCTCCGGATACCGATGACTGAGGTACCTTAGAGAAAAGTGCCAAAACCTCATTAAAATTTGGGTCGTCACCAGTCCCATCAGCGACACGCAAATTCTGTACAAAAGCCATTAAATGAGCCGCCTTGGCCTGATCCAACATTTCTCTAGAGATTTCAGTTCCGACCATTTCATTTTTGAGTTGGATCAGATTGTCTTTGGCCACGTGGTTCCCCTTGGATTCATCAAATTGGACCGCACTACTTTCCAGTAACTGCAGCTTCGATTGCGCATTCATGATGGACGCGACCTCTTGATAGTCAATATGCTGATGGCTCATGACTCCCAACTTTCCTTTACCTTCTCCGCCCTGAAGTTCGATTAACTTTTTCACGTCATTGTTGAGGTCACCCATAGAAATTGCGTTGAAGCGAATATTGACTTTAGGTCCGACCTGCTTTCGAGACGTTTCAATTCTATTAAAGTCCACGGGAGCAACTGCATCTGTGATTAATAAAATATTGGCCTGATTGAGCTCTCCAGTTTCTAGTTCTTTTTGATGGATGAGATTAAAAACTTCGGCCACGGCTTCAGTGATGCTGTCTTGGCCGCCAGCACCGATGGGTGATGCCCTCAGCTTTTCAAAATAATTCTGAGCTTGTTGCAGATTGTTCATTTTTTCCGGTGCGTGGGGCCGCCCGTCAAAGGCCACCGTATAAACCGAATGATCTGCTTTACCCGTAACGACTTCAATCTGACTTCGATCAAGGTAAGATGCAATCAAAGCATTTCGAAGAACATACTTGTTTTGGTAGGACATGGATCCGCTAATGTCGTACAAAATAATAGACACTTTTTTGGGCTTAAGAATTCCTGGATGGTTGATCTCTCGTGGATCATGAAATGTATTTTGCAACATATCACCTGATATAAATTTGAGAAGATCTGTCTTCAGTGGGGCACCATCTCGGTAAAAGAACTGGAATGCATCGAGCTCTTCTGCTGTGTTTAGTATGGGTTCCTGTTCGTTGATTGGTACTCGATCGCCGTCAGGCTGAATGGTCGTCTTAGGAATAAATGATTCGTTGAGAAGCATGTTCATATATGGCTTCAGTTTTGAATAAATGAGTAGATCATTGAGCCTTCCGGATCTAATGTCCTGGGCCAACTGAGACCAATTCATTCCGTCGGCATTGGCTTCGGATCCATAGGTGGCTTTAATCACTTTTCTAGAGAGTGGGCCGGTCAGTTGCGCGACAAATGCTTCACCCAGCTGTTTGTCAGTGGGAGCCGCTCCGCCAGTGAGAGCCTCTAACAGACCCTTAACTAGGTTCAATAATCTTTCCTCTTCTGAAGACAAAGAGCCTCTGACCTTTAGCTCGGTGAACAACGTATCGATAAATTTGAGTTTGCGGGCGATGTCCAGATTGCTGCCGTCCATATTTCCGACCATGGACAGACCTAGGTTTTCAAATGAATTGTAGCTGACTTGCGCACTGTCCAGCTGCTCTCTGAGAGTTTCAGCTTGCACTGCCATCTGCCTTAGAAAATCCATACTGGGATTTTCGGAAGCAATGGTCATTAGCGTGGTTTTATATTGTCCCAAGGCCGTCATCAAGGCATTGGAGTTTTGATAGCTTTTTAAAATTTGTAAGTAGGAGTGCTCTGCCAGGCGTTTCAAAATTTCTGATTTTGCCGTGGGTGTCACCGCAGCCAATGGTTTCCGTTTATCTTTCATCTCTCTCGATTTTTCTTCCAGTTCGTCTAAAGACTTTTTGGCTTCGGCCGCAGCTTTAGGCAAAGGCATATCTTTCATTGCATCTTCAAACTTCTTTCGTGCCTCTTCCGTTCGATCGCTCAATTCCTTTTGCGCGGATTTATTGTCTTCATTCACCGGCGGAGCATCTTTTTTCTGATCAGCAATTTTCTTCTTTACGTCTTCCATGATATTTTTGAAAAAGTCTTTCATCTTATCCGTTAAATGTTGACCCTCGCTGGAGCGTCCTTCGTCCAGTCCATCACCGCCCGATTTTTGCTCAGCGTCTTGTTCCGCTTGGCTCTCTTTACCTTTTGAGTTTTTAGAGTCCTTCGACTGCTTGGAGTCTTTAGAGTCTTTGGACTGCTTAGAATCTTTAGAATCTTTAGAATCTTTAGAATCTTTAGAATCCTTGGAATCTTTAGAATCTTTGGAATCTTTGGAATCTTTAGAATCTTTAGAATCTTTAGAATCTTTAGAATCTTTAGAATCTTTAGAATCCTTGGAATCTTTAGAATCTTTGGAATCTTTAGAATCTTTAGAATCTTTAGAATCTTTGGAATCTTTAGAATCTTTAGAATCTTTAGAATCTTTAGAATCTTTAGAATCTTTAGAATCTTTAGAATCTTTAGAATCTTTAGAATCTTTAGAATCTTTAGAATCTTTGGAATCTTTAGAATCTTTGGAATCTTTAGAATCCTTGGAATCCTTGGACTGCTTGGAATCTTTAGAATCCTTGGAATCTTTAGAATCTTTGGAATCTTTAGAATCCTTGGAATCTTTAGAATCTTTGGAATCTTTAGAATCTTTAGAATCTTTGGAATCCTTGGAATCCTTGGACTGCTTGGAATCTTTAGAATCCTTGGAATCTTTAGAATCCTTGGAATCTTTAGAATCTTTAGAATCCTTGGAATCTTTAGAATCCTTGGACTGCTTAGAATCTTTAGAGTCCTTGGACTGCTTAGAATCTTTAGAGTCCTTGGACTGCTTAGAATCTTTAGAGTCCTTGGACTGCTTAGAATCTTTAGAGTCCTTGGAATCCTTGGAATCCTTGGAATCCTTGGAATCCTTGGAATCCTTGGAATCCTTGGAATCTTTAGAATCTTTAGAGTCCTTGGAATCTTTCTCAGGCTTCCGTTCTTGTTTCAGATCCTTCTTCGGAGATCGAGGCTCCTGTTCTCGATATTTCGGAACCGGCTTATCTTTATTATTAGCATTGTTTGCGGAGGACTCCCTATTGGAAGGATCTTTAGCCGATTTTCCGTCTGAGCTCTGATTTTGGTCTTGCTTCTGAGGATTGTATTTTCTCTCTAATTCTTCTTTAGAAACATTATTTAGACGGCTCGCCTGATTCATCAGCAATTTGTACGCTTCTAAAGATTCTCGCTGGCTTCGTGTGAGTTTCGGCTTAGACAACAAATCGTTCGCATGATTGGCCACCGATTGGGAAACTTCGCCAGCCGCCTTTAGGGCTTCTTCTCTGGTCATTTGGTCCCCTAGAAAAGCCTTTTCAATCTGTGACAATCTAATCCAATCCTCTTTCATGTCCTGAACAGAACCCAAAAGAGACTGCATCGATTTTCCATAATTGGAGTAATCCATTTTCATGGGAGGCAGCTGATTCAGCTCTGTCAGTACCTTTTGCTGATCGACATCTGTGAATAAGTTGCAGGCCGCCGTATTAGCGACGGCGACTGAAGAAATCCACAAAATTACCAACAATATCATCGAGCGCACGGGTTTCCTCTCGTTCTAGAAAATCTCACGGAGTGCTATTTTTAATTTTTACAAAATACCCGCGCCAATGGCCATTGCCGTCACAAGCCGCTAACATTCCGTCGCCAAGGTTTCTGATGACTCCCATCCACCCTGCCGTGCCGATGCCAAAGGCGCCTTTCATTATCTGTGCGCCATTGGTGCCGTCGACCACTTCAAGTCCAGAGCTAGAGCCCGCAAGAATAATTCTGGTGCCTGGCAACACGGTCACACCTTGAGTCAATTGTGCAGTTGGACTTGCATTCATTAATTCGTGAAATGCGGGCTCTTCACCACTGAGATCAAAGGTTAAAATTCTATTGCTGACAACGCTTCCGATGATATTGTTGTCCGCATCCGCCAGAGTGCCTGAATTACCGTATTTAACCATGTGGATTGTTTTCTTTTCAAAATCAACTTTGTAGTAACGAGAAGAACTTGGGTCTACCAACAGGGCATACTTGCCATTCTTAGAGACCTCGAAGGTCCGAAAACCTCTTGCGAAATCTGCTGTGAACTGAGTCACCTGATCTGGGACCATGGAAAATACTTCATTGGAAGTCCCAGATGCACTGGTCAGTTTGACCTTAAAAGCTTGAGGATCGATGGTGATCGCCCGTGCTCTTTGGGCATCAACGGTGGTCATCACATTCTTCATGGACCTGATGTCAGTTTCTACGACCCTGGTTTTTGTATCGAGTGTGTGTACGGCTTTTCCGGTCTCTGTGACGAAATGAACCGTTTCAGCATCTGACATAAAAATTCGAGAGATATTTTCGAATTTTTCTGTGCCCAAGGCCGGATGAATCTGTGAAATCTGTTCTATTTTATCATCGGAAAATTTATAAATGGTCATCTGATCTGCCGCAGGCGCGTACACACCAATGATATCTTCGCCTGGAACCTTGGTCATGAGCAGTCCGTGGTTGCGGGGATCAACGCCACCGAGTTCCACAAATGCGACCTCAAATTTAGTTCGGTCGCTGAACACGGCTTGCATCTCTTGCTTCATCTTTTCTGCCTTCTCTGCGGCGAGCTTTTCCTCATACGCGGCCCGTGCAGCGGCCTTTTCTGCAGCAATTCGTGCGGCTTCGACCCGCTGTTGCTCTTTTTGTATGGCGGCAATAGCTTCGTCTTTTTGCTTCTTAATTTCCGCTATTATGAAAGAGTTTAAGTCTTTCGCCTGCTGTGGAGACACCATTCTTTTTAAAAGAGAAAGTAGATAATTTTTGACATAATCATGTCCAATATCAGAACCGGACATTTCTGATTGTTTCAGTTGATCATTTTTTTCAGTTTCGATTTTAGTCAGAGTTCCGACCAGCATCTTAACAGCCTTGTCTATGGCTTCTGGAGTCTGGGCTTCACCAACAGCGTGGTATATATCAGTCAATGCGTACTTCACCGAGGCTGCGTCCATTTCTTCGATGATCTTGTTTAGATTCCGCTGAAATATTTCGCGTTCTTGGCGGATGGCCATTAACTGTGAGCGTTCGTGTGGATTCGAAGTCCGCTTGATCTCTGCAGTAACAAATTCATCAGAGGGTCCATTCAGAGTGAAAAATTTTTCCAGCAGTGCCAAATCCTGAATAGTAGCTTCCAGACGACGTTTTCCGCCCTTATCCACCCAGTCCTTAACCACAAACGCCTGAAGAATATTAGCCGCTTTAGCAATAGTTCGGGGAGAATGGAATTTGGTGGCCCGATAAGGGATAGACGCGTCTTCACCGTTTTTCAGTTTTTCTTTGTAGGATTTAACAGAACTAAGCTCCAGAGCTTCTGTTTCTGCTTTCATTCGATAAGACAACAATGCAAGAGCCTTGGCCACGGGTTCGGAAATTTCCACCTGCCCAGTCAATTTGCGAAGGCTATCAACATCATCAAAAGTGAGCTCCGGAATGGCCTTTAATGGAGAGTTCGAACGTCGGATAAGCTTTACATACGAGCCGGCGTGTTCAAAAGTGGCCGGCACAAATGAAGTAAAGGCAAAACGATCAAGGAGCGCTTTAGGTCCATCATCCCCGGCTTTTTCGTAAACTTCACTGATATATTTATTGGTCGCGGCGATCACTGTTTCGATGTCACCGGCGACAATATTTGGTCCCTGCGCGTGTGCCCTCTCTGCCAACAGACCCAAAATATTTCGTTGGGCATTGGCGCGGGCATCAAAAATCTCATCGATAAAAGCGTTGCGGGAATGAAGCATACCCTGAGTATAAATCCGCTCTTGCTTTCCGGTGTCGTTCAGCTTTTTGAAATCCATTGGACCGTGAGTTTCAGACATAGTGGTTTCCGGGGTCATCTGAATGCGGAAATAAGAAGGTTTGCCGCTGCTATCTTTGATATTGCCCAAAAATGAATCCGCGATTTGTGATTTGGCGGTTCCAGGGGGTCCCACCAGCAGCAGATGTTCTTCGGCAATCAAGGCCACACTGGCCAGATCCAAAAGATCTTTTCGTTCCAACATACGGTCATTGAGCGCATCAAAATAAGCCCTGAATTTGGGTATCGCCACTAAGGCTAGGCGTCTGGCTTCCCGGTCAATATCAGCTGATCGCGGGTTAACCACAGTACTACGGATGGCGTCTGACTCTCGATAAGCCTGCGAACAAGACTGCGCGCCTTGAGCATTCACAGCGAAAGTTGACATGGCGACATAGATTAAAAGCGATCGGCGTAAGTCCATCGGAACACTCCCTTTTTAATTTCAATTGCAGTAAGTGCAAGTGACAGACCAGAAACTACGAAGATTTCGTGATTTGAAGAAAGGTTCTAATTGCTTGAAGCCATTCAATAATTAAAAAATACTTTAAAGAGACTAAAAAGGCCTATGCTCTATTTTGGCAAAGGGGTGTTCACACGCTTTACAGCTCTGTGTCTCATTCTGAGAATCGTGGGACCCTTTTCGGGTGCGGAATAGTAAAATTGAAAGTGCTTCCCTCACCAGGCTTTGAGCTGACCCACAGACGCCCCTCATGCGCTTCGACCAGCATTTTAGAAATATAGAGACCCAAGCCCAATCCGACTCGATCATTCACCTTCAACTGGGCGTAACGCTCAAAAATTTGGAGTTTCTTTTCTTCAGGAATTCCCGGTCCAGTGTCAGAAACAGAAACCTGCACCGCATCTGTACTTAAAACAGCGCCAACGGTAATGGCGCCGCCCTTAGGTGTAAATTTCAACGCATTTCCAATCAGATTGGAAAGCACCTGCCCAACCCGGTCTTTGTCACAAAAAATTTCGCTGGATAGATGGGATGAAGCTATTCGTAATTCGATGGATTTCGTCCGTGCGAGCGGCGCAAAACTTTCAAGGACCTCTTGCAGGATCTTTCCGAGGTCATACTTTTTCAGCACCAGCTGAAGCTTACCGCCTTCAATGCGCTCCATGTCTAGAAGATCCGCGATCAATCGCAAAGAAATATCAATATTTCTTTTGATGAGTTGAATAGAGTCCCGTGCCTTGGTTCCCAACTCTCGAAATACGGGATCGTCCAATAGCATTTCCGCGCACAGCGAAGCCACGCCAATCGGGTTTTTGAGATCATGGCTGACGATCGCCAGAAACTCGTCCCGCGTGGTCAAAGAAATTCTAGTTTTAGAGTGTTCAGAAATTTCATCAGAGAGAAGTCCCGATGTGCGGTGCACTTCCGCGTCCGTTCTTATCCGCTCAGTTGAAAGGTTATCGTCGGTCAACCTTCGCTCTTGCTCAAGCACTTGGCTGGCTAGCACGCTCTTCAATTCACGTTCCTTTTCAATCGCAAGATCAGTTTGCGAACGCTCTAGTTCCATCGCCTTGTCAGATCGATCTCTTTCATCGACCAGCTGATCCTTGCCGATTTTTTTCTCGTCCCTTGGGGCATATCCGGCCTCTTCTCGTTTTTTGTTGGATTCGAGATCCGCCATATCGCGGGACTCGGATGCTACCTGATCGGCTTGACGTCGTTCACCCTGAACTGTCTTGTCAGTTTGACGTTCGGCGGTGGTTTTTGAGCTTGATAGCGACTTGTTGGTTTTGTCGCGTTCGGCGACCAAACTGTCGTCGGTCTTTTGTCGCTCATCTTTTAAAAACGGTGTAGATCCCGAATCTTCCATGTAAACTCCTAAACGTTCGCCCTAGCGAAGAACGGTACCACATGATCCCACCGATAACCATACAGTCCCCGCCCGTGTCAGAATTGCGCGGTGTTCGCTACGTAAATTTTTCTTAGCATCCAAATTGATCATCACGACTGTGCTGCCGAAGGCGGAGCCAACTGCGGATGATTTCACACCTTCACGTTTTGTGAAAAAATGGCTGTTCAA
>JABDFK010000023.1:0-15959 GCA_013286585.1 Deltaproteobacteria bacterium
CTGAAAGAAAGACAAATCCAAGAGTAAGAATAAATTTCATGTGAATTAAGCTCCTTTAGGGGTTGCGCAATAGGCTTTGATTTTTATGATTTCGCCACTGATGACGGGATATTTTCTGGTTTCACGAATGGCCATAATTCCGGTGATGGTGCCATCCGTGCACTGTGAGCGTAGATTGCTTTGAATATTTTTGATGTATTCCAGGCTATAAACTCCGGCACCTGTGTGAGGTCCCATCTGAAAATATTCAATAAAGCGCAAAGCATCGTTGGTCTGTTTAGCGCCATCGTGATTCATCAGGAGCTTCGACATCGCCCTAGCGTCATTGAGATCGATTCCCATTTCACTGACTTTGATCTCGATAGGACGCAGTTGGACACTGTTCCGATTGTCAATATTTCCGAGCTGAACGTGATGCAAGACTGCACAGCCTGGAAGCAAAAGAACTGCAAGTATTTTTATTAAAAGCTTTGATTTCATAAAACCAGCGTACAACAAAATTTCGGTAATGCAACCCCCACCTCAGAAAGTTGCAGCCCTGCAGGGTTGCAACTTTCTGAGGTGGGGGTTGCCCTGATCCTACGCTTCTGGCTATGATGTCTCATGGAAAAAAATTCGATTATTTCAGTGAAAAATCTTAGTAAGACCTATGCTTCGGGGTTCAAAGCGCTGAAGAACATCAATTTGGAAATTCATCGGGGCGAGATCTTTGCACTGCTAGGTCCCAATGGTGCCGGCAAAACCACGTTGATCAATACGATCTGTGGCATCGTCAATTCAAGCTCAGGAACCGTCACTGCCGATGGTTTTGATGTCGTGAAGCAGTATCGCCAGGCCCGAGCCATCATTGGTTTGGTTCCGCAAGAACTTACCAATGATATGTTCGAAAAAGTGATCAACACGGTTGCGCTAAGCCGGGGACTATTTGGAAAAAAACCCGATCCTGCTCGGATCGAAAAGGTGATGAGGGCTTTGTCCCTTTGGGATAAGAAAGACAATAAGATCATGACTCTTTCCGGAGGAATGAAGCGTCGGGTGATGATCGCCAAAGCCTTGTCTCATGAACCTAATATTCTTTTCTTGGACGAGCCAACCGCAGGAGTGGATGTAGCCCTTCGCCGCGACATGTGGGAGATGGTTCGCGAACTGCGGAAAAATGGGGTCACGATCATCTTGACCACGCATTACATTGAAGAAGCCCAAGAAATGGCCGATCGAATTGGCGTCATCCACAAGGGCGAAATTATTCTAGTTGAGGAAAAGTCCACGCTGATGCGCAAGCTTGGAAAAAAACAGCTGACCTTAAATTTGAGTAATCCACTGACGAGTATTCCCGAGGAATTATCCGGGGAACGCTTAGAGCTGACCAACGATGGCATGCAGTTGGTGTATACTTTCGACACCAAAGCCGAACAAACGGGGATTGCATCGCTCATGAAGAGACTGGGCGAGAGGGGCATTGATTTCAAAGACCTGCACACGAAAGAAAGCTCGCTCGAAGATATATTTGTTAACTTGGTCGGGGGTCAGTCATGAATTTTTACGCTGTCAAAGCCATCTTTCTAGTAGAAATGGCAAGGTTTCGCCGCTCGATCATGCAGAGCTTGGCAGCACCGGTGGTCTCCACATCATTGTACTTCATCGTTTTTGGCTCTGCCATAGGCTCGCGCATGACAGACATTGATGGAGTGACATATGCCGCGTTCATCGTGCCAGGATTGACCATGCTGTCCGTCCTTGGCCAGAGTGTTTCAAATGGTTCGTTTGGAATTTATATGCAAAAATTTGTCGGCACGATTTTCGAAGTGCTTTCAGCACCCATTTCTTCCGCTGAAATCGTGTTGGCTTACGTCGGAGCGGCAGCGGCCAAATCGGTGATCATCGGAACGGTGATTTTGATCACGGCCAGATTTTTTGTTCCTTTTTCGGTCATGCATCCGCTGTGGATGATGGCATTTCTGGTGTTGACCTCGGTCACCTTCAGTCTTTTCGGATTTATCATCGGTATCTGGGCCGATGGTTTCGAAAAATTACAAATCGTACCTTTGATGGTGATCACGCCGTTAACTTTTTTGGGCGGTAGCTTTTATTCAATCAATATGTTGCCGCCGTTTTGGCAGAAGGTGACCCTGTTTAATCCAGTGGTGTATTTGATCAGCGGCTTTCGCTGGAGCTTTTATGGAACATCCGACTTGAGTATCGGCATCAGCCTGAGCATGACATTCGTATTCATGCTCATCTGCTTGGCGGTGATCGGATTGATCTTTAAAACCGGATACCGAATTAAGAACTAAGTTTAGATTCCATCAAACTGATAGTTGAAATCGATCACTTCAGTCACGGGAACTGTACTGCCATCGTCGTCCACGTAGGTGCCGTGCACTCCGATTTGACCTTTTCCTGAAAAACTGCGGCGAGGATCCCAAACTGCGATGCCACCGAATTTCACCGGACATGCATTGGTGTTCATGCCCGGGCTCAGCGGGATGGATTTGTGCTCGTTTGTATCCGCGTACCAAGTGTAAACCAAAAGTCCACCGGTGAAAGAGGCTTTGATCGCCGTCATATCTTCAGTGTTGGGGATCAAAACTTGAATCGAGTGTAGGTTCAGGGGAGTTTGGCCATGCCAGTTCAGCTGAAGCTCTGGAATTTCACCGTAGACACCGCTCACGGCAGAGTCAGGTTTTCCTTGGGCAATCGACTTGCAGCTAGAGGTACTCGCATTGATCAGCATGACACTTTTCTGTCCCAATGAAAAATCAAGATGAGGTCTTGCCGTTGCTACTGAAGAAATTAAAAGAACGCCTAGATAAAATCCATTTTTCATAGAGGTCTCCTGTTGGTTAGCTACGATTGGATCTCACCGATGAATGAAGGTCAATTCAATCTTGAAATAGTGACGCATCCGCGGGATCATTGAATCTTGGAGTGAATGAAGATGAAAATTTTGTTGGTCATTTGTTTTCTGTGCTCCGCCCCGCAATTCTCTTATGGGAAAGAGGGCAACATCAATACGACCATGTTCAAAGGTTCGAAGCGATTGTGGGCCCTGTACCAAGACAACGTGGCTTCACAGATTCAGTCGCCCAATATTACACAGTTCAACGGAGCGAATGGTGCCAGCTTTGGCACGGATATGGGTATGCCGTTCAGTTTTGTATTTGGACTTTCTTATTATCAAAATAAGGACGTGCGAGTCGCCTGGAAGGGAACGCCCAACACTCCCATCGAATTTTATGGATATCTGATGTACGCGGGAATCAAGGCAACAATGGTTGTTGGATTTTTTCAACCCTGGATTGGAGCCGGCTACAGTTTGGGAGTGTTCACAATGTCAAATCCTGCTGACCGTGATTCAAACAACGCAATGATTGCCATTTACTCTCGCGGCAGCAGAACAGCCTCCGGACCTTTTGGATTCGGAGGAATTGATTTTCACATGGGATCATCAGGCATTCGCCTGAGCTACAGCTTACAACAGATCAGCACCGATCCCGCGGTAGAGATCAGCAACCAAAGCTACAACATGACGATGGCACAGTACGGGGTTGGAATTTTCGCCGACTACTAGATCGCCGAACCAAGAAGAGGCTAGCGGTTGGCTGGCGCTACTGTTAGGAGCATGCCTAGGAATCCGCGGTCGGTTGCTCCGCTGAATCCGTTTCCTGAGAGGATGAATGGGCGGTGAGCTGGATAGGTTATTCCTGGTTGAGGGGAATATCTTTGGATGGTTACTGTGTCGAACAGGGCGTATTTTCTTGCCGTATTATAATTCATCTCTGGGTTGACTACTTTTACTTGGATTTGGTCTTCGCCCCAGCTTGTGTTGTAGTCGTAACCGAACACGGTGAAGTAGTGGCCGTTGTCGTGCACCCATTGGTTGGTGGTAGAATCGAACTTAAACCAGGCTATTTCTAGGATGATTGGATTTCCTGTCTTCAAGGCTTCGCGGATATCTTTGATGGTGACCTCGCGAGACGTTATCGGCAAAGTAGCACTTTGGTTGAACGGTGAAATCAGTTGTGTTGCACCGGTGTCGTATCCTGACTGCTTCAGAATTTCTAACGAACAATTGATTGCATCCAATGAGTCGGTTCCCTTGTTGAAATCCGTACGGCAGAGCGTGGTCAATTGTCGGACCACGGAATTGGGATTGATCAAATTTCCTGAGAGACCGTGTAGTTGCAATGCCGAAAATTTCGGACTGTGATAGGCCGCCAGGTACACCAAATCCTCTGCTAGAGCCGTAGGGAAACAAAGATTGGAAACTCCTTTGGAGCTGAACAGATCGGACAACGAAGGGTCGTTTTGATTGATGGCGAAGTTCGGAGAAAAAATAACACTCTCATCAAAAACTTTGGAATCGGTTTGCGGCTCTTGGGCCGCTGGAACGGTCAAATCAATCAGTGGATTGGCAACAGCTGCGGACACCGCTGGGTTTCCCTTTGATTCTGGAGCCATTCCTGGGGAAGAGGAGGCGGGCTGACATGCGCTGATCATTAGAGACAGCGTTAATCCAAAAAAAATATCTAAATGAGTTTTCATCGGAGGCCGCCTTTCGACAGATGATTATAAATAACCAGAGACTAATTTTCTGTCAATTCGCCCTGAAGCGATTGTAAGAATTCCTTCATCGTTTTCAATCGTAAAGAGCCCTCGTTCTTGGCGGCGACAGTGTTGAGGCGCTCATGAAGGCTCAACAGTTTAGTGAAGAAATGATCCAAAGTATTGGACTGGTCATCCGGTGTCCGACTTTGACAAAAAGGATCAATGGCAGAGTAAAGAGGTCTTTTCGCCAATCCACTAAAAGCAAAGCAGCGAAAAATTCCAACAGCGCCCATAGCATCCAGTCGATCCGCATCCTGCACCACTTTGGCCTCAACAGTTTCCGCCGCAACCTTCGCAGAAAAACTATGAGCCAAAATAGCATGATGAATGCCAGGCAAAAACTCAGAAGGATAACTCCAACCCGTCAATAAATCGACGGCCCTGTCAGCAGAAATGCGAGAAGCCTGACTACGCCGAGGATCAATCTTAGAAACATAAACACAGTCATGAAGATAAGCAGCAGGAACAACAACACGAAGCTCAGCATTCTCAAGACGCGCCAATTTCTTAGCTAAGGCAACAACCCGATAAACATGCAGAATATCATGCGAAGGATCCGGATTTTCCGCACAAACCCCAACCATATATTCTTCAAAAAATCGCTCAAATGAACTCATGCACAAGATGTAAAATTACGCTCCGTAGCTGTCAATTTTTTTCAGAGAAATGGAGGGCGCTCCTGCAAGCGTGACGCGTTTTTTGAACGTACTCGTTCAAAAATGCAGCGTGAACCCACGGAGGGGTGGGCCCCGGAACTAAAATACCATAGTCCCCTATTGACCCACGTTTACAAGATACTCTCCATTCCTCTGTAAAAAACTTCGACACTAAAAGCAAAAGTCTACACTTGGGCCAATTGATTCCCATCTTGGCTCTTTTGTTTGGCGGCAAAAAGACCGAAAATATAAGCTGATGGGGGATTTGGTGGCTATCGTTCGGAACATAAGGCTTTTCATTCTACTTCCGGCGCTGTTTATTAGCGCCGTCGTCTTGAGCGGATGCGCTGGCCCCACGACTCCATTTGGAGGTTTGGCCCCTTGGGATTTGCATCACTCTGAAAATAGCCTGGTCGAAGCTCAGAATGAATTCGAGTTCAATCAATCATTGCCAATTCTTTCGCTGACTTTACGTCATCCAGCTAGTTTGGCTGATATTGAATGGAATCGCCGAAAATCGCTTCAAGATAAGAACCAACCTTGGGTGCTTATGGATCCAGAACAAGTGAATTATGTGAATCCCATTGTTTTACGAATATACATTCACGACCCCAACAACAACGGCCATCGACCTAAGATTCGGCTGACCTATGATGACTGGGATCTCACCGCGAAAATTAAAGATAAAAGTAACTGGGAAAAAATATCAGAGACCGACTGGCAGTTCACCTCACGGCAAATTAAATTCAGTCCAGCACGCGTGGGCGAGCTCAAGGTTTCATTTTTCTCTCGGCAAACGGCTCATTGGGTCGGTACCAAGTTGACAGAGCCTAGTTGCATTTTCACAGCTCAAGATCAGGATCAGCAGATTGAGCAGACCGGTCGATTCCAGGTGGATGGGGCTTTGCTGGAAAAAATTCAAACGCTGTCCAAGTCCAACCAGGTCAATCCGAATCTGATCGCTGCATTGATCGCACAAGAGTCCGGGTTTAATTCTCGTGCGGTGAGCATGTCCCGTGCGATCGGGTTGACTCAGGTGACCCCCGTCGCAGAGAAAGAAATACTAAGCTATCATCCGGAGTTTCCGCAGTATCCAGGCTTGAACAAATACAGCTTCTTGCGCCTGTTAAGCCTAGTGAAAATGCAAGAGATCGGCCCGAACGAAGAGTGGCGCCTGGATCCTGAACAATCCATTCGCGGTGGCATCACTTATTTGGAGCTGGTACGGGATTATTGGGCGCGCTTTTCATTCACCCAACTGCAGAATAGAACTCCAGCTAGTTTGGTTAAGAATTCCAGAGCGCTCTCGGACCAAGAGGAACTTATTTTGACTTTGGCTAGCTACAATTCGGGTCCTGCTCGCGTGAAGCGCGCCTATTTGCAGGATCCTAAAATGTGGCTGAAGGACGAAAATCTCTCTGAGGCACGAACGTATGTTCACAAGATTTCTAGTTACTGTGCCAACTTTTCCCACGGGAAAGCGGGTCAATAATGAGTCGAAATCTACCACAGACTCTGAACACAGTCCTTAGCCAGCAACGGCATCGACCGTTCACGGGCAGGTATTTGAAATTTTTGAGCGTGTATTTTGCGGGTCTGACATTGTCGTTTCCAGTGCAAATTTTCATTCTTAAAGATTTTAATTTAAGTGATTCCATCAACTGGTGGGACTTTGTCCAGCAGATTCCATTTCTGAACTGGGCCTGCATGGCCAGTTACACGGCCACCTCGGTGGCACTGCTGGGTCGCTCTAAAAGACTGTGGGCTTATCTCACGGGTGCGGTGTTGATTACGGGAATCAACAATGCCTTCATCGCCTTTGCTGGATGGGACTATTCGGCGTGGCAATTGCTTTCTGGAGCCGTCCTTTTTTCTTTGCCTTTGGCTCCGACCTGGCTGTCACCGGTTTATCGAAAAATGATCTGGGCGCAAAAAAGTTCGATGCCTATGGCCTCACCAAGGTTTAAAAAACGTTGGAAGATTGAACTTGTGTCACCAGGTCAAGAGGCCCCGACCACGGGATTCACTATCAACATTTCGGATTCCGGTGCCTTGGTGCATCTGCTGAAAGAGTCTGCTCCTCAAAATTTATTTGATGTAAGGCTGACTGAAGCCCATCAGGGCATTGTTTTAGACTGCAAAGCACGACGTGTGCGCGATGATATTATTCCACGCGCGGGAAGAGCACCGATTCCAGTCATGGGAATCGAGTTTCTTTCTTTAAACGAGGAGCAAAAGCGACAGCTGCAGATCCATCTTAATAAAACCAAACCGGCCTAAAACGCGATAGGGTACTTAGTTTCGTTTATCGCATCTTTTTGCCGCAAAATGATCCACGGAGACCTTTCCCGGGCCACTGATCACAAACCATAACAGAATTACCAAATAAATATATTCATCTAGGGCCACTAGATCGAGCGCTCCGCCGATGTCCGCTCTTTTTGCTGTGAGGATCGCTACCAGCATAGTTCCCATCAATGGGACGGACGCCAGCCGGGTGAACAAACCCAATAGCACCAGGGTGCCACAGCCAAGTTCGACCACCGACACCATCTGTGCATTCAGTTCCGGAAAAGGTATCCCAAGGCTGGTGAAGTATCCCACCACCTTATCCAGATCGTGAATTTTTCCCCAGCCAGATAAGACGAAAATAGATCCGATGGAAATTCGGGCCAAAAGAACTGGTAGCCAATTCAATTTTTGCAACAAGTTCACGACTTCATTGTGGAGGTGACAAGCTTTACCCATTATTTTCATCCTTATCTAAAGTGTTACCAAGAGTTCCATAAAGAATTCCTTGTTCCATCCAATGACTGAAGTTTTTCGACACAGTCTCTGGATCTACATTTTGGAATTGAGACAGGGATTCTTCAAGGGAAATTTCATTTTTTAGGTTTTGCAAAATTTGCAGAAAGCCAAGATCTAAATCTTCCCAGAGCACATGGTCGTCGAAACGATAGATGATAAGACCACTGGATTTTTGACTGGCAGATGTTGCAGCTCCGTCAAGGATGGGGGTTAACATCCAGTCCGACTGCAGAAGTCGAACGGCGGGATGCACGCGAAATTGAACTGGATGTCCGGCGCTCATCTCCTGGCGCCAAGTGGCACAGGAGTCCGTGGGCTCTGATGCATAAAACGCTTCCACGTAGCTCCACTCAAACGCTGCTAGGGTGGGCACCCAGCCAGGCAGTGAAAAATCTTTGAACTGCGAGACGAAACGAGCAAAATTATTGCCGACCTCATCGATCGAAGTATAGCAAGAAGGAAATACCTTTAAGTATTCTGCGACCAACTTGGTGAAGGCCTCTTCACCGATGGCATTTTTTGTGCGAGAAAAATCATTTTCTAAACATTCCAAAATTCGAGAAAAATATCCTTCGGCGTAAATACTCAGTCGGCTGGTAGAGCTTGCGGTGCTAGTTTCGACCCAAGGAAGATGGGAAATGCCCGGCTGAGTGTAACGCTCCCGATATTTTTTCACGGTGGGTGTAGGATCGCGCAGGGCATCCTCTACACCTCGGGGATCGGTCACAATCCATTTCAACCAAAGCTGAAGATCACGCAAGCTGGGTGCAGGATTCACCGGCGCGCTCCGTTTCTTGTTCGAGGATGATCGCCGCTTTTCCGACTTCGGCGTGCAGTACGGAAAAATCAGGAATTTGGGCATCCCATTCCACCATTGTAGAAACGGATCCGAAAAGTTGAATAGCAGTCCGATAAAGTTCCCAAACTTCATTACAAACCGGGCCATCATGGGTATCCACAAGAATTTCCCCATTTCGAGAATGGCCGGCCAGATGAATCTGACCAATCCGCTCGCTGGGGAGCGCTTTCAAATAGGTGATGGGATCAAAGCCATGATTCACAGAACTCACATAGACATTGTTGACGTCTAGAAGCAGACCACAATCGGATCTTTTGGCGACCTCAGCCAGGAAATCCCACTCGCTCATTTCAGAGTGTTTAAAAGTGATATAGCTAGAGACATTTTCAAGCAGAATTCTTCGTCCCAGAAAATCCTGAACTTGCAGGATCCGAGAGGTCAAATGTTCCAGAGTTTCTTTGGTGAATGGTAGCGGCATCAGGTCATGAATATTTTCACCGTCAACGCCGGTCCAGCAAAGATGGTCAGAGATCCACTTCGGTTGAATCTGTGCCGATAACTCTTTGAGTTTTTTTAAATAGGAAAAATTCAATTCATCGGTCGATCCGATAGAGAGTGAAACTCCATGAAGCACGACTTCATATTTCTCACGAAGCTGCTGCAGAGTTTTTAGAGATCGACCGCCCCCAGATTCGCTGAGCCCCATGTAGTTCTCGGCGATGGCTTCCAACCAGCCCAACTGCGGAGAAGTCTGGGCGATGTGAGAGTAATGCTGCGCCCTTAATCCAAGCCCCATACCAAGATTTGGAAAAAGATTTTCGCGCTTCATTGGATTCTCACCATCGCCCTTGAGCCTTTACTTAGTTTTGGCTTCTTCGAAATGAACAGATTTGTCTGTTTGAGCCATTTTATCGCACTCAGCGCGAGTGGATTCTACGTGGCTTTTGCCTTTGCAACCGTTTTTACCTTTGCATTCGTTTCCACCTTTTTGGTGGCAGCCGCCTTTGCCTTTGCAAGCGTTGGCGCCCATGCAATGACCTTTGTCTGTCGGTTTGCCATCAGCCAAAGCTGAAGAGGCTGCTACCAAAGAGCTGGCAGCAAAAATTCCTGCTAGTGCTGCATTAACGAGCACGTTGTTGTTTTTCATTCGTGTTACTCCTTTCAAGAGTTTAAACCAGTGTACAATTACAACCTGCAACCACGAACGTGTCCAATAATTTCTATTTTGGGGCGAAAAGGGCCGTAAAAAACGTTTTTCACTACCGTGAGCTGCCAGTGTTGTGGCATGGCGCTTGCTGTTGTCTATGGAAAAAGGAAGGACTAATTATGAAAAACCGATGGTCAACGATAGCGGCAATGCTTGTTCTGGCGCCAATATTTTTTGTCGCTTGTAACTCTTCAAACGGAGGTGGAACAAACCCTGCTCCGGCAGTGGTAGCTCCGGCGGATACGACTCCGACGCAGCCTTATGTCACTCACCGTGGAGTAGGCCCATGGGCTCATTGGGCGCCACCAGAGCAACCACGTCCTGTTTACAATTGGCATTCAGAACGCGTGAGAGAAGTCACCTGTTCGGCCAGGGATTCCCATGGCGTACGTTTCTTGGTGATCGAACGCGACTACAAGGGACTGGAATTTAGAGATGTCATCGTCCGTATCGAGGATTCAGCCGTGGACCGTTGCTATGCCAACACCCATGGTGATGTTGGATGTCGCTTCGAGGAATGCCGACCTGGATACTAAGACGCCTACTTTTGTGCGGAAGCCAGCTTGTCGAAGTCGGCAGGATTGACGTCCTCAATGTGTGTGGCCAGATGCCAAGTATAACCATAAGGATCCTGCACTGAACCCGATCGGTCACCGTAAAATTGATTCTTGATCGGTCGGGATTCTTTGGCGCCAGCAGCGATGGCTTGCTTGAAGACCTGATCACAGTCCTCTACGTACAACATCATGCCAATGGGTGAGCCTCCCAGTGTTTGTGCTGATTTAATACCCATGTCGGGATTTTCGTCAGCCAACATGAAGCGGGAATTTCCAATTTGCATCTCGGCATGAGCGATCTTGCCTTCGTGAGCCATGCGAAAAATTTCCGTGGCACCAAACGCCTTTTTGTAGAAGGTCAATGCCTCAGCGGCGCCCTTCACCGACAAATACGGAGTCAAAGTCGAATAGCCTTGAGGAACTGCGTTCACGCGTTTGCCACTCTGAAATTCTTGGATATCTTTGAGCAAAACAGCTTCGTGGCCATCGGGCTTCACATTTTCATAAACTTTTCGGACCATTCCTGTCGGATCAATTAAGAATGTCGTTCGGTCCCAGTACATCGTGCCTTTGTAATCGGTTTGGCCCACACCCGCAGCCTTGAGCAGCTGAGCTTTGGTGTCGGCCAACAGGTCGATGGTGAACGAAAACTTCTTACAAAAATCTTTATGGGAATTCACATCATCTTGGCTTAGCCCAACAACATTCACGCCCAGTTTTTCGAACTGAGCTTTCTGCGCGGTGAAGGATTTTCCTTGAACGGTGCATCCCGGAGTATCGTCTTTCGGATAAACATAAAGGACCAACCACTTGCCGGCATAGTCCTGCAGTGTGCGAGTTTTTCCGTCCTGATTTTCTAACTGAAATGAGGGAAATTGAGTGCTGCTGGTGATCATGTGGTCCTCCTGATATTTTTGAGGCCGCAGAATCGTCTTATTCTTGAATCTTGTCCAGTGATAACTGCATCAAGGTTAAACCCAAAGATCTTGAGAATTTATTCGCAATATTGGGTAGCTCACCGACGATTTTAAAACCCTGCTTCTCATGCAGCGCGATGCTTTGTGCGTTGGAAGAATCCACCGCCGCAATCATATTTTGCAGACCTTGTTTTTTGGCCTGCAGGATGAGCGCTCGAAGAATTTACGTGCCTATTCCCTGTCCTCTCATTTTAGGAGTGACATGGAGGCTGTGTTCGACGGTGCATTTGTAGCCTGAGGCGCTGCGAAAATTTCCGTAGGTGCCATATCCGACAACGTGACCATCATGATCGGCGACCAGCCAAGGAATTCCAGCCGATTTTTTATCTCTATAGCGAACAGTGAATTCACTGAGTGGACGGAGTTCCTCTTCGAAAGTGGCCGTAGAGTTGACCAAGACTTCGTTGTAGATTTCAAGGATAGCTTCTAGGTCGGTCTCTGTGGCGGCACGGATCGTAATGTTTTTCATAATTTTAAATATCTACTCACTGAAAAAGGGCGTTCACCAATGAGTCGAACGCCCTTCAAGAAAAATAAAGACTATCTTCGAGTCAGCATGTAGGTCTCGGTGGAACCTGCATGAGAGACGGTCATAACATTGCCTTGTATGGAGTAATTGATTGAATCCATATGAATATCTATATTGCAGTTTAGGCCGTTCAAAGACTCATGATCTTGAGCAGATCCAAGGAAGTTCAAAGTTTGACCATCATAAGAGGAGGGCACCGTAGCATGAGCGGTAACGCTGACGCCATCATGAGTGCAAACATTAGTCAGTGATGTCGAATCATGGGAAATCGTGAATGTCACATCAAAGAGGAACCCATTGTCTGACTGTTGTGCGCCCCAAGAACCTTCGATATCTGCTGATTGTGCCAGTGCTAATCCTGAACCTGCCAAAACCACTAGTGCCAATAATAAATTCTTCATCTTATTTTCCTTTTGTAGATCACTCATGAGTGAGTGATATGTTTATTTTCGTTGAATCTATTTATTGTAGAGTTTCTGAAATCAGTCAACCGGAAGTCATTTCAAAAATGAAGCAAAGTGCTCCACGTTTGGAGCACTTTGCTCCTGTAATAGTTGACCGGGCGTTTACATCTATAATACAAAACCAATATGGACATCCAAGTAGGCAGCAGAGCAGCAGATATACTGCTCAAGAAATTCAAAGAGATTCAGCTGCGCAATCCACAGTGGTCGCAGCGCGCCTTTGCCCAAAAATTAGGCGTAAGCTCGGGTGCACTATCGGAGATTATGAAGGGTAAGCGAACCATGACGCCTCGGCTGAAAATGAAAATAGCCGGTGCCCTTCAGCTTTCGCCATCAGAACAATTGGATTTCTTTGACGATGATTTGCCGTCACACATGAGACCGGTTCGCCACGAATATTTCCAACTTTCAGAAGATCAGTTTCATCTCTTGTCGGATTGGTGGCACTACGCCATTCTAAACTTGGTGAAAACCAAGGGCTTTTCATCCGATCATGTCTGGATGGCGCAGCGCTTAGGCTTGCCGAAGAAAGTGGTGGCAGAAGCCTGGGATCGCCTTTTTCGCTTGGGACTATTGAAGCGCTCACAGGGCAAGGTCATCCGTGAATACCCCAGGATAGCTACCAACGACGACCTGTTCGACCTTTCCATTCAGCGGGCGCACATTGAGGACACTAAACTCATCGAAAAATCTCTGATGGAAGTTCCTGTGCATCTGCGCGATCACACTTCGGTCACCCTGGTTATGAATAAAAAGAACATCAAAAAAGCCAAAGAAATGATTCGCGCTTTTCAAGACAGCTTTTCTGAAGAGATTGAAACTAAAGCCAAAGAAGGGCCGGGCGAAGAAGTTTTTCGCTTATCCATATCTTTGTTTCCACTGACTCAAATTAAGGAGAACGCAAAATGAAACTGATATTTATTTTAGGGCTGGTAGCGACTCAAGCCGCTTTCGCCGGAGACAAAGTTGGAAATGGCGGGGGCCTTTGGGCCTGTGAAAATCCCCAGGCACAGATTCAGTCAGCCAAGATGGTGGATCTATTCGAGGCGCAAACCCAATTTGGGCTGTCGATCAGTCCAGAGCCTGGTTTGATGGCGCAACAGATTGCGCTCAAGAAAACGCAGCAACTCAAGGCAGTGGATGCGGCAATCACTAACAAACTGGGCATCTACTTGGACGAAGTTTTCCATAAAACTCAGTTTGTGAACGCGGCGTTGGAGTTAGTGGACGATGCTCTGTATCTTATCGAACCTCTTCCCGCGACTTGCCCTGCCGGAGCATGGAAATATGTTCAGTTTGCCAACTTCACTGCACAGAACCAGGTTTTGATTCGAAATGATATTTGGATTTCAGCGGCGGTCTCTGAATTAGACAAGGGCGCGCTTCTGGTTCATGAAGCTGTCTATCGGTGGATGCGGGTCGCGTATTCTGACACCAATTCAGTTCGCAGTCGGCAGATCGTAGGCCTTTTATTTTCCACTCTGAGTCCAACGGAAGTGAGCAAAAAGATTCAAACGCTGCTGGGTCCTTCTTCGGAGCCTGGTGTGCTGGACACCTGGGCCTGCATGCTCACGAATAAAAATGCTGAGAAAAGCTTTTTGGGTTTCGGTAAAAACCCGGCAGCGGCTCGTTTCAATGTCTCTCAAACTTGTAGTGAAGCCACCTCGCCATTTTTTTGCGATCAGGCGAACGCCAATTGCGAACAGGCCACGTCCAACGCCGAGGCATGGATGTGCCAGGTGAAGAACCCCAACACGAGCAGAAGCTTTGCCGGTAACGGACGCACAACAATAGAGGCTACTTATCAGGCAGTAAAAAATTGTGAAGACGCGTCCGACAACGGTTTCTTTTGTCACGACCCTATTTGCACTCATAACTAGAGCAGGAGTTACCTATGAAAATGATTTTAGTATCAATCATCGCTGGAGTGGCCACGATGTTATCGGCCTGTAACCAATCGGTCAGCGCCAGTTCCCAAGATATTTCTTACGACTTAACTCAAAACCAGTGCCCCACGGGAAAGCACAGTTTCAGCAATAATGGGGACCTTTGCGCAGCCCTTCAGGATAATTCGTTGAATCACAATTGCGCTTTGGATCTCCGCCAGCAAAGATTCGAAACTGATTGTCCAGGGGCTACATTTTCGCCACATTAAATCCCAAAATGCTGAACGAACGGCCAGTTTCACAGATGTAGAGACCATTTAGTAACCGCTTTAAACTTCAGCCGGGTCCTCAATTTAGGAGGATCTATGAAAATAAGCATCTTGTTAGCCGTAGTCCTAATGATTTCTTTAGTCGCCTGCAGTTCAAAAAAAGTCAGTGACGACGACGTCGTCCAAATCAAAAATAGAACTGAGCGCTTTGAGTTCAGCCGACGGTAACGGTACGGTTACACCAGCAGAATGATGGCTCCCGTGGTGATTAATAGTCCTGCAAAAATTTCTTTGGCCTGCAAGGTCTCTTTCAAAAAGACGGCAGCCAGGACCATAATAAGAACCACACTCAATTTATCCACCGGAGCCACTCGTGAAGCCGGACCCATTTGCAGAGCCCGATAGTAACAAAGCCAAGACAGCCCAGTAGAAACCGCCGAAAGGCTCAAAAACAAAATCGTCTTAGAAGAAATAGTCTCTGGCCGCTGCCACTCCGAACGAAAAGTAACAATCAGAGCAGTCACCAGAACAATAACAACCGTACGAATAAACGTAGCCAAATTCGAATTGATATCAGCCACACCCACCTTGCCAAAAAGGGCCGTCAAGGCAGCAAAAAAAGCAGAACCCAAAGCAAAGAACTGCCAAGAACTAAAAAAAACCATAGGACCTCCAAATAGAAATATTTTTCATATCAGTTCCCCTCTTAGGAAAAGACATACTTTTAGGTCTGCATAGCTGACAATAGTGTTCTTAGGGGTGTTCAAATGCGAGTTCGGAGCACAGGCCCAACAAAAACTCCATGCCCAAGGCACAAAGCTAAGCGCAGTTGCGACAGCAACCAGCGCCAAGGGCCGAGCACCGTATGTCTGAGTATTTGAACACCCCTAAGAACACTATTGTCACCGAGCACGATCTAAAAGCACCGCGACCTGTAATCCTCCTCCACTCACATTCACCTTTAAACTATGATTGGTGGCACGGCACATGAGTCCTCCGACTTCGAAATGAAGAAAGCGATCTTTGGCCCAGTCGTACTGAACAAAAACTCCGAGATCAGAAATTGCCCGTTTCGGCCGCGAAAGCAGGCCGTTGACCTCAATCAAATTTAATTCCGTTTTCTTTTGCAGCACCCACTCGTGGCGTTGGCGGGTAGGAATTTTTCGGATTTTTTTCTCTAACTCACGATTCATAAAAAC
>JABDFK010000023.1:15969-32259 GCA_013286585.1 Deltaproteobacteria bacterium
CGCAGCCGTCGGTGTGCTTGATCACCCACTCGCTGGGATGTTGTAAAAGTTTGGGTGCAACCGGATCGGACAAAAGATGGGCGGGTAGAATGGATTCAGCCATGGCATTGGCGCTGCCCAATAATTTTTTGCGCAAATGCGGATCATCCATCAACACCAAGATGGTCTTTGATGCTACTAACCCGGTCAGAAACGATCCGTACTGTGGAGTTTTTGCCTGCATCAGGCGTCGATAGAGGGAGTGCCCTTCGACATAATCTTCCAGGCTGTAAGCAAAACTCATGTTGATGGCATCGGGTTGCCAGTCTTTGCCGACCAGCACTTTGCCATTCACGACACGCATGGATTTCTTTTCTAGCTGTGGAAAATCTTTCTTGTCCACGTCCAAACCGAACTGCGACGGACAGATTAGGCGAACGTCGGATCCCAATCGCTGTGCTGTTCGCAGTAAGTATTCCTCGTCCCAGTTGTAATTGTCGTATTGGATGCGGGCAATTTTTCGACCCAGTCGCTGCATGTTTCGAATTTCAGCGGCTGCGGTATCCAGCTTACGCAGACGTCCGCGCAAATCGGGCATGTGTTTCATCAATGTGTTCTGAAAAAAAGTGGAGCGGGCCAGGCCATCAAAGCCAATTTCATTGATCTCTAGAAGGTATGGAGGATGCCGGTGATCGGGTGGTCCAACAATGGCCATGTCAAAGCGAAAACTTCCGGTGATTCTGGACTTTCGGTACCGCAAGACCTCGAGCTCATTCAAAAGGTGATCACAGATAGGACCTTTGGGAAGAATCGCGCGAAGTTCTTTTTCCGGCAAAGATAAAAGTCGCATGGTGAACTTTGTCACCAGGTAGGCACTTCGTTTCAAAGTCGGCCAATAAGAGGCCGGCAAAACTCTGGGTATGACAGAGAAGTCATCGTCGGTGACTTCCGACAGCTCAGAGTCGATGAAGGAATTCCAGATCTCTGTTTTCTGATCCGAATTATTGTAGGACGACAGTCGACTTGCAATTTCCTGGTGAGGCTTTTCTAAGTGGTATCCAACGAATTTCATGCCCTTCATTCAAACACCTGACCCATAGCAGGTCAAGGCGCTGAAAAAGGACTATTCCCTGCAAATTTGCTTTTCAGCCTAGGAATAAATCACTATATTGAATCGCAGTGAACAATTTGATATTTCAACAGCTCTACGAAAAAGAAAGCTCTACGTTCAGCTATTTATTGGCGGACGCCGACAGCCTTGAGGGTGTGATCATTGATCCGGTTTTAGAAACTGTGGATCGGGACCTTAAACTCATTGAAGAGCTCGGCATCAAATTGCTTTTTGTGCTGGAAACTCACGTTCACGCGGATCATATCACCGGTGCGGCGAAAATTTCGGACGCCACTGGCGCGAAAATCGGTCTTAGCAAGACAGCGGAAGCCAAGGGGGCCCACCTGCTGGTACAAGACGGAGACGAAATCAAGTTTGGACGTCAGAGGCTTCGTGCCATTGCGACCCCTGGACATACAGACTCTTGCATGTGCTATTTGTTGGGCGATCGTCTTTTTACCGGTGATACTTTGACGATTCGTGGAAATGGGCGGACTGATTTTCAGCAGGGCTCCGCAGTCAGTCTTTATAAAAATATTCACGAGAAGCTCTTCACTCTGCCAGACGACACTCGGGTTTTTCCGGCCCATGATTACAAAGGTTTTACATCCTCGACCATCGGCGCAGAAAAAAAATTCAACATCCGACTGGGCGGAGGCCGAACTCTAAAGGAATTCGTGCAGATAATGTCGGAGCTCAAATTGGCCCAGCCACAAAAGATCGAAATCGCCGTGCCCGCAAATTTAAAATGCGGCAGGTCTAGTAACTAATAATTTAGTTGATAATAACTAAACTCTTAGTTAGTCTTTTTTCAGGCGGTGATTCGATGAAAAAGATGGACAGCAAATTGCTGACAGAAACTGAACTAGAATTAATGACTATATTATGGCGGCTGCACGAGGGTACGGTGGCCGACGTGATCGAACAATTGCCGAAAGAGCGAAACTTAGCTTATACCTCGGTGTCGACGATTCTTAGAATTCTTGAGCAAAAGGAAATTTTGAAGACGCGCAAGGAAGGTCGGGGTCACGTCTATATTCCCACGTTAAAAAAGTCAGAATACGAGGTCAAAGCAGTCAGGCATGTAGTCGATCGCGTCTTTGATGGCACGCCGGTGGCCTTGGTCCGTCAGCTTTTGGACTCAGGAAACTTGAGCGAAAAAGATTTGAAAGATTTAAAAAACCTCATCGCGCAGGCCGGAGCCCGCAAATGAGTTTGGCTCTGGCCTTGTCGATGTATTTGAACTTGAACCTTCTGATTGTCATCGGCTTTGTGGGCCTGGGAGCCTTATCATGGCTTAGCCGTAAGCTAAGAAATCCGATGAGCTCATCGGTGGAACTGAAGCTGCATTATTTGATGCTGTTGGCAATTTTCTCCATGACCATGATTCAACCTTTGTTGCCAAGAAATGAAATTTTCACACCGGCGGCGAAGGTCTGGTCGGCAGAATCCATCAAAAGTTTTGGTCGGGAGTACTCGGCCGCGGATCAGGGTGGCTATCTGAGTTGGAAGACGCCTCAAGGAAATTCTGTTTTGCGAGCAGATCAAGTGATCGAAACCTGGATCAGTATTCTAGTTTTTCTTTTTGCCGTTGGCGGATCTTTTCTGCTACGGGATCTGCTGGTTCTGTTTCGTATCAAGAGAAAATCCTATCTGATTCGAAAAATTGGAAACACGCGAATTTTTGTCAATGACTCGATGGCGGTGCCATTTTCTTATTGGCTGCCGGGTCAGGCCAACATCGCGATTCCCTCTCTGCTGCTGGCAAAGCCGGAAGAATACAAAATCGCTTTGGCCCACGAACTTCAGCACCATCGTCATGGGGACACGAAGTGGGTGTATGTCATTTGGTTGATGCGCCTTGTTTGCGTCGTCAATCCCGCTATTCATTTATGGAATCGATGGATCACGGAGATCCAAGAATTCGCTTGCGACGAAACTTTGCTCGGCCGGAAAAAAGTGGACTCGCAAATATATGCTCGCTGCCTCGTCGAGGTGGCGCAACAAGCGATCGATCAGAAATATGCTCCGGTTTGCGCAACTGGACTCACGTTTTTGACAGAGCGCCATTTACTCAAGAGGAGAATAGAAAAAATGCTATCAAAATCATCATCAGCGAAAAATTGGAAGGTCGGAATCGGAATCGGCTTACTTCTAGCCACTGCTATGGGAGCCACCGCAGTCGCAGCCAAGGGATTGGTGCAGGATCGGCGGGTGAACTTGACACAAGCAAAAACCATGGCAGAGAAAGCCCAAGCAGGCTCGGAATTTCCTGTGACGGTCAATGCCGCCGTGGTCAAGCAGCTCAATCGTTTCATCGGCACTCCAGAAGGGCGTGAACTGATCCGCAACTCCTTGGCGCGAATGCAAGAGCACAAAGCCATAGTCTCAGAGCGTTTACTGAAATACGGAGTGCCCTCGGAAATTTTGGCTTTACCCATCGTAGAATCCGGGTACCAAAATTTGCCGATGAGCGAAAATCCAAATCAATCAGCGGGGATTTGGCAATTCATTCCTGCGACAGCAAGAATTTTTGAGCTGACAGTGAACGATCAAAAAGATGAGCGTTTGGATGTGGCGCGAGAAACAGATGCTGCTGCCAGGTACTTGCAATCGAACCATCTGCGCTTCAATGATTGGCAGTTATCAATCCTGGCCTACAACATGGGCGAAAAAGGTCTACAAGCGGCGATTGATAAAACAGGTTCGAGAGACGCGTGGACTCTGATCAGCAAAGGCTATGAAGGCGACAAAGATTATTTGGCGAAATTAATGGCCGCGATTCTAATCATGAAAAATCCTGAGTCCGTGAACTAAATTGGCTCTTGAAATGCAATAAGGCGAAACTGGTCCACCAGTTTCGCCTTATTGCAATCCAGACCTCTTTCCAACAAAGGAGGTCCGAATGACGGACACCAAACGAAAAAACAACTATCGTTTGATTCGGCATTTACTCAGTTTTGCTAAATGGTTTTTAGGTCTAGTTCTTCTAATCCTAGAAATTTTAGAAAAACTGAGGACATTTTTGAGTTAGAAATGGTGTGCTCCAACGTCGTTACCTGAGCCAGGAAGGCTCGGCCCACCAGAGAGGCTGGTGCACAGGAACTCGAGGCGACTGGTGGACTACCTCAGACAAAAAAAGGGCTGATCTTTCGATCAGCCCTTCCTATCAGGAATCTTTCAATCCCGTTTAGTATTTCAACAGACGAACGTGCATGGCTCGCATTTCGCCACTGCCGTTCATGTACACGTGCATGGAGTCCATACCTTTTCCGATAACGCTGTTACCTGGATTGATATAGAAGCCTTGCCGACTAGAGTAGTTCGGCAAGTACGCTGCTCCCATGTTGTAAGTGTTCACAAACAACTGTGCTTGCATGCTTTCATTGGCGGAAGCTAAGCCTTCGATCTCGAAGGAAAGCACGCGGTATCCAGCGTATTTCGCTAGATTCAGCTGCTCGTAGACATCCACATCAGTCACATCGACAGAATCAATCACCACTGGCACATCCAGCAAGATTTCATCAGCCATGACGGATGGAGTGCGCTTCATATAGACCACGATGTGGTCGATATTCGCAGTTCCAAACACATTCAAGCTCACGTCTTGTAGGTTCATACCAATTCGGCGTCCGCGAACATTCGGTCGCAGAGTGATCACACCACTTTGTGAAGTCACAGTATCAACCACTTGGTTCTGATCGAACACGAGTTGCAGAGTGCGTTGGTCCCATTGACCCATATCTGTGTAAACTTCAACGCTTTCTACCGCGTAACCTTGGTAGTTGTTGAGATTCATCAGGTCCGTGAGATCCAGAGTTCCGTCGGTGACGACTTCATCCAAATCCACTTCCGCACGCTCCCAATTAGATCCGATCGGCAATGGAGTCGGGTCAACAGGGTACACCGGATATATTTCATAGTCTGGAATTTCGCATCCGGCGTAAACGAAGGCAAAATTATGACGGTGAAAGAACGGGTGATGATAGAACGGATACGGATCGTAAGTGAATGGATAGAACGGATAGCATCCCCAGTAGTGCTCACGCAGACGACGCTCCTCACGCATATCTTCCCAACGATCGCGGTCTCCGTTATGACGGTCTCCTGGAAAGTGCGAACCATTGTGATATCCACTGCCTGGCAAAGGCATTGGGTGACCAATGATTGGGTGAGGTCTGTGCACCGGTTTTGGTGGAATCACAGGATGTCCAGGTTTCACCGGGTGTGGGCGCACAACAGGTGGCTTCGACGGAGGCTGATTCCCATGAGGAGGCAGTGGCTGATGATTTCCATCAACAGGCGGCTTTCCTGGAACGGGTTTCGGCTTCGGACCCGGGTTCGGTTTCGGCGCTGGAGCCGGAGCCGGACTTGGAGTCGGTTTCGGAGACGGCGTAGGCTTAGGCTGCGGAGCCGGAGTTGGCTTCGGAGACGGCGTAGGCTTAGGCTCCGGACTCGGAGTCGGTTTCGGAGATGGCGTAGGCTTAGGCTGCGGAGCCGGAGTTGGCTTCGGAGACGGCGTAGGCTTAGGCTCCGGACTTGGAGTCGGTTTCGGGGATGGCGTAGGCTTAGGCTGCGGAGCCGGAGTTGGCTTCGGAATCGGAGTCGGTCTTGGTTCCGGAGTCGGAGTTGGTCGCGGCTCTGGACGAGGAATCGGAGTAGGTTCCGGTCTCGGAACTGGTTGTGGACGCGGCGCTGGTTCCGGTCGCGGCGCTGGTTCCGGTCGCGGCGCTGGTTCAGGTCGCGGTGCTGGTTCCGGTCGCGGAGCTGGCTCAGGTCGCGGAGCTGGTTCAGGTCGCGGTGCTGGTTCAGGTCGCGGTGCTGGTTCAGGTCGCGGAGCTGGTTCAGGTCGCGGAGCTGGTTCAGGTCGCGGAGCTGGTTCAGGTCGCGGAGCTGGCTCAGGTCGCGGAGCTGGCTCAGGTCGCGGAGCTGGCTCAGGTCGCGGCTCAGGGCCGGGATGTGATTGCACAGTGATGGAGCTTTCCGCACCATCAGGCAAACTTGGCAATCCACTTTGTGCATAGGTCGCTGACGCGATCAGCATCGAACCCCATACAACTCGGTGGGACAATTTTATTAGGACATGATTCATTGGTTCCCCCTGTAATAGTGATAATTTGACACCATTGCTTAAGCAAAAAATGTCTCCCGGGGTATATAAGGCAATAAGCATACCAGCATTTTTTGGGAAAGTTTGGCCCCACTTCAGTTTGTAAATAGGAAAATCGGGGCACCGCCCCCACAGAGTTTCAGAGAATTCGATGGCGAGAGCAATCAACCATCTATATATAGATCGAATGGAAGAAAAACGGTTGATCGATTTGGAATCAAAGCTAGCGCATCAAGAAATCCTGTTGGAAGAGCTCCACCAGGTGATCTATCGCCAACAACAAAGCATTGATGGCCTGGAAACTAAACTGACGATTCTGATTCAAAGGTTGAGAGACTCTTCGTCAGGATCCGCAGATATCGGACCCGGTAACGAAAAACCACCTCATTACTAATTAGTGTTTATTGCCGGCTAGCATGCGATCAACCGGTTTGCTCATCTGAGCCAATATAAATTGCGGAGCAAGCCGGCTCATGAACTTCAGCTGATTGGCTTGTCCGGGACGAATTTCATACTGATCATTTTTCAAACCGTTGATGGCCGCAGTCACCATGGCATCGACTTTCATGACACGCACGCCCTTCATATCCGCAGAATTAAAATCCCCAAGCAATTCAGTCTGAGTCGCGGGCGGTGCCAGTTCAAACACCTTCACATTCGTATTTTTTAACTGCACCCGCAGCGAAAGTGTGAACGAGTGCAAAGCCGCTTTGGTAGCGCAATACACGGGAGAGATCGGCAGTGGCACAAAGGCCAATCCTGAAGATACATTGATGATGGCAGCATTGGGTTTAGTTTTAAGGTGAGCCAAAAACTGCTTGGTCATGCGGATGGGACCATTCAAATTGGTTTCAATCTCTTGTGTCAGTTCTTTCAGATCCCCGGAGGTCTCATGCAAGTTGATCGTGCGCATAATGCCAGCGTTATTGATCAGCACATTGAGTGCTGGAAAATCTTTCGTGACTTGAGTGAACAGCGCTGAAATTTCTTGCGGTTGGCTGACGTCGCTTTGGATTGTATGAATGCCCGGGAGCATTTTTTTTGCCGCATCTAATTTCAGCTGATTTCTTCCGGTGATGATGACGGTATTGCCCAGTTGGCTAAGCTGCCGAGTGAGCTCAAGACCGATGCCACTGGCTCCGCCCGTGATTAAAATAGTTTGCTTAGAAAGTAACATGGATGACCTCCGCTAAAATGAATGTGGGATTGATTTAATAATAAGGTATCCGGAAATGCATCCAGGAACTTGTAAAACCAGGACCACAAAACTCATAAAAATTTTTTTCGTTGGGTTTTTTTCCAAGGTCCAGTAGTGAAATAGATTTTTCAATGAAATGTAATTGGTCAGAAGCGGCACCATCGCGACGGCCACTATGGCAAAGATAACCGCTTTTTTTAAGTAGGACTGAGCACTAGGAGCCAAAGGTTCATCGGGTACAATATTGATTTGATGAGAGCGGATGATTTCTTCAGCCTCTGGGATTTTTTCTTGTTCCACTAGGAGGTCGAAACTTCCAGCATCAGATCCGGTGACATGAGACGTGTAGTCTTTAGAGCCAACGACCTCGGAACGGATTCCATGGTCATTGAGGGATTGCGAGGCCATCTGGGCCTCCATTTGCGATGTGAACTTGGCTATTTTGATCAAGACTTGTGTCGGTGAGTGATCAGGCCATGTGTGGGATCATAAGGTGACATGCCGACGGTCACATGATCGCCCATCACCACTTTGATTTTGAATTTTTTCATTTTTCCACAGAGGCGAGCTTTTACGGCAACACCATTTTCAAGAGTCACAAGGTAAACTCCGCCGCCAGAGAGGTCGGAAACTTTTCCATCAATACTGAGCAGATCGTCTTTTGCCATCATTCACCCTTATTCAAGTTCATTGTGTTAACACACTTTTAAAGACAAAAAAGCCGACATCGCTGCCGGCTTTTTTAATAAGCTATCTCTTTTATAAAAAAAAGATACTAGTAACGAGAACGTCCGCCGCCGCCACCGCCGCCGAAACCACGTCCGCCGCCGCCGCCGCCACGTCCACCACCGAAACCACCACGTCCGCCGCCGCCACCTTCGCGGGGAGCCATTGGTTTAGCTTCGCTGACGTTGATTGCGCGACCTGATTGCTCAGTGCCGTTCAATTTTTCGATAGCTGCTTGAGCTTCTTCATCAGATGACATTTCAACAAAACCGAAACCTTTGCTGCGTCCAGAATCGCGATCAGTCACGATACGTGCTGATTCCACAGTTCCGAAGCTAGCGAACATGTCGCCCAAAGATTGATCATTTACCGCGTAAGAAAGATTTCCTACATATACTTTTTTGCCCATTATTCCTCCTTAGATTTGAGAATTGGGTTGCCGCTAAAGGGAAAAGGAGCCGAACGCTTTTTCACACAAAACCGGACAGTTAATACTTGCGGAGCTTTTACCTTGTTTTTAAAAAAATACCTAGCAAAAAATGTGGAGCGTTAAAAGCGGGCGGTTTTTACATTCAGATATGAAATTAATAAGTATTTTAAGGTGGTTATCACTCTGTGGTCGGCAGACACCATGTGCGAACAATCCTTCGCCAACCCATGAGGTGTTAGCATTTTTAGGGCCATCGTCAAGTCGGTCGACATCCTAAATCTGCGGATTTACGACTGGAATCGACTGGGCTTGGCCCTTGATTTGAAATGGAAATGGGTATCGGTCACCGGAGGCCCCAGTTGAAGCGAGTTTGGTTGTCACTATTTTTGGCGTTAGGTCTGTTGTCGCCGTCCATATCATGGGCCCAGGACGGTGCAGTCCCGGATATCAAGGATATTCCAAGACTGCGGGCAGGGTTGGCTCCAGGAACCGTGGCATGGGCGACACTGGATCAACTGCATCCGACCCAACCACAGGTGGGAATGCGCGAGGTCCTGCGCAAAGCCAAGCGCATCACCGAGCTGTTGAAAGATGGTGGCAAAAAATTTTCCAAAGAACTCTATCAGCGCATGTATCGAAAAGGCATCGCGCCAGTTTACATCGGACAGACGCCAGCCAGCGATAGCCGATACGGCACTCAGAGAGCCTTGGGTTATAACACCGACCGCACCCACAGCACCCATGCCCTGGCCAAGGTGATCAAAGAGGTTTATGGAAAAAAAGCCCTCAGCGAGCCCATCTACGATGAAAAGGGGCGGCCTTTGAATTTCGTGTTGGTCAAGGTCATGGCGGATCAGTCACAGATGAGTGAAAAGGAATTCGCGGAATGGATGGTTGCCAATAAGGACTGCTATCTCGAAAATTTTATTTTCAAAAAAAATGGTGACACAGAGATTGAAAAAATAGCTTTCTCCCAACTGCCAGAGAAAGTCTATGAGACCACAGACAATCCGTTTCGTGGCCTGATTGGTGAAATGCAGAACCAAGACATGCTGGCCAAATCCGAGCAAGATTTTTCTGAGTTCGAAAAGGCAGAGGCCTTGGTCAGAAACAACGTTGTCCGTTGGCCGCAAATTGATGAAAACGCATCGGAGAAAGAATATGCCGCCGCCGAAAAAGACGCCGATCGTTACCTCCGATCAGCAGCCGGGTCTTGTGGAGGAGTGTACTAAATTTTCAGAGCCCGAATTCGCTCGGCCAGCGAGGCCAAATTGCTGGGATCGCGAAGGTCGCCGATGGGAATGTGATGCAGTTTTTCCGCGTCCACTTCGACGCCGGATTCATGCAGCAGCCACAAGGTGGCTAGAACCGCTGTTCGGCGGTTGGCATCGTTGAACAGATGCTCTAGAACCAATTTTGAATAGATATATGAGGCCGCCTCAAAGATCTCTTGATTGCCAGCCATTTGCGAAGCATCGCCGATGATGTCCCGTGCGCGCACGATGGGATTGCTGGCCACATTGAATTGAATTTTTTTTCCCGATGGAATCTGCACTTCCGTCGGAGTCAGGCGCCAAACGTCGTCTTGAGCTTCTGTGATCATTTGGTTCAGCTGGGCCAATTCACTGGAGGTGAGCTTCTTAAGGCCGCGACTGGCTTGGCTGACGTACTGAACGGCCCGCAGAAATTTTCCGTGGTCCAATTGTTTTTGAAGAGGATTTTTCGGTCCGCTCATATGCGCCTATTCTTTGAACTGCAGTCCGATTTTCTTAATATTCTCGTCCAAAATTTTGCACCAGACGATGCGGGCCTGCAGAGCCTCCGCATTTCCGATCTTGATTTTGACCAGTTGATTCACTTCGAAATTTTCATCAGAGATCACCATCACCGCACAGCCGGTGTAGGACTCATTGGCGATCAGCACAGGCAAAGTTTCACGAAAAGTTTTGCCGCCACTCAGATCTAAGTGAGCAATCGCCGCAGGTTTGGTGCGGAAGCGCAGTGATTTTCTTTTTGAGGCACCAGCCATAATTTCCCTCGTATCATAACAGTTCGCTTCTTTATATTTTGTGTTGGCCCATGGGAGATAGCAAGGACTTCTCATTTTGAGACATGCTCGGAAAATATATTTCGATCAGGGTATCAACTGGACCAAGGACTTGCCGATAAGTATGTAGCGCGAAAGGAGCTCCACTGAATGGCTCAGCGACCAGATATCTAGCGGCCGTATTCTCCGGAATCTTAAACGAACACAACTGGAGGACAACCTGTGATTTTGAAAAAGCCTTGTAAGACTCATGATGTTCACGCTCTTCTGGAGCTGCTTGAGTTGGTCTCTCTCACCGAGACCGGGCCCCCGCGCCCAGCGTCCAAAAATGGATGAATCTACGGAGTCATAAAAGGCCAGGGAAAAAATCCTTGGCCTTTCTCTTTTGGGGATGATGTATTTTATCTAACTTGTGGCTGGGGCTCTGGAGTCTTCGTGGTTGGCGCCATCATGCCACCACCGCCGACCATCATTCCTGCACCAGAAACCATCATCCCATATCCAGAAAGTCCACCCAACACATCTTTGCACTGAGAAGAAATTTCTTTTTTTGCCGCAGCCGAGGTTTCGTGTGTCATTGCATTTAATACAAGCCCATTTAATCTTTGCAGTGAACTGAACTCCTGGCTGACAGAGCATTTAATAGGTTTAGACTCTAATTTATAGCTTCCATTTTCTGCCACCACGGACATGGAGCCATCATTATTTTTGACCAAATAATTCCATCCGTCTGGACTTAGTGGAACGATTTTATCTTTGAAGGTCAGCGACTTCTCATTCAATACTTTGAGGCATGGAGTATAGTCATGATTGATCGTGGTAGCTGCTAAAGCCGAAAAACTTAGAAACATCACTGTTAGAACGACTAATCTTAACATCTTAACCCCTTGTAAATTATTTTAGCCCTGTGGACATGCCTGATGTTTGCTTGGATGAATCATGATGTAAACAATATCACTGATGAAACTGGACGATGGTGCCGGGATCAGTCGTCCCCATGCACTTTCCGGCGCCCTTTTTTGATTTCCCCAGTGCGAGATTTTTGATCGATGCGTTTTCTCTGCGAAGAGCGCGTGGGCCTGGTCTTGATACGCTTCTTAGCGACGTGCAAGGCCCGCTCTAGCATCGCGGCCAGTTTCTGTAGGCACGCCGACTTATTTTGATCCTGAGAACGAAACTGCTCCGACCGAATCAACACTTCGCCAGAGTCTGTGAGAGGCAATCGTTGCAGCAGTAGACGAAGTTCGTATTCGCTGAACGCCGTGCTATTGCCTGGGCTCCACCGCAGAACCACCGCCGAGTTGGTGCGATTCACGTGCTGACCTCCGGGACCGCGGGAACGGGTGGCCTCGAAATCGAGCTCGTGATAGGGAATTCTTTGCAAATAATCGATCGGCATTGATTCATCCTACACGGGACTTGGAACTGGGGCAAATATAGCGTAAGAAATCGGACATGGCATTACTTCTGAGCGTTCACCAATTGTCGAAATCCTTTGCTGGCAAATCCATCTTCAAAGATGTCAGCTTCGGCATCGAGGACGGCGAGCGCGTGGCTTTGCTAGGCCCCAACGGCGTTGGCAAGTCCACACTGATGAAAATTCTGAAGCAGGAAATGAAGGCGGATTCTGGGCAAGTCGTGAACCGCCGCGGTTTGCGCATGGCTTATCTGCCGCAAGATCCGCAGTTCAAGGCGGGTGACACGATTTTATCGGTGCTCTTGAAAAATCATGAACTCGAGCCTGATGTGATGGCCTTGGCCTATGAGTGGATCGGAAAATTAGAACTTTCACAGTTTCCTGAGGACATTCAACTGACCTCGATGTCCGGTGGTTGGCAGAAGCGCGTGGCGCTGGCGGAGCAATTGATCCAAGCTCCTGATCTGCTGCTTTTGGATGAACCCACCAATCATCTGGACGTCATCGCCATCAAATGGTTGGAAAATTTTCTGAATGATGCGCGCTTTGCTTGCCTGATCATCACCCATGACCGACTTTTTCTTCAGCGCGTTTGTCAGAAAATTCTAGACTTGGATCCTCGCTTCCCTGGGCATTTGCTCACCGTCAACGGCGGCTACGATAAATATCTAGAGACCAAAAGCCTAATGGCCACGGAACAACTGGCCAGAGAAGCTAAGCTTGCGAACACGCTTCGCCGAGAAAAAGAATGGCTGGCTCGCGGAGCGAAAGCCAGGCAGACAAAGCAGCAAGCGCGCATCAATAGCACTGGTCAGTTGGCCAGCGAAGTTGAGCGTCTGCGAAATCTCAATCGACGCACCAATGTGGCGCTCAGTTTTGAAGCCAATGAAAAAGGTCCGCGCAAACTCATCATGGCGCAGGGTCTTGGTAAACGCGATTTTCGCCCGGAAAATGCGGGCAAATGGCTGTTTAAGGATCTCAATTTTATTTTAACGCCAAAAACGCGATTGGCTTTGCTCGGAAATAACGGTGCGGGAAAATCCACGCTGATTAAAACGTTGTTAGGCATGATTCCGGCCGACGCGGGCAAAGTGCAAATGGCCGAGGAATCAAAGTTCGCCTATTTCGAACAGAACAAGGATTCCTTGGATCGCAAGAAAAGTGTGCTGCAAAATATTTGTCCCGAAGGGGATTACGTCAATTTCCGCGGGACCTTCGTGCACGTGCGCAGCTATTTGGAACGCTTTCGATTCTTCAAAGACAAGATGGATTTGCCAGTGGCGCAGCTGTCGGGTGGAGAGCAGGCTCGGCTGCGACTAGCGCAAATGATGTTGCAAGAATGCCAAATTCTTATTTTGGATGAACCGACGAATGACCTGGATATTGAAACGCTCAATATTTTGGAAGAGGCCCTCACTGATTTTGAAGGTGCCGTTATTTTAGTGACCCATGATCGTTATTTTATGGACCAAGTTTGCTCGCAGATTTTGTCTTTTAGTGGCTTCGATGATTTTGATGGCGAACTTCTTTCGTTCGCCGATTATTCCCAGTGGGAAAACTGGTTTGAAGCCACCGAAGATTTGATTCGGGCCAAAAAGGATACGGCCCGCTCGGAAGCCAAAGCGCAGGCCAAGGATGCTTCGAAAAAAAAGTTGTCCTTCTCTGAAAAATTTGAATTGGAACAGATGGAGGCCAAGATTGCCACTCTGGAAAAGCGGGTTTCTGAAATTCAGCTAGAATTAGCTAAACCCGAAGTGGTGACGGATTCCAAGCGTATTCAGGAACTTTCTGCGGAACTTCACTCGGCGCAGTCTCAGTTAGAGACGCTTTTTGATCGCTGGTCAGAGCTGGATGCCAGAGCTAAATCTTAGCACCGTCTTAATTCTAGACAAGCGCAAAAAATTCAAGTTAAGCGGTCGCAGATACGATAAGCTATTAGAGCTGCACGGTCATCGGTAAGGAGCATTATGAAAAAGGATCTTAGTCACCAGGGCAATCTTCCGGCAATTTCTAAGTCCCTTATGGTTGCTGGCATCCTACTGGTAGGATTTGTGTTCCTCATGATGCAATTGTCGAGCCTCTGATTTCCCAATGCTCACCGCCTATTTTTTTATTGAGGCCTTCCGCGCCGAACTTCTTGCAGAGCTTAATTCCAAATCCGAAGAAATTTTGTTTCAGACCGAGGGTTTCCTTGCGGTGAGGGCTCGAGCTATTGACAGTGTTTGGGCTCAGCAGACGCTCACGAATGCTGGGCTGATCGACTTTCAATCCATTGGGGAAGCCGTTAAGAAATTGCAGGCCCTCCATAAAGGCCCGTGGATGGGTGCCTCTGTCAGTCATCATCGCCGTGCAAGCCTGATTGCCGAAAAACTTCGTTGTAGACCACAACAGCCCATTTCGTTTTTGGATCCAAAAGCATTGAAGCCGAAATCTGTTTTTTGCCTGTTGGAACAAAATCGACTTCTCGCTTCGACACAGGCTTTTCCGAATTTTCCTCAGGGTGTGATTCACTTTGAGGAGACCAAGGCTGCGCCCTCCCGCGCCTATCTGAAATTATGGGAACTTTTCACCATCCATGGATTTCATCCCTCTGGCAAAGATGTGTGTTTGGATTTAGGAAGTTCTCCTGGTGGATGGACCTGGGTTCTTTCGCAACTTGGTTGCCGAGTCTTAAGTGTGGACAAAGCCCCTTTGGCGCCAGAACTTTTGAGGAATCGAAAAGTCACCTCGATCAAGAGGGATGCCTTCAATTTAGATCCAAGGCAGATAGTCGAAGAATACGGCCCAGTGGACTGGCTTTTTTCGGACATCATCTGCGAGCCCCAGCGGCTTCTGGAGCTGGTGGAAAAATGGAGGGCTCGCTCTGCCATTCCCAATTATGTTTGTACGGTCAAATTTAAGGGGAGCTCGGATTTAAAGACGTTGGCGCAGCTGCTGAAACTCCCTAATTCCCGTGCCCATCATCTGTTTCACAATAAGCACGAAGTCACCTGGGTTCTTCGCGGAAGCTCTTGACAAGATCGGCCTTTATTGATGAATTGGCGCACAACCTTGCCCTCATGGCGGAACTGGTAGACGCGTATGATTCAGGTTCATATGTCCGTAAGGACGTGGAAGTTCAAGTCTTCTTGAGGGCACCAAAATTTTGCGCCAGCAAAATTTTTCTCTAATTTCGATGATTTATTTTTAGTTCCTGCTTCTGCCTTTTGCGGTGATTGGTGCGCAAAATTTTCTATTTATTTGTCTGGGTCGCTGTTGCGACCTATGAGGCGAACCGGCTCCGCCGCTTCGCCGGCCTTCGGCTCTCTTGAAGAAGATCCCTGTCAAAAAACGAAAAGCCCTGAAGGCAGGGCTTTTCGATACAGATTCTGGTTAAAAATCCAGTGTGACGCGATCAGTTTTTAATCTTCACAGTAGAGATAATTTCATCAATTTGGCTCTTGATGGTAGATTCTTGATTTTTCGGATAACCGGCTAATAGTAAAAATTCGCGATTTCCTTTGATCAAGGTGCCCGAAATCTCGATGTAGGGGAAACCTTTCTGATGGATTATTTCATGCGTGGAAAATAACCATTTATCTCCATTGATTGTTTGGTAGGTCACTCCATATCCCTTATTAGCTTCAAGCGTTTTCTTTTTTTCTTCAAGACTCATTGCCGAAGGCATCCCCTTCAATAAAAGCCCTGCATGAACGTCACTGGTGCTTAAATCCTTATTAGGCGCTAACAGAATTTCATATTTGACCGTGCTATTATTTTGCAGATTCATACCAATACTCCAACCTTTTGGAGCCGTTAGCTGCGCATCTTTAGAGAAAATAGTGGTGGCCGTCGGAATATTAAGCTTGGTGGTTGCCGGCGTAAATTGAATGGACTCGTTAGCGAAAGCAAATGCAAGTAAGGCAAAAAATAATTTCATGAGGCCTCCATAGATATTAAAAGCAAGTTTCAATATTTGGTCAACAAGGTAACGATTCTAAGCTGCCTAGCGTTTATCGGAACACAGGCTTCGTAAGTATGGCCTTGCCTTAATATTCTGGCGAACAAAGGCTTCAGAAGCACCGACTTCTCGGCCAACCTAGCTGCCGTACTTGCACATCACTAAAACAAACCATTTTCATTTGGGCACTCTTTTGAGACGGGTGCACCCAAATCCCAAAACTCTACAATTTTACCGCCGCTGAATCTCATCATATGGAAGGCGATGATTTGCATGTTTGCCTTAACCACTAAAGAATGGGTGACGATTTTATCGTTTTCTTCGACAATAGA
>JABDFK010000024.1:62-32229 GCA_013286585.1 Deltaproteobacteria bacterium
ATCCGAAGAGTGATTTCTTGCGACTAAAAATTCAAGTTCAACAGGCAGAGATCGATCGCATCACCGCCGAAAACGAATTGAATCAATCCGCGGTGAATTTGCGCAAACTGGTTGCTTCTCAGCAGCCGTCGCAATTTACCCCCGTAGAGGTGAAGCGGGCGCTGAAGCTTGCGCCTAAGTTTCCCAGTCAAGCGCCGCCACAAGAAGATTTTTATGATTTTCGCTTGGCTAAGATTCAGCAGCAGATCTATGAAAAAAATGTGTCCTTGGTGCGAAGGAATTACTGGCCGCAGATTGCCTTCACCGCCGGGGCCTCCTACACCAATCAAAATTACATCAATTCGCCCACTCCGTACTCTGATGGCAACCAGCTTTCTTGGAATGCACTGATCACCTTGAATTACAATTTGTGGGACTGGGGCACTAGAAACCGCGATGTTTCAATCGCGGAACTGAATCGTGACATTCAAAAAAATACACTGGATCAGAACTTGATCACCACGAATGCCAGCGTTCAGTCGTTGATGGTCAATATTGGAAAAATGGATCAAAGTTACAACTTGAATCAAGAGCTTCTTAATCTTCAAGAGGAAAGCAATCGCGATCTTGAAGAGAAATACCGCGAAGGAAAGGTCAGCTACCTGGACTTGATCACCGGTTTGAACAGTCTGCTGGCGGCGCGGGTTCAATTCTACACGGCGTATTTTGAGGTGCTTTCGGGCTTGGCCCAGTACAAATACTATGAAGGAAAAATCTATGAAGCAATTGCTGAAGAATAAATATCTGTGGATCGCAGTGGTTGCCATGTTCGTTCTGGGATTTCTTTTTTCCCGAGGCAGCGAGCCCTCGACGGGCAAGACCAACGTGGGCAGCGTTACCAGAGGCGATTTGATTCAGCGAGTGACCATCGCGGGTTCGGTGACTCCCAATCGAAAAACAGTGATCTCTGCTCCGTACAGCGGATATGTGCGAAAAATTTACGTGCAGATCGGTGATCAAGTGAAAGAGGGACAGCCGATCGTCAGCGTTGCGCAGTCTTTGCGCGGAAGCAGCGAAGACGTGTATCCATTGCGCGCACCCTTCTCAGGAACCGTGGTGCAGATTCTAAAAACCGAAGGCGAATACGTCGACCAACAAAACACCGCGGGCACAGGAATTGCGATGGTGCGAATCGATGACCTGACCCACATTTACATCGAAGCCAGTGCTCCTGAAATTGAATTTGCCAAACTGAAAGTCGGGGAGGACGTGGTCATCAAGGCCTCTGCCATATTGTCGCGCTCTTACAAGGGAAAAATCGTGCACGTGCATTTGGCCGCGAAAGAGCAAAAGGATTGGGACAAGTCCCGGGTGGAGTTCCCCGTGATCATCGAGGTCTTAGACAGTGACGAGTCCCTTCGCCCTGGAATGTCCGTGCTGGTCGACATCATCACCAATAAATCCGCGAATGCTCTAATGCTACGGCAAGAGTTCATCCAAAAAGATGGCACGCAATATTTTGTCCAGACAGAAAAGGGCCAAAGAAAAGACATCACCGTCGGACTGCAAAACGAGGAAGCCTTCGAAATCAAAAGCGGTTTGAATGAGGGCGATAAGATCCGGCAGGTGGACTATCTTTCCATTCTGAAATCACGATAGGAAGATGTCTTGTTTGAAGTAAAAAATCTTTCTTTCCAATATCAGGTCGGCACCCAGCGGGTGGACGTGCTAAAAAACCTGAACTTCAAGGTCAACGCCGGGGAATTCGTGGGCATCCAAGGTCCGTCGGGATCTGGAAAGTCCACACTGTTTTATATATTGGGATTCTTGCTGAAGCCGACCTCGGGCACGGTGATCTTCGACGGCGTCGACATCACCGAACTGAGCGATGAAGATCTCACTGTGGTTCGCAACCAAAAAATAGGTTTCGTGTTTCAGCAATTTCATCTTTTAGCCAAGGCCTCTGTGCTAGAAAATATTCTGCTTCCCACTCGCTACCCCAGTGAGTTCGCTGACACCGAGAGCGATCATTTAGGTAAAGCAAAAGCTTTGGCACAGCAAGTGGGGCTGACAGGTCACCTGCGGCATCAGCCCAACCAACTCTCCGGAGGACAGCAGCAGCGCGTAGCCATCGCCCGAGCCCTCATCAACGACATTGACTTAATCTTGGCCGATGAGCCCACGGGAAATCTGGACAGCCAGAACGCCCAGCAGATTTTGGATTTATTGACCGAGCTCAATCGGCGGGGAAAAACCATCATTCTGATCACCCATGATTCCGACGTGGCCAAGCGCTGTTCGAAGGTTCTGCATTTGAAAGATGGTGCTTTCGAGCGCACGGTGGAAAATTTTGCTCCGCCGACCAATACTCGTGCGGCAAAAACCACCAAGATTTCCCGGTTACCAAAAATTTATGATCTTAGTATGTATCGCAAGATCGCTAAATCGGTTTTTCCGCTGGTGCTGGAAAACCTTTTACGCAACAAGGCCAAATCTTTGCTGACCATGTTAGGTGTGGTCATCGGTGTCGCCGCAGTTCTAGCGATGGTCACACTGGGACAGTTTTCCAAAGAGAGAATTTTGGAAACGTACGAAACTCTCGGCGTGAACAAACTGATGATCCGCGGTTATCAAAACTGGAGAATGAAAGCCACTGATTCCATCGGTGTTCGTTTTCGGGCCTTTGACTGGGAACACGACATCGTCGCTCTAAAAAAATTATTTCCCGAAGTGATGATCATGTCACCATCCATGAGCACCACCCGCGTTCGCGCCGTGGCAGGAGGTGTCGAGGCCGGTGATCAAAAGGTATCAGTCTATGGAGTGACCCCAGAGTATCTCGACATCACCAATCGCGGCTTGGAGGTCGGAAGAAATCTGACCCCTTACGATGTCGAAGGCCGAAGTCCCGTGTGCCTGATCGGTTTCGAAATCGCCGAGCGCTTATTTTCCAGAATCAATCCACTCTCCCAGGTAGTGACTATCACCGACGGTCAACGAATTTCCTACTCGTGCCTGGTGATTGGCGTGCTAAAATCCACGACTAGCAACAAAGATTGGTCGCCACCCAATCTGAATGTTTTCATTCCCTACACCTATTTTCAGTCCGTCGCCGACAACTGGTGGAGCAGCCAAATTCACGAGGTCGCCCTGCAGATCGCCCCCGACGGCGACGTCGAGGCCACCGGCAAAAAAATCCAATCCTATTTCGAACAAAAATACGGAAAATCAGGAATGTTCAACGTGGACTCTGACAGCACGTTGATTGCACAGATGAAGAAATTCCTAAACATCTTCGAAATTCTACTAGCAGCCATAGCCATGATCGCCCTGGCTGTCGGCGGAATCGGCATCAACAACATGATGTTGGTATCGGTCACCGAGCGACTCAAAGAATTCGGCATCAGAAAAGCCTTGGGCGCCACCAATCGAAGCCTACGCCTGCAAGTGTTGATGGAGTCCGTCGCCCTCTGCGTGGTCGCCGGCCTGATGGGAGTGATCATAGGATTTACCTCGTACGAGTCGATGATCTTCTTCGCCACGAAGCTGATTCCGTCACTGAAGTTTCAGTGGATCTTTGAGCCCGTGGCCGTCACCATGTCGCTATTTTCCATTTTGGCCGTGGGCATCGCCAGCGGATTGGTTCCGGCGCTGAAGGCAGAGAAGCTTCAGGTGATTGAGGCGTTGCGGTCGGAGTGATTGTTTAAGATTCAGGAATGAAATCAGGACGGGGCAGATGAAGCTTTTCCGAGCTGGGTTTGCGATCCTTAAGCTCCATCTCCAAGTTGAGTGCTGCCTTGGTTGCGCTTAGACATCTCGAGTATGCTGCATCATCGTGGGCAAGCAAGAATCTGATATTGCAACCTAGCACCTCATTTATGTAGGTGCCTTGCTTGAGACTGATGCCGTCCAGGAGTTCCGCTGAGGCGGAAAAGGGAGCGTAATATTCTGGGTGCATTTTTTTGCAGGGAACGCCGGTTACGTCCAGGTCCTCACGTTTCACGATCGAATAGCAGCTCAAAGAATCTCTATAGAGTTCGATAAGAGCTCGCTCTTCGGGATCTGTTGTGCGATCCAGCTGCTCGTTGACCATTCCTACAAATTTCATTTTTTCCTTCCCGCTGGGCATATGACTAAGGACGTATGAAATATGCTCGCCGCGAGTGGATTTTGATGTGCATCCTAGGACTAGGAGTCCGAGAACAAGAGATAGTGCTGTGAGCGAACTTATTTTATTCAAGATGCTCTCCTGTTAGTTTTGTGTTCCGGCCCTACCTGTATCCGGATTGACATTTCCTTTGTGAGACCAGTTATCTTGTTTGGTTCTGTTTGGTGCAGTTCGTCTGTAGGAATGAACGTATGTACCGTTCTTCTTGGTATAGCCCTTCACTTGGACGGGATGACCAGATCCATGTTTGGTCCGCGCTTCCAGAGGAAGTGACGCGAGGGAAAATAGTAATAGGAAAACCAATAGAATTTTCATTAAATTCCCTTCCTGTAAATGGAAAGATACTTAGTCGTCATGGTTGCCGTGACCTGTACGAGCCTTACACCTGGGCACTGCTGAAGGCGAAGCTGGGGTGTATGTCCACTTATATCCTTGGGCTTTCATTTTCTTACAATAGTCAAAAAGTTGTTTATGTTGCTCCACTCTTAGAATCTCAGCTTCAGCCGGATATCTCGTGGAGATACTTTTCATATCTTCAATTAGTTTATCTAAATCATTTTTTGTGGTCTGATGTTCCTCGCAATTAAGATTTATGTAGGAACTAATGAGAGTATCTCCAACCTGATCCATATTCCTGCACATGTCTGACACCCACTCATTACACATTGACGGCAATGTCTGAATCATACCTGCCCAGGCCGTAAAAACTGCCCGAGTTCCTTTTGTGGAAAATTTGATTTTTTTGAAATAAGAGTTAACGACTACGAGATCCTGTTGCAAAGAATCTTTCTTTGCTTTGCTGCAAAGGGAATCTGAGGCCTCTACAATCGTAGTTGACGACGACGTTGCAACTTGAACAATCTGAATCAGATTGGTCGCAGACTGTTTAAGTAATTCATCAGATGAGGCTGAAACCTTTGTAGCAATTGCAAGAAATCCATCAGACATCAATTGGGCCTGAGCTTTATCCAGTGCATGGGATTTAGGTATGAACACAACCAGGAGCAATAAAATTATGCCGAGTTCATTTGCATGAGTCGTAGCAAGAAACCGCTTTAATCGTTTCATTGCTGAACCTCCTATAACAATCCTCGTTGCATTGGTTGTACTGATTATTTGAAGCAGGGACCCTGAGCGAGCTTGATGAGTTTGACACTTCACTGCACGAGTAAGTGAACTCTCTCCATTGTCGAACACCATTTTGAGTGACAGGCACTTGCTGAGTTTGGGAACCAGATGCATAGTAGAAACCGCCTGGTCCAACCACTTGGGCACTTGACTGGGTATTTACATTTTGAATTGCCGTGTACTGATATCGCTCCGATTTTAGATCATCGGAAACCATCGAGTAAGATGGACAAGGGATTAGCTGTCGAACATCTTTGGTGGCACTTTCAACCGAACTATATCCCTGATACCCTACGACGCCACCATCTGGACGCTGACTAATGACCCAAGCGTGACCGCATCCCATCAGAACAAATGAAAATATAATAAAAATGCGTCCGATACTCATAGGTCCACTGCCTCTAATTTTTCGCCGATTTTGGCTTAACGGGATTCTTTGAGTACTTATCAAAAAGTGCCGCTATCGTTTTATCCTTAGATCTTTTGGCGTAGTCGAAAACCGTCACCTTGTTGTTGGACGTCGATTCGAAAAGAAGCTCTAGGCTTGGGCTTGCTCCGAATTTGAAAAGTTTTTCAATCAGAACGGGATCTCGCGTATCCACTGCCCAAGCGAGTATTGGCTTTCCATGTTTGTCGTACTGATCTGGAGATGCTCCCGCGGACAAAATTTTATCAACAGCGTCGACAGCATGAAGTTTCACCGCCAAAATAGCCGGGGTATCGCCAAATTGATTTGTCTGGCGAATCAGCTCTGAGTTGGAAAAGTCAAATTTTAATCCATGAATTAGGTCAGGCTTACCTTTCAAATAGTTCAAGGCCGAATCGTCGCCTTGAATGTATTGGATTCTTGGATCAGAAATTCCCGTGAAATATTTAAATTGCCCACGTGAGTCTTTGCCAAAGAAATTAGAAGAAAATGCAGTTACTGCGGCGAAGTTCAGCCTTTGATCGGAGGTCTGGCCGTTGCTATTCACGGTCAGTCTCCAAAATGGCTTCTTTCTGTCCGTTGACCGTGCATTGACTACAAATTTTCTATTGTAAGAAACTTCAGTGACTGTGTGGATCATGGTTTGCCAAGTGACACTGGTTGTACTTGCATACCCACTCGTGGAGGAACTTGAGTTTCCATAAGCGTTTAATATTGGGGAACTAGAATTTGGGCTATAAAATGATGTGGACGAGTGGCCACTAGATAATGCGCCCGAGTTCGTCCAAGAGTAGTTACCAACGGGTACAAGCTCACTTTGTATTTTGTTTTCCTTTTGTTCAATGACGCTAAATTCGAAGTCCATAACTGCATCTGCATTTTTTTGATCTTTGGTGGTTTTGATACCAGCCAGGGCGAGAGCTCGTTCGAGGCAGGTTGTGTAGTATTGGTAATAAATATCGCTAGTAAGCTCGTCAGATAATTTGATGAAATAAACTTGAGGCTTGGCCCCGCCAGCATTGATCGCATCAGCTGAAAATGAATAGCTACCAGTGATTTTGTGCGAGAAGAAGCCCTTACGAATGACGTCGACATAACCGTTATATTTTAGAAAAGTTTCGTCATATCCTTCTTCGATGGCCAGCGGAAAGCCCTCAAGCCAGAGCACTTCCATCACGTTCATTCCCTTTTCGGCGTACTGTGCAGGTGCCGTTGGCATTGTTTGGCAGGAGGTCAGAAGCGCTCCAATAACAGTCACTGAAATCAGGTTATGGATGACACTGGTGCTACGATTCACAATGCTCCTCTCATTTGGTCTTTGAACATTCAGCTAGCGGCTGTTCAAAGCTATCTATGAATCAGTCGCACATCCGGTGGCATCTCTCCGGTTTTTACGTAGTTCGCGAATATACGTGCATTGCTTTCCGTGAGATCTTTGACAAACATATTTGAGGCGAGGCACTTAACCGAAATTTTAAATTCCTTACCCATTGGGGTTTTCGTTGCTGAATAGCCCCAGCCGGCGTCTCCCATAACTGGGTTATATGTCTGAATCACAAAGTCGGTGGCTGTTTGCAATTTCATTGACGAATATTGCCCAACATAACTTTGGGCACGACCCCAGGCGTCCGTAACTTCTTCCTTGGAAACATTGAATTCAAGTGGGGCAGTTTTAACCTTTTCCAGGAAGGCTTTCTCCTCTGGATTTAATTTCATGGGAGTCACGCAACCTGCGACGAACAAGACCGAAAGGGACCATATAATGTTTCTGAATAGTGGTTTCATCTTTTTCTCCTTTAAACTTTCCGCTTCAAACGTTTGGCCTCAATCATAAAAATTCCGCTGAACATCGGATCATTCTCCATCTCGAAGAGTTCAGTCAGGCTCACTTGCTTTGCAGTGATCTTGTCCTTCGTTCCCGTCAGCAACCACTGGAAATCGCACTTAAGCTCGTTGCAAAGTTTCAGAACTTTCTGGATATCCTGGGGACTGGTGCCTTGCAGCCAGCCGTGAAGCACTGACGGCTCGACATCGCAGATGTTGGCGGCTTTGCGTAGAGAAATACCCCTAGCGTCCAAAATTTGTTTCAAATTTTGAGCAAATGGCGATGAGCTTTTCTTTCTGGATGGTTTTTTCTTTTCGCTCGTCATGCCACAGATCCTTCGGAATAAGGAATGTTCTGCATTAAAAAATTTACTAATCAGAACACCGTTCTGATATCAGAACGCACCAAGTTAAGGCGCATTCATCCTGCGAAGATTCGGGTATTAAAATAGCGAAGAGTTCGGCCAAAGTGTGGAGCGGCACCTCGCACAGGCCCTGTTCAAATCGTGAAATCAGCCCTTCCGAGCGGAAACCCAATCGCTGAGCCAATTCCCGCCGCGACATTTTATTCTTAATCCGGGCATCGCGGATCATCTTGCCGATTTCTTTATTCAGCTTATTCCCTCTACCCATGCTCCCCTCCGCTATTTCCTAATAAGATATACCAACATTCCCTATTAGGAAAGTGGCAATAAATAAAAAGTAGTAGTCTTCCCGCATGGCAAAGGCGCGGACGGTCAAAGCAAAGACAAAATCCAGATCTCGGTACAAGAACGACCCGTTCTTAAAGGCCCTGGGTGTGCGCTGCCGCCAGCTGCGGCTGGAAAAAGGATACTCCATCGATCGGCTTTATAAGGAATCAGAGCAGCTTTCGCCGGCCAGCATCGATCGCCTGGAAAAAGGTCTAGCTGATTCTCAGATTCTGGTTTTGGCCAGGTATGCAGAGACCTTGCAAGTTCCCTTAGTGGAATTATTTTCTTTCACCACCGAAGACACTGAAATTAAGCAAGATCAAAGAATCATCCCCTACGACGAGGGTGAACGTTCTTTGTCCGGTCACGTTCCGGTCTATCCACTGAAAGTGGCTGCGGGAAAATTTGCTCAGCCTCACAGCACAGAGTCCATCAAGCCCAGCGGTTGGGTGGATGCCCGAATTCGTGCCAATGAAGAGCAATATTTTGCAGCGGTCGTTCGCGGGGAGTCCATGGAGCCTCTGATTAAGAATGGTTCTTTGTGCCTGTTTAAAAAATACACCGGCGGAAGTCGCCAGGGAAAAATTTTTCTAGTTCAGGCGGGTGGATTGCAAAATCCAGAGACGGGTGATGCCTTCGTGGTGAAAAAATATCAGCGGCAAACTCCAGCTAAAACTTCCGATGACGAAAGCTGCGCCGTGATCCATCTGGTTTCTGTGAATCCACTTTATCCACCCATCGTATTGGTGGGCCTGGACGATGATTCTGTGAGCACCATCGCCGAATTTGTACGAGTGCTTTAGAGTGCGACGGGCACCGCAACCAGTGGTGCGATCAGCGTCGAATTGATTTGCAGTGACAGTAAAGCCCCGCTAGCGGAATCCCGCAGAGATGTCTTAGAGTAAAGCGCTTCACCACCACAATGAGAGTAGCTGCTGGCCACGACATCATTGGAGGTTGCAGTCACCATAGTTACGATCACGGTTTTTGGCGTCGGATTGTCGGCGCATGTCTGGGTCATACCGACCTGCGTTCGATGAACGAATGCGCCGACTTGTTTCTGGTTCTTAAGAGTGTACTGCGCCGTCGACCATTGGTCGGCGTTGCCCGGAAATTTTGGAATCGCGCTGAGCTGGCAATCCGCACTTTGAGTTTGCGACTGGCGAAGCTGTTGGCTCAGTTCATCCGAGAGCGGGATATTGGGCTGCGAACATCGCTCTAGTGCTGAAGTCGCATCCAAGACCACGCACTGGCGAGTCAAATTTTCCGTATCTCCATCAGTGGTCGCGCCATGAAAACCCGACAGTCGCAGATTTTCCAAAGACACATTGTAGACCAGTGGTGCAGCAGCGGCGGGCAGGGCCGAGAGTCTCATGTCATAGGTCATTTCGAATTTAGTATCACCACGTAAGCCCGTTTTTTCGTTGATGACGAAGGCGGATCCAGCAGCCAATTTAGGATGTAGTTTTAGAACTGCTTCGGGCTGGCCGACCTGCTTGCAGCCTTCGGTGTACATGGCTGCTTTCAGCTGGATCAAATCAGCGGGAGCAGAAGCTTGTTTTTCTTGAGTGATTGAAGTGGGGCTCTCTGAAAGATCTTGGTTCATGATCGCGGCAGGAGACACCGGCGCGTCCGGCGTGACTGGTTTACAGGCCGCTGCAAGGAAAACAAGTCCTCCGAGGGCGAGGGCCAATTGGAGATTTTTGAATTTCGTCGACTCTGCCGTTTTCATACGAACATAGCTACTGCGAAACCCATTCCAAGAGCTGCTGCAATTAAGAGGACTTAGGGGTCCTTTAGGTGGCTGATGTTTTGACAGTACGACAATTTCGGGAGCCGCATTTATGGAACCACTGGATCGTGAGAACCAGAATGGCCAACAAAATCAGGGACGAATAACCCGTTCCCAAATCCAGCCCTCCCTTGTCCGCAGTCTTGGTCAGCACGTCTCCGAATGTGGCGCCGAAGGGCCGGGTCAGAACGAATGCGACCCAAAACAAAAATACTTTATTGAGTTTTGTGAAGCGAGCGGCCGCCAAGATGGCGCCCAAAATTCCGCTGATCAATAACCAACTTCCGAAAAATCCAAGTCCTGAATCGTCGGCCAAAAAGTCTCCGAGCGCTGTTCCCAATGTATTGGAAAATAGAATCGTGATCCAATAAAATAATTCGGCTTTGCGAGAGCGAACGTCATTGACGTTGAGATTTCCAACAGTGAAACGCCAAGCTGCCAATAGGCAAAGAAGAATTGTCACAAGAATTGCCGCGCCCTTGGTGTATCCAAGCCCCAGAGTTCTATCCATGTAGTCGGACATCGTGGTGCCAGCTGTGCTGGTGGCGATGATCACGGTCCAGTAAAGATAGGGGTGATGCTTTTTAGACATCAGCTGGGCAGCGAGTGCCACAGCAAAGATGGCAAAGAAGACCAAAGTGCTCACTAGATAACCCACGTTCATGGTCATGGACAACCAGTCACCGCCGGTTTCACCAAGAGTGGTGGCGGTGATTTTCATCAGCCAAAATGCCGCAGTGATGGCAGGAAGTTTGTTGATAAAGTCAGGTTGGCTGCGTTCCAGAGTTGTGCTCATAAACCTTTGTCCTTCCGAAAAAGTCATGCGTGCAATGCCGTTTAAGCGGGCTCGGGAAAGTCGGTCAATCAAATACGACAATTAATGTCCTGGAATTAAACAATTGGACACCAGGGCTCCCTTATTTAACCCAGATTCGATTTGAAGCTGGCCTTGATTTGGCATGTTCCTGTGATTATGCGTTGGATTCAATGGACACTCCCTTTTGTTTTGATGAGCTCACTGGTTCTTGCCCAGGATTTGCGCCCGTGCCAAGTCGGGAAACTGGATCCGGCTCCGGCATCGCCTCCAAATATTTCGGACGATCCAGGAACTACGGATCCTCAGTGCTGGGAAATCAACAATACTTTCAGCTTTGATCACGCCACAAATCCGGATGGATCTCACAGTGACTTTGAGGACTTTGCTCTGGACATGAACTACGGAATCAAGCCAGGTGTTCAAGCCAAGATGGTCATTCATTACGACTCTCAGTCGGTTCCAGGTTTGGACACGCAGGCATCAGCCTTTGGAAGAATCGAAGTGGGTGTCAAACAACAGCTCTATAACAATGAACAAAAGCAACTGACCATCGCGTGGTTTCCCACCATCGATTTTATGACTCCAGGATCTGCGGCGGTCAGACACGGACTGCCGGACACGGGCACCAACTTGACCCTCCCTATTTTGGTTTCTAAAAGATACGGACCAGTCGCACTGGTCAGCAATGCCGGAGTGATCTTGTCATTGAGTGATCCATCGAAGCCGGCACAGGCCTTGATGAGCTTTGGTGCTGGGATGAATGTCACTGATTCGACGATTGTTACTGGTGAAGTCTATCGGACCTCGGCGTTCAATTTGCAGGATCAAGCCACTACTGGTGTGGTGGTTGGCATGACCACCAAGGTTTCCAACAATGCACTGCTGTACATGTCCCTTGGTAAAACCGTTGGAGCAACGGCCGATGGCTCTGCACATTTTTATGCTTTGACAGGAATCAAAGTTCTATTCGGAAAAGGCTCTGCAAGTCCGCAAGATGTTCAGATCAACTTCAAACGTCGTGCTAGCACCGACAACTAGAATCCCTAGTCCACTCCCAAAGTCACCGGTACGACAATACTGATAGCCAAGGCTTTGCTATTGCCGGTGCATCGGTAGGAGTGGGGTTGGTCTCCTGGAAATGCCAACATGCTGCCATCTTTCACCACGTAGCGATCTCCGGCAACGACGACGGTGACTTCGCCGTGAATGACCGTGAGATACTCTTTGGCCCCGCTCAAGTGTGGGTGGCCGCCCATAGTTGAACCTCTTTCCATTTCCATTCGATCGACGTCCAAACCTTTGATTTTATCCGGAAGTAATTTGAAAATCCGCACTTTGCCCTGACCCCGCTGGACCATCGGGATAAGGTCAAGACTTAGCAGTTCGCATTCGTTGCGCGGTCGGGACAGAAGCTCCTCGATGCCCACTTGAAGTGCTGCCGAAATTTTCACCAGATTCTGCAAGGACGGGTTACCAGAGCCTGATTCAATGTGAGTTAAAGTTGAACGAGGAATCTCTGCCAACCGTGACAGCTGATCCTGACTCAGTCCTTTTTTCTTGCGTAGATCAATGATGTTGTCAGCTAGATAGAGGGAAACTTTCACGCATTCGTCCATTCGGTGAGCATTTTGACAATATATTAGCATAAATGACCGTAAAAGGTCAATCCCACCTATATTGAATTCAGGGAGGTCCAATGAAGACCGATAATTTCTGGAAAAACAAAAAAGTACTAATTACAGGTGGAACCTCGGGGCTTGGTTTGTCGCTCCATCGTCAGCTCACAGACATGGGAGCGCTCACTGCTCTTGTTGCACGGAAAGAAGCTTCCGGGGTCATACGCGGGGATGTCTCTGACAAAAGACAGATCCACCGGATTTATGCAGAGGCCATCACTGAACTTGGTCATATCGATGTTCTTTTCAACAATGCCAGCAGCCTGGGTCCCACTCCTCTGCGGCTGTTGATGGACACGGACTGCGAAGACTTCGAGCTTGCGCTGCAGACAAATTTGATAGGACCGTTTCGATTGACGAAGTTGGTGGCGGCCGACATGATTTTAAGACGGTCCGGAGTCGTGGTTAATATCTCTAGCGATGCGGCCGTCAATGCCTATCCAAAATGGGGAGCTTACGCAGCCTCGAAAGCGGCGCTGGATCACATGACCCGAATTTTTCAAGCGGAGCTGGCGGAAACTGGAGTTCAATTTTTGGCTCTTGATCCCGGTGATATGAACACGCCGTTGCATCTTTCTGCGATACCAGATGCCGAGGTCTCTGCATTAAATTCACCGGAGGACTCAGCGCGATTGATTCTGGAACAGATTGCGGCCGGGAAGTTTCAGCCGGTGCGAAGGAGGATCCGATGAAACCCGCGACCCAGGCTAAGCGCTACTTCGAAAATACCAAAATGATGATCGTCAGTGCGAACGATCCCAACAAGATCTCACATAAAACAGTCGCGGCGTTGCCCGACATCCTGACCGCCGGAGACCTTCTGGTGGTGAATTCCTCTGGCACGTTGCCTTCCAGCTTCAGAGGAATTATTCGTCGCCTGGGACTTCCGATAGAAATCCGGCTGGCCGCCTTCAGAGGCGAAAACACCAACGATCTGCGCCGTTGGTCGGCGGTGTCCTTCGGCCATGGTGATTGGCGCTGGACCACAGAAACAAGGGGACTCCCGCCGCCATTGATCGTCGGTGACGAAATCGAGGTGAGTCCCACCCTGAGGATTTCAGTGACAAACATAAATCCTGGGGTCTCGCGTTTGTTGCAGGTGGAATTTCACTCGCAACAGTTGACCAAAGATCTTTACACCTTCGGTCAGCCCATTCAATATTCCTATCACGAAAAAGCGCTCGAGATCTGGGATCAACAGACTTTGTTCGCGGGGCCTCCCATTTCGGTAGAGCCGCCCAGCGCCTCTTTTCCGCTGACCTGGGATTTGTTATTGAAGCTTCAACAGCGCGGAGTGCGCATCGTCCCGATTCTTCACAGCGCCGGAATCTCCAGCACGGGCAGTGCAGAGTTGGATAGGCTTCTGCCCTTGGAAGAATATTTTGAAGTTCCGTTGTCCACCATGGACGCCATTCAGTCCGCTCGACAAAATGGTGGCAGGATTGTGGCCCTCGGAACTTCGGTGACGCGCGCAGTGGAGTCGGCCTTCGCCCAAGAAAAAATGAGCGGTCTAACGGATCTTAAGTTGGGTCCGACCAGTAAAATCCGTGCCGTGGATATTCTGATCACGGGAATGCATGAGGAGGGCTCCAGCCACTCGGAATTAATGAAAGCTTTCTGCGGTTGTGAAATGCTCAGTTTATCTGAGACTCAAGCGGACGAGCGGCAATATCTATCGCATGAATTTGGTGACTTAACACTATTGGATTGCGGAGAGCCCAAGGATATTTTTCCGAAGTTTCCCAGTTCGGTCATTTAAGGTTCTTCTGCGCCTGCGTTCGATATGAAATCAAAACAATCAACAGCAGACCTCCAATTTACCGAACTGGGTAAGATTGAAAAACCCCTATGGTTCGTGGCAAACGGCTTCGATGTTGTGTCCGTCGGGATCCAAAACAAAAGCCCCATAATAGTCTTCGTGATAATGTGGGCGCGGTCCCGGAGCACCATTGTCTGTTCCACCGACAGCAAGCGCAGCTTTGTAGAAAGCATCAACCTGCGCGCGATTTCCCGCACGAAACGCGATGTGCACTCTGGGTTCGTTGGGCTTTCCTTCGCTCATCCAGAAATCTGGTTTGGGCGGAACTCCGTATCCAATGACTAACAAGCCTTCGGTATATTCCTTGGGAATTTCCATGATCATTCGATATCCCAAAGGCGCTAAGGCGTGCTTATAAAAATTTCGGCTTTTGCCGCCATCGCTGACTTTCAAACCTGTGTGGTCGATCATTTTCGGGCTCCGTTCTTATTGAGGGATTTCAAGCTGGGCTCGCACCAAGTTTTTTCTTCGGAGGTCAGTTGGGCAAAATAGATTTGAGCTTGCGCCGTCGCTTCTTGAAACGCAGTTTCGTTTTTGCGAGCGCGCTCCACCACGGCCAGGCCTTCGTAAGCATAGAACATGTCGACATTGCCGGCTTTGTGTTCCTGGCGTTGACGAAGACTGTTTTGCGCGTGCTGCAAAGCTTTGTTGAAATCTTTGGCTTGTAAATAGGTCATCGCTAGCCGGTATTCCGCTTTGGAAATGTGCAACCAGGTTCCCGCCAACTCCCAATACTTGCGACCTGTTTGAGCGGCCAGGATCATCAATTCAGTTTCGTCAGAATTTCGATCCAGCTTTTCTTCTAGGGCGCAGGCCAGATTATTGCCAGTGACTGCGAGGGCGCGATTCGCCGGATCTTTTTGATCAATTCCGGATTTGGCCATTTCCAGCGCACGATTCAAAAGTACTTTTGCCTGAAGAGGATCTTGTGAACTCAAAGCAGAAGCTGCCGTGGCCAGGATTCTGATTTGGTCAGAAACACTGAACGAGTCCGGCTTCGACGAGCCATCGGCACAGAGTTTCAAGATGGCGATCGAGCGTAGTCCGGCTTTTTCAGTCTCACTTCCGCTGACGAATTTGGGATGTTTTTGTAACTGCTGCAAAATTTCAATGCCGTCATTCCACCGGCCCAAATGTTCACCCATCACATGAGTGACCAAGACCATGAACTGTTCTATTTGCGCACTGGTCTCTACAAGAGTCATGGCAGTGGTAAAGCCGCTGGCTACCGTTGCTGCATCAGTGGCGTGGTTAGTCCAAGCTTGTTCTTGATATTCCTCAAAAGTCATTTCGAAACTCCGTGAATTGTGCGAAGGGCTTCATCGCGGCTGACAATTCATTATTTTGGCTATGCGGTCAAGCCAGGGTGACATTGACACGCATTTCAAACCTTGATAGCCCAGTCTTTCAACGAGGGGGTTGAGATGAGGGTTTTGCTGTTTGCCTTTTTAGGTTCATTGGTTGTGGTCGGTTGTACGAAGGCACCACGATTTCAAGATCCGGCGTTCGCACCGGCAGCGGCCATAGACTCTTCCTTCAAGGTGATCAATAGCGAGACCGCGACTCCGGCCCCGGATCTGCAAACGGATCACGATCAAATCTCCATTCAAAGATCGGCTTTGGAAAAAGAATTCTTGCTTCAGGTAGAGATGATACCGCAGGCTATGGCGCCACGATTTAGCGCACTGGAAAGCCGAATCGTTTCTTTTCACCAACAAGACGGGCAGCTCTACTTACTAGAGACCTCGAAGGGTCATAATTTAGCTGCCAACATGCCACAGACGATTTTGCTGGCCCAGTTTCCTATTTTGAGTGAGGACGTCTCTGCGATTGTTTTCGACTTTAACAAAGGCATGAGCAGCATCTTCGTTGGTGGCGATTGGCGCTCTGGGGATCACGGACCAAATCTGCCCGACGCTGGTATGCTGGCGTTGAAAACCTCTTTCAGTTATATCGAAAATGCGGCGTTCACTAGCAACCATTTAATGATCAGTCAGGTGGCCCACGTCGAAACCACTCAACCGGACTCGGCGTATTTGGGTGCGCAAACAATTAAGGTTCTCTATTATCTGAGCCCGTACCTGGAGAACGCGGGCTTCAAGCCCACTGTTGCGCCCGCAAACATGGACCGTGTCGGATATTTTGAAATTGCCAGCCTCGTCAATGATCAAAGTGGTACTGTCACTTACGCCTCCAAAAGGGATTTAAGCAAACCCATCGTGTACGCCATTTCAGCCAACACTCCGGATGAATACAAACAAGCTGTGAAAGATGGAATTTTATATTGGAATCGGGCGCTGGGAAAAGATCTGATCACGGTGATTGAGGCTCCGAAGGGCGTCACGGCTCCCAGCATGGACTATGACATCGTTCAATGGGTGGACTGGGATTCCGCAGGATTCGCTTACGCCGACGCGCAAATGGACCCACGAACTGGAGAGATCCTGCATCAGCAGATTTACTTCACCAGTGCGTGGGCAAAGATTGGTAAAACTCAGGCCGACCGTCTTTCAAAAATGCTGAGTGCGGGACACCCTGCGAAGAAAGCGGATTATCGTGTCGGTTTAGCTGGATTTAATATTCAACAGCTTTGTGATATGGATGTGAATCAAGGCCTAGAAGACCAAGTTAGCTCGATTTTGACAAAACGTCTGACGCCGCAACAGATTTTGAAAGCCTCTCAAGATTTACTTCGCGAGGTCGTGGCCCATGAGGTGGGTCACACTTTGGGCCTTCGGCATAACTTTTCCGGATCGCTGGCCGCCAATTACAAAGTGTCAGATCGGGATAAGCTTTTTAAACAGTATTTACAGACGGGATCGGCCCCGGCGGATCTGGTGACCTCAAGTTCGGTGATGGATTATCAATTTCCTTTGGAATCCATGCTGAACGGAGACCAAATCGCGAAGGCCTTGCCCGCCGCAGAGTATGACCGCAAGGCCATCCAAACGCTTTACTATGCGACACACTTCAAGCCTGACGAAATACCGCTGTTCTGCACGGACTTTCATACAGAACACCTACCAGATTGTCAGCGTTACGATGCCGGAAACTCTATGGCCGAGTGGGTGCAGTATCAAACACAGTCTTTGATCACAAATCTGCCCTACACTATTTTGTATGCTTACCAAAATGCCAAAGCGCCTGCGTTCGGCATGCCACCAACACCCATTGAACTGCTGTCCCCGGATGCGCAATTCATGGCAGGACAGATTTTACAGTTAGAGAACGCTTTTCTTAGGGCGTATGCTTCGTCGACGCAGTTCTTGTCCATATCTAGAACTTTCAACTTCGTGAATAGCACCAATGAACAAGAAGTTCGCGCGAAGTTAGAGGATTATCTTCTGAGTGAAACGAAAAGATTGGGTGGTTTAGATCGAATCTTGCTGTCGTTCGATCAAGGCTTTGCAGCCCGTGAATATGCCCGTTTTGAGGCCGTGCTGGCAGATCCTGACAATATGAAAGCGGTCTCTTTTTCTGCTGAAGAGATATCGATCATGATGCAAACAGTTCGGAAGTACTACCAAGCTCTGCAAAAAGAACTCATCAAGCAAGAGGCCGCCATGCTTGCTGGCAGCAGCGACGACGGCAAGATGCAAAAAGGCGACCTAGCAGATTCATTGGCAGTCTATTTGGCCGAGCAAGCCAATGAAGTTCTATTTGCCACCACGAAAACGCCGACCATCATTCAGAAAATCAGCGGCACAGATATTTGGCTGGGAAGCAGTCAATCCGCACCTTTGCCGATCGTGACCACGTACACGTTGCCTCAATATGCGTATGAGTTTGACGTTCGCCAAAAGGCTGCAAGCTTCTTAAGGTCTGGACGTTCCACTGACTTGGCTTGGGGATTCACTCAAAAGGTCATGTTAGAGAACAAATATTCAGACATGCTAGTGAGCGCTTTCCCACCGATCGCCAGCATGGGGCCGGATACGAATGCGGAGATAAAAAAATACGTCGCGGCACCGCCATCTTTGGTCAGTTGGTTGATGGACGTGCTGTCGATCAAAGCGGCACTGTAAGGATAGGTGAGCTGCCTCTTTTGAAAAGGGGCAGCCTTCTGCGAGTGTTAAGCGCGGACTGAATTTTCGGTGTTGAGTTCACCTTTGAATTTGCTGAAATCCACATTTTTATAAGCATCACAGCGAGAGCACAGATTGATCGCGGCACGGTCACCAGCGTCTAGGAGCTTACGCAGAGATTTCAATTTTTCGCCGTTCCAGATATCGATGATATTTTCAGTTTTCACATCACCGACCACTTCGCGCTCGGCAGAATCCCAGCAGCAGAGAGTGACACGGCCATCGACGTAGACGAAAGTTTCATCGGCAACTTTTAAGCATGGTTTCTGAATGGCTTCAGTTTGCGCTTCCCATGGATAGGAATACAAATCAGTGAATACGACGTTGGCGCCGCGCTCTTCCCAATATTTTTTGAAGTCCTTTTGTTCGTCTTCGGTGCCAGGCAGGCGAATCATGCGCACTTCAATTTCCACTGGGTGTTTCAGTTCCTGGGCGCGCTTCAGGAAATTTCCGACGTTGGCGTAAACTTTATCGAAATTAATTCCACGAGTTTCATCGAAAGTTTTTTTGGTGATGCCGTCGACGCTAAAGCGCATGACGTCAACTCCAGCTTCAAAAAGTTTTTCGGCCACGGCGGGTGTGACCAATTCGCCATTGCTGTTGAACTCGACGCGGGCGGTAGGATCTGATTTAATTTTTTTCACGATTTCTGGCATGCGCTTGTCGGCGAAAGGCTCGTTCAAAATAAAAGGGCGGTAGGTGATGCCAAGGCCCCGGGTCTCTGCCAGAATTTTATCTAGGACGGCCATGTCCATGAACAGTGGACGACGGGTGGCTTTTTTCTGGGGGCAAAACCAGCAGCTGGCCTGGCACACGATCGTGGTTTCGATTTGCATATAGCGAGGCGTCTTTTGGTACTGCTGAATAAAACCGCTCACGGTAACTCCCTTAATATATTTTCAACGCAAATATACGTGGCGCCTTTGGATTTTTCAAGGAACAGCCGGCCTTTTTTACCGATTTCCCGCGCCATTGGAAAATTTGCCATCCAAGACTCAAGCAGCTGATAGCACTCATCAATGTCAGCCACAGAGGTAAATATCTTGGCATGGACCATAGCGATGGCCTCGGGCGCATTGTGATAGACCGGGCGAAATACCACGGGAAGACCCCACGCGGCGGGCTCCATAGTGTTGTGAACTCCACCAACTCCGGCGCCAACGAAGGCGCCATCGCCGATGCGGTACAGGTCCGCTAGCAGTCCCACACGATCGATCACCAACACGTCGGCCCCAAGCACACCTGGCGTGGCCTGCAGATACTTTTCCAGGCGAAGATGCGACAACCCCGCTTTTTGGCAGAGATCTTCATTTTCGGCCAGGTGCCTGGCATTGGGCTCATGCGGGGTCAAAATCAGCAAAGCCTCGGGATGTTTCTCGCGCAGTCGCTTCCAACACGGAAGAATTAGAACTCCGTCCGCGGTCCAAGCACTTCCCACCACCAAAATAAATGAATGAGCTTTGCGCAGCGCTTGCAAGTGTTCACTCAGTGGCTTTTGCGCGGACAGTTCCTGGCGCTGAAGTACGGAATCGACGCGTGTGTCGCCAACAACGCGCAAATCGGGGTGCCGCGGATTGGTCTGCCGAAAGAGTTCCAGATCCTGTTCACCCACACAAAAAATATGGTCGATTTTGGCATAAATTTTCTGAAAGAAGTTTCTTTTCCAGGCAGAGTTATGCCTTTGAGAGTCCGGCGTCAGTGTCGCCGAGATCAAAAAAATCTTCAGCTTTTGCTGCTGGGATTCCAAAACCATGTTCGGCCAAATATCAAACTTCACCAACAGCAAGATTTTAGGCTGTAGCAATTCCAGCCAGTCGCGAACGCTTCTACGGCTGTCCACCGGTCCATAGCCCACAAAATCAGCCTGGGCATAATCCTTCGCCCAATTCATTCCCGACGGAGAAATAAAAGTCAGAGCCACAAAGACTTCTGGACGCGCGGACTTCACGGCCTCTATCACTGGCTTGGCTTGTAGAAATTCACCCGCCGAAGAGACATGCACCCACAGGACTGGTCCTTTGGGTTTTTTATCTTTCAATTTTTCCCGCAATTTTTGATGGGCCTGGCGTTGGCCTCGCAGAGTTTCAGCAATTTTTCCGTGCCCAAAGCGGGACACGAAGAAGGAAAGAAATCGTAACAGGGGCAACACCAGCCAGTTGTAAAGAAAAAACAAATTTACCTCACAGCCAGTTTTTGAATTCCAGAGGCCACTTCACCTGCAGAAATATCGGCCAGACATTTTTGATAGACAGAGTTCACACACGGACCTTGTCCATGCTTGCTGCACGGTCGGCACTCCAGTTCTCTTTCTTTGATCAGAGTGGTGGAGCGACCCGGATGACCGAACGGAGCCGGTCCCAACAGCGCCACACAGGGTTTTCCCAATTGTTCTGCGACGTGCATCAGTCCTGTGTCATTGGACACCAACAAGTCCGCCGCCCAAACCATTCCCGCACTCTGCAAATAGCTCAGTTTTCCAGCCATGTTCAGACAGCGCTCGGGCGCAACGGCGGTAATTTGTTCGATGAATTGATCGTCAGGTCCGCCCAGGGCCACGAAATTCCACTGGGGATTTTGCCTCACGAGCTCTTGCCAATGACTGACTGGCCAACGTTTCAGTTCGTAGGAAGCCGAAGGGGACAAGGCCACCACCACCGAATTTCGCAAACCTGATAAGCGCTGCTGGCACTCCTGCTGAATTTTCTGTGGAATTTGCAACAGCGGCGGAGGCGGCAAAGTCAGCGGAACCCCCCAGCGTGCCAGTGGTTCTAGCAGTGCCCACTGATGCACGAATGGTTTTGGATATTTATTGATATGAAAACGAAACAGTAAAAATCTTCTCCAACGATACTGGGAACGACGCAGAAATTTCAGTGGTCCACGCAAACGCCACGACACCCAGTGCGAGCGCAAATTATTGTGCGCATCGTAGACGTGGGTGAATTTTTCCTGGCGCAGTTGAGTGATGATTTTTTGCAGGCCTGCAAAACCTTGTTTTTTGTCTACTGCCCAGACGCGATCCACATTTTTCCCGGCGTTGGCGATCTCTTCGAAATCTTTGCGGGTCAGCCAGTGAAGCTCTGCTAGAGGAAATTTTTCATGCAGGGCCGCGAAAACACTAAGCACCGCTAGTATATCGCCAAAACTAGAAAAGCGGATCACTAGAATTTTCATTTTTTGCGCTTCAGACATCTGGTCGTTTATACGAAATTAAGTGGATGAAATCAAACCAGATATGCGCGCGACCACTTGGCGATGATCATGATGCTCTCGCACATATGTGACGCAGCCCTCTTGTTTATTGGTGATTTCTTCTGGGTGCGAAATCAGCTGCTCTAATTTTTGACGAAGGTGCTCTATGGTTTTTGGAGGAACCAACCATCCGCGCTCTTCGTTCTCTCCGATGAGGTCGGGCGTTCCACCATCATCTGTGGACAAAACAGGAACTCCGACAGAAAAAGCATGGATGATCAAGAGGGAATAAGTCTCTTGGTAGCTAGGCATGACCAAAACATTCATGCACGCCAGAAGCGAACGAAAATCTTTTTGATAGCCCAGCTGAAGAATCCGTTCTGAATGCCCGGACTTTTCGATGAGTGCTTTTAGCTCTGCTTCATAGGCCAAAGAGTCCTTCTCGTTGCGAGTGGCCTCTCCGACAATCAGTAACTTCAGACGAGGAAATTTCTGCAGCAATGGAATCGCCGCTAGCAGAAATTCTTTCACCCCTTTTTGGCGGTCCAATCGGCCGAAATATCCAGCGTGAAAATCACCGGCCTGCAAATTCCATTTGGAAAAATCCTGCTTGGGCGAAGCATCGGTCATATCCAATCCATAGGGAATAATTTGGATCTGACGGGGCTTCAGGGGAAGATTTTTTAGATAGATTTTTCGAGCCCTTTGACCGGCGGCAAAAACCAAGTCCAGTTGTCGATATGCCAGGAAATGAAAGATGTCTTTTTTGCGATAGGTGATAAACATGTGCGGATGAAAAATCACTTTCACGCTACAGAAATATTTAATTCCGGCGAAGGTCATCACTCCGCCGGACCAATGAAGTTGCAGGTGTGTGAAGCCTGCACTGCGAATGGAGCGCGCCAAGCGCGGCAACCACCAAAGCGCGCGACGCCAAGGCACAGGATCTGTCAATACTTTGAGTCCGCGCTTCTTGGCCTCGAGATGAATGGGCGAATTTTCTTTGCACCAAACTGTGACGTCCAGGCCGGCTTTGTGTTGCCACTCTGCCAGCTGCACCAAATAGATTTCGGCTCCGCCCCAAGAATCATTGGGTAGAACGTGGGCCATGCGAATGGGCTGGGCAGAAAGCACGGAGCCTCCAAAGGACTTTTTATACACCGGCCAAGGATTGACGAGCAAGCCGATCCGGACAAGCACTGCGCTTATGAAAAGTGGCTGTCGCGCGACAGGTGAATGGACTCAGCGTTGACGCAGTATTTCGCAGGGCCTGGAGTTTGGCCTCTGTCCAATGTTTAGACAGGAAATTTTATGCGGTAACATTTTTCCGTATTCATGCGACTATTTTCGCTCCATCTGAAAGCTTCGTGAGCAGTATTTGCCGGCGGCTTTTAGTTTAATGAGATTTGACGTCTTCGGCCTTCAAGGTTCCGCACGGCCCAATTGTTGTAACAGAGAAACACAGATCGAATGTCGGAGGCCCTGTGATTTCCCCAAAACTGATGATTGTCGTGTGTTGTATATTTGGACAGTTGGCTTTTGCCGGCAGTCCACAGGTGCCAGCCGTGCCCGTTCCTACGAGCTCAACGAAGTCTTTTTCGGAATGGAAAAAGGACAAAATTCAGGCGGCAACCGATCAGCTAACCAAGGCCCGCGCGCCTGGAAAAGATGTATCGCAGCTCGAATTCAATCTGGATGTGGCTGAAAGCCTATCGGTCACCGACTATTTAGTGCTCTACATTTCTCCTCAGGCGGGGACTAGTAAATATCTGGAAGCCGCTTCTAGACTGAGTCCTGGCGAAACGGCAAAAATCATGGAGGCCTATCTTAAGGCCATGCAATCCCAACGGGATGCCGAAAAACAGACAGAGATTCGGTCTTCGGCCACGGATCTATTTAACTAGCCTCCTCCACCACGCGTGCATAGACAATTTGTGCGGTGAGTCAGGCCAATCTATCCATGCTTAACCTTGACAAGAATTGGGCCCCCTCCATATTGGTGTCGTTGTTTTAACAATGAACTGACCAAATAAGGAGAATTTCTATGCCTAAACACGAAGTGGGCGTTCGCCCATTGCACGATCGAATCTTGGTTCGTCGTACTGCTGAAGAAGAAAAAACTGCTGGTGGATTGTACATCCCAGACACTGCCAAAGAAAAACCTCAAAAAGGTGAAATCATCGCCTGCGGTAAAGGCCGCGTGACTGAAGATGGAAAAATTCTTCCATTGGAAGTGAAAGTTGGCGACCGCGTTCTTTTCGGAAAATATTCTGGAACAGAACTTAAAATCGAAGGCCAAGAATTCCTGATGATGCGCGAAGAAGATATCTTGGGAATCGTTCAGTAGCGCCCGGAGGGCGCTACTTGCTATTTTCTTTCTTAATTTAAAAACTAAAACACAGGAGCTTAAAAAATGTCTAAAGAATTATTATTTGCAGAGCACGCACGTTCCAGCATCTTGCGCGGCGTGAATACTCTGGCTAACGCAGTGAAAGTGACTTTGGGACCTAAAGGCCGCAACGTTGTTATCGAAAAATCTTTCGGTTCACCACTCATCACTAAAGATGGTGTGACTGTGGCTAAAGAGATCGAATTGGAAAACAAATTCGAAAACATGGGCGCACAAATGGTGAAAGAAGTGGCTTCTAAAACCAACGATCAAGCTGGTGATGGAACTACGACTGCGACTGTACTTGCCCAGGCCATTTATCGCGAAGGCGTTAAAGTGGTGACAGCTGGACACAATCCAACTGCCATCAAACGCGGAATTGACTCTGCTGTAGCAACCATCGTTGCTGAGCTGAAAAACATGGCGAAACCTGTGAAATCTTCGAACGAAGTCGCTCAGGTTGGAACTATCTCTGCTAACAATGACAAAGAGATCGGACAAATGTTGGCCGATGCTATGGATAAAGTTGGCAAAGAAGGCGTGATCACTATTGAAGAATCAAAAACAGCAAAAACAGAAGTGACTGTTGTTGAAGGTATGCAATTCGACCGTGGTTACTTGTCGCCTTATTTCGTGACCAATGCAGAGCGAATGGAAGCTGTTCTAGAGAACGCTTACGTGCTTGTTTACGACAAAAAAATCGCGTCTATGAAAGACATGATCGGTATCTTGGAAGGCGTGGCAAAATCGGGCCGTCCTTTATTGATCATTGCTGAGGACGTTGAGGGCGAAGCTCTTGCAACTCTGGTTGTGAACAAATTGCGTGGAACTATCCATGTAGCTGCTGTGAAAGCTCCTGGATTCGGCGATCGCCGTAAAGCTATGTTGGAAGACATCGCGGCTTTGACTGCTGCGAACGTAGTTTCTGAAGACATCGGCCGTAAACTAGAACAAGCGACTGTGGCTGATCTGGGCGTTGCAAAACGCGTAGTTATCGACAAAGACAACACGACCATCATTGATGGCGCTGGTAAAAAAGCGGACATCGCTGCACGAGTGGCTCAAATCAAGTCTCAAATTGAAGAAACGACTTCTGACTACGATAAAGAGAAACTCAAAGAGCGTTTGGCTAAACTTTCTGGTGGTGTTGCCGTGATTCACGTTGGCGCTCCTTCTGAAGTTGAAATGAAAGAGAAAAAATCCCGCGTTGAAGATGCATTGAATGCGACTCGCGCTGCGGTTGAAGAAGGTATCGTAGCTGGTGGCGGAACTGCCCTACTGCGTGCTTCAACTAAAGTTGAAAAATCCAAAGTGAGCGAAGAAGAAGCTTTTGGTGCACAAATCATCAAGCGCGCTTGCGAAGAGCCTATCCGTCAAATCGCGGCGAATGCAGGTCTTGATGGTGCGATTGTTCTGAACAAAGTTTTGGACAGCAAGTCTGCAACTTTTGGATACAACGCTTACAGTGACCAATACACTGACTTGATCAAAGACGGCGTTATCGATCCTGTAAAAGTGGTTCGTTGTGCTCTAGAGAACGCAGCTTCTGTTGCCTCTTTGATGCTGACCACAGAAACAATGATCGCTGAAGCTCCTAAAAAAGACGACCGATCTGCTGGTGGCGCTCCTGGTATGGGCGACATGGGTGGAATGGGCGGAATGGGTGGCATGGGCGGCATGATGTAAGCCAGCCGGTGCTTGCACCGGCGTTACGCTAGCAAGTCGCAGGTCACTGCGGCGTTACGCTACTCTCTTAAGAACCCCGGTAGAAATATCGGGGTTTTTTATTTTCACCTGTCGCGCGACAGGTGAAAGAATTCAAATAAATCTCGATATTTTGAAATGAACGACTTTTGTTGGCGCACAGCTTCGCAGGGCCTGGAGTGGACTCGGAGTCTTTGTCCGGCGAGATCCGGACGATCTAGATTTTCTCATAGAGTTTGCGATCTTGCCGGGTTCAATTTTGTGCAAATGATTTACCTGTCGTGCGACAGGTGGATTGGCTAGCAGGGGCCTGGCTGTAAGAATAGATTCATGCTTTATATTTCTTTTGTATTTCAAAAGTAATATTTTAATGAATTTTCAGACCTAATTGCGCCAATGAAAGAGCTTATCGCCATGAAAGGTGACCTAAAAAACCTACTTCAGAGGGAAAGGAGCCATCAGAAGTTGAACTTCAGCACTGACAAATTTCATGGCAATGTCGCGCCAGTTAGCTTCCGAACCTATCAAGGTGTTGCGGACGATTTTCGCGCATTCGCAGCCGGAATTAAAGGCATGAAAAATCAGGAGTTAGTCGCCCAGGCGCTGATCGAATTTATGGAAAAATATGAAACTCAATCCCTGCCTACGATCAGCCTTATCTTAGGTTCAAAGTTGTGTAAGTTGGAAAAGCAGGGCCAGAAATTTTCCAGACTTATCAAAGAGGCTCGCTCAGAGTTAGTGAAAACCCAAGCCATTTCAGCGCCACAGATTCGAATTTACGATAACCAGTTGCTCGAGGAAGACGAGTTTATGTTGAAGACCGATGACGGTAGAGAGTTCTCGGGATTTATCAAAAGCGGTGCGACAGAGAAGTTAAAAGCTCAGCTCAAGAGTTTGATGCATGAAAAAAGCAAAACCTAGCGCGGTATGCTGTTAGTTTCTGGACTTAGGGCGAGTTCAATTATCTAGATTTCGCATATTAGAATGTCGGGATGAGAATCATACTTATCAGCACTCTGGTCGCGATCACTGGGCTCATTTTCCATTTCTCAAAATCCAAAGTCGAAATCTCCATGCGAGAAAGCGGCGACAGCATCCGGCTGGTGGCACCTGCTATAAATAAAAATGAACCAAAGACTCAGCCGATACTTGCTCTATCTAAAGCGAACCTGAGTCCAGAGGTTGCGGTTGCGTCGAAAATGATCGACGCGAATGAGTCCTCAGATGACGATGAAAAAAATCAGAATGCGCGACAGGAAGCTCTCATGGATGAAATGGTTCAAGAACTGGGACAGGTGAGGGACCTGTGGGATCAGACCAGAGCTCAAACCTATATGGATATAGGGGTAGCGGAACCGGAGTATCGGTCGCTAGAAAATATGCGATCATATTACCAGTCCAGTTTTGATGAACTCAGCCAACGGTTTCGGCAGACAACCAACCCTCAGCAACAAGATCAGATTCTAACGCAAATCCGAACGCAAGCAGGCGATTTTGACAAAAAAGTTCATCGGCTGTTGGGCGACGACAGATTTAAAACTCTTGTTGGAGTTCTTTCTCAATTCAACGACGATTTGGACGAAACCAATTTGCGACCCAGAGTTCAAGGTAATTGGTGATTACACTACGGCTAACTTCAAGGTGTCCGAATTTGCACAACAGGATTAAAGTGATCGGGACTTTCACCTGTCGTGCGACAGGTGAAACTTCCTAAAATAAGAAATCCACACCAAAAGCAAAAGTCATAAACGACTGCGATGACGACGATGACTGAATCGCGCGGGATCCAGCGCCAGAGAAGCTGGCGCTCATCGAATCCAGCATAACCTCACCGTGCAGATTCATGCGTTCGCTCATGCGTTTGTCACCGAAGATCGAGAAGCTGTTGACTTGAACTCCACCACCACTGCCTGAATTGCCGGGTGATTCGGACTGATTCGGAGCAAAGAAATAATCCAAGCGGCCGCCCATGATGAACGGAAATTTTTCCGCACTGGTGACTGGCAAAGAGCCCGCCAGGCGAATATACAGGCCGCTGTAGCCCGTGGATTCAAAGGCTGTTGAGGCATCAATGTTGGTTTGCGTGGTGGAATATCCCACTCCGGTCTGAAGCTTTGGTCCGTAAAAATCATCATTCATCAGAAAACTATAAGTACCGTCCAGCGCAGCCTGTTGCACAGAGAAATTCAGATTTCCACCAGTGCCATTGCTAACACTGCCGACGTAATCTCGGATGTGTAGATCCATAGCCCAGTTGGGACTGAACCAAAGCTCGCCGTTCAAATGCAAGCTGGGGACGGCAGAGCTGCTTCCGGTGACAGCACCGGTGCTAAGGCCATTGCTGATGGAGTAAGTTCCCAGTCCAAACATCAGGCCAAATTTTCCGAATGAAGGCGGAGTTTCCGGAACCCACTCTTTCGGATGATCGCCGAAAGCCAATTGATGATCGGGACGATCGGCAAGATCCGTGATCAGTTTGCCATCGGACATGACGTTGGAGTCTGGATACTGCACCGAATTTCCTAGGCTGACCTTAGCGCCGGCGACGATGACGTTGGCCTCGCGCTCGCTGGTGATGGTTCCAAAACTTAAGTAGTCATCGACTTTGTTGATCTGAACTTTTCCCAGAACAAGATTGTCGGTGGAGATGATAAAGCCAAATTTAGGATGGCGATGGACCTTGATCACTTGCACGATGGCGGCTTCAACCCCTGGTCGCAGCCCAGAGGACGCCCCGATGTTCATGGTTACTAGCTGGCCTTTGCGGCTGATGACCTTGCCGTGAAAGGGCAGCTTGGCGCGCAGAAGTTTTACCAGATTTTGTGTTTGCGTTTTCAGATCCGAAATTTCAAAACCAGAATAGTTGCTCAGAGTTTCGGAGCCCACGGGCAATCCGTCAGAGCCAGAGTAAAGCGTTAGCTTGATGGTCACGCCGTTCGGACCTTTGGAAACCCGGCCTGAAACCAGTGCATCACCGCCCGATTTTTTAACGGCTGCCTTGACAGAATCAGCAGACGCCTCGAACTCCTCAGGTGAAGAGGTGATGGATTTGTCGAGGGGAGTGGTCTCCCACTGATGGGAGAATTCCAGTGAAGATTTCAAAACGTCATTCAGTGGATTGGCATAGATTCCAGACACGTTATCCGCCAGGGGCGCACAGACCAATGTTTTGAAATTAAGATTTTGGTCCACGTCGCTGACGTATTTCACCGCCTGGCCATAGGTCGAAAAAGTCCATACGGTGAGAGACAAAAACAATAGAAGTGAAAGCCAGCTGCGTCCCATGAATATTAGTATTCATCTTTCTAGCGAAGAGGTCAAATCAGCATCAAGAAAACCCAGAAAATGCCGATCAATGAACAGCATGAAAATCGTCCTTCTATTCACTCTTTTTTATTTCTGCACGATGAGCTCTGCTCCGGTGCAGGCGGACCCAGCCACAGAGTCATTGTTGCACGCTGGGGTGAGCAGCGAAGACTCTTCCGTGTCTGGACTTCAGTCAGGGAGATATCAGGCGAAGCCTTCCACACCCGATGACGAGCCAGTTTATAAGCCGAAACCCAAGAAGAAGATGAACTCAAAACGGCCGGCCTCTGTCGAGCCCGCAGTTTTGGCCGAGGTCCCCGAAGCGGCTCCGCAAGAATTGCCACCCAAAGCAGTTCCTGGAGTGGGCGAACAGGTCGTAGACATTCTAAAAGGTGGAACAGATCGCACCGGCGAAGTTTACCGAGAACAAATTCATCCTGACGACATTCGCAACAATCGAGTGGAGTTGGATGTCGGAACCGGAATGATTTACAACAACTCGACGGCGAATTTGGCCTACCGAAATTACTATTCGTTCGCGCCCTCGATGAACGCTGGTGCACACCTTTGGCTAACTCCACTGGCAGGCATTTCCGCGCACTATCTATCGACGTATTCAGAGACCGTGCCTTCGACAAGTGCGTTGGCAACGTCGGTGAATGTGAAGAGCGAGTGGGCCCAGTTGTCCTTCGATTTTAGGAAATTCTTTGGAATGTCCAGGCGCGCGAACAGTTTGAACTATGGTTTGATGTACAGCCAGTACAAGCTGAATGTATCGGCGTCAGAGCCCACCAGGCCAGGCTTGCTAACCAGCGGCCTTGGACTCTATCTGAACTTGCGAATTCCCACGGCTCCGTCTTACGCCTGGACCTTTGGCGGTGATATTTCCCCTTCGCTCAGTCACAGCGAGACCTCGACAGCTTTAAATTTGCAATCTGGATCGTCGGTGCAGGCCTCGCGCCTAGGATTTGCCCTGGGTGGTGAGTTCAAGCTCTCGCGCGAAAACCAGTTGATCTGGTCACTGGGAGTCAAAGTGGAAAAGGATCAGTTTTCGGGAACCTCTAACCTTTCGGATCCCTCCACAGGATTGACTCCGACGGGCGTGAACGTCACAAATACTTGGACCTACTTTAATCTGGGATATCGCTGGGGCCAGTAGGCTTTCCCGGCAAAAACACTTAAGATAAATCTATGAGAATCATGATCGCCGACGACGCCGGCTTTATCCGTCATATCATTCGCGACGCCTACACCGAAGCCGGGCACGAAATCGTCGCCGAGGCCAGCAATGGCCCGGATGCCATCCTCTACGCACTAGAGAAGCAGCCGGATTTGGTGATCATGGATATCGTCTTGCCAGGCATGAACGGCTTAGAAGCCGCCACAGAGATCTCCACGAAAAATCCCGGGATTGTTTTAGTGGCGATGTCCTCGCTGATCACAGAACAAATTCAGGCGGATGCGAAAAGCGCCGGATGTATTTATTTTTTAAAGAAACCATTCACCAAAGATGAACTGATAAGAGTCGTAGAGTTGGCTCGACTTCAGAAAGGAAGAGATCTCAAACATGGCTGAAGTAAAATTTTGTTTAAAGGCATTTCTGGCGTCCGTTTTAATCGTCCTAGCAATGCAGATCCACGTGGGTCAATTGACCGTAGAGCGCCACACGCAGAACTGGCTAGAGACTTCGCCGATTGCAGGCTACTTGGAAAAGGTGGCCTCTGGGGCGGTGCTGGCGATTCGTAATGCGACCAAATCTATCACGCAGATGACGTCCCAGGCATTGGGCACTCCAGAAACACAAAGAGCCTCGCGTTTGGGAGTCGAATTCCCTCAGCGAAGCTCTGCGGCACTTAAAAATCAAAAATCCAACGAGTAAGGCTTATTTAACGCCTTTAGCGTTTTGTACAGTTGAAGCTGACTGAGTGTAGGTCTGAGTCAAACCAGCTTTTGGATTTACGTCGCGACCAGCAGAAGCTGAGTGCAACAAAGGGCAGGGCTCACCGGCCATAGCGATTTGGGACATCAACATTCCAACTACTACTGTGATTAAGCTCAATTTTTTCATAATCGCTCCTGCGTTACATGTTCTTCTTGAGACTTAGTATTGCGAAGAGCATGCCGGGAAAAGCCTTGTTCTCGACTGGGTTGGCACTAGTGATTTCAGCCAGTTAACTGTGTCTCATTTTGAGAAAGCGCAAAATTGTTAGTCAGTGAAGAAAGGCTTGGGCAGCGGGAAGTCTCAATTTGAGATTGTTTTAACGAGTTTGCAGAGGCGCTGCAGGTGAACGCGGGCGTACCGTCCAGCCCAAGGAACCGCTGTGAGAGTTTTATATATTCGGCCTTAGCCGACGGAAAGAAAAATTTTGCTTATGCGTTGAGGGATTATATCGCCCCTTTTTCGGACGCTGCATTTCCCTGATCATTAACCAAGAGACTATTTTTTGTGGCATCAAAGCGATCGGATACGTCTTTCTGACAATCGCAGCCACCATCGGGACTTTTTCCGGTGGTGCTGAGCGTACCCGCTCCGTCACCCGGATTTTTGGCGACCGCAGCGTCCGGGCCAGCTAATACGACAGATGAAATTCCTACAAATATTAAAGTTACCAATATCGATTTCATAAGGAACCTCCTCAATTAGTTATAAACTTCGGCTGTTGCCGGGGAAATGATCTCTAGCAAATTGTTGAAGGTGCTAGCGACCTGCATAGCCACGGAAGGACCTTCGTTGCTGTTGACCTTGTCGATTTCGCCGCTGGTTTTATAGGTCACATGGATGGTTCCTAAGCCAGGCCTACTGACCACGGCGGGTTTGCCGGATTTTTCGTCGTACTCAATCTTCACGAATTTTTTCGCCTGATCCTTGATGCTAGAGATTCGGCCTTTGGGATCGTAATTCATTTCTACTTTTTGGCCGTCAGTGTTCGCCGCCCAGATCAAGTCGCCTTTAGCATCGTACTTAAATTCGGTCCTCATGGTTTTTCTGACTTTGCCTTTTTCGTCCTTCGAAACGGCCATCACGGTGGATACCTTGTTGTTCTCTTTCGTGTAGTCGTAGGTCAGAGTCGCGTATTTGGTGGCTTTTTGTTTCACTTGTCCATTGGCAAAGTATTCGAAAGTAAAGGTCTCTCCATTTTTTCGAATGGTGACGGGTTTACCGAATGTT
>JABDFK010000025.1 GCA_013286585.1 Deltaproteobacteria bacterium
GATCAGCGCTCGGCCGTGGAAGAAAAGCGCGCCAAAGTTCTGCAGTTGGCCAAGCTCAGCCGGGCAGAGCACGTCGAAAAAGTGGCGCAAGATCGCTTCACGCTGAAAAAGGTTCAGAGCAAGCAGATCATCCAGCTCACGGGTAGCAATATAAACACTCCGGTTTCTGAAATCACGGCGAAGGAGTTTTAGTTGAAGTCGCGCATTCTTTTTATTTTCGCGGGCATGATCGGGTTGTGGATTTTGCTCTTAGTGCGCGCCGCCTGTTTACAAACTTTTCCTGATGAGCGGCTGAAAACCTTGCAAGAAAGACAGTTTCAGACTGTGATCACCTTGCAGTCACGTCGGGGCGCCATTGTTGATCGGAAAGGTCGCGAGCTGGCACTATCGACCACGGCGTACTCGCTCTATGCGGACCCTAAGTTGTTAGAGGGCAAAAAAATATTGGCCAAGAAACTCTCCAAAGAGCTGGGTCTATCTGCGGAAGGAATTTTCGCAAAAATCAAAGACAAGAATAAACGTTTCAACTGGATTGCTCGACTGATTCCAAAAGAAAAAGCGGATCTGATTAAATCCTGGGACATCCGTGGCCTGTCTTTCGTCGAAGAATTTCGGCGTGTGTATCCGAACGATCATCTTCTGTCCCACACGCTAGGCATGATTGGAAATGAAGGTCAGGGCCTAGAGGGCTTAGAGCTTCAATATGACCAGCAGCTTCGCGGTAATAAGAAAAAAGTTTCCCTGCGCCGAGATGCTCGCGGTCGCCCGTTGATTGTGGACGGAATGATGTTCGCAGAAAATCCGGACGGAGCGGAAGTTCGTCTTACCATCGACTCAGAGATGCAGCACATGTTGCAGGGTGAACTCACCAATGCGGTGACAGAGTTTGATGCGGATCAGGCTTTTGGAGTGATCTTGGATGTTCAGACTTCGGCGATTTTGGCCATGGTGAACACTCCGGTGTTTGATGCGAACCAAGCCGGAAAAGTGCCTGCGGAAATTCGGCGCAATCGGGTCATCACCGATACTTTCGAGCCCGGAAGCACGCTGAAGACCTTCGCGATCGCCACCGCCCTACAAGAGAAAGTCATCGCGCCTAACACCAAATACAACACGCAAAACGGAGTGATGCACATCGGGGATCGTGTGATTCGCGAAGCCGAGGCTTCTCATCAATGGGCGAATTTGACCGTCAGTGAAATTTTGGCATATTCTTCGAATATCGGTGTGACCAAAATCGCTTTCGACATTGGTGCAGAAAGTCTGCGCAAGGGTTTGAGTGATTTCGGCTTTGGCAATAAATCCGGCCTGGATCTGCCCGGTGAGGCTAAGGGAAATTTGCAGCCGCTTCCATGGAATCAGCATCTGCTCAGTAATGTTTCATTCGGGCAAGGTATTGCGGTGACACCGTTGCAAGTGGCCAATGCTTACGCAGCGATTGCGAATGGTGGAACGCTGAACACTCCGTTCCTGGTCAGCAGTGTTCGCGATCCTGACACAGGTGAATTGCAAGAAACTAAAGTCAAGCCCATTCGCCGAGTGGTCTCTACCGAAGTGGCAGAGTCCATGCGTTTGATGCTTTTGGGAGTGACAGCTCCGGGTGGAACCGGAACCAATGCCAATGTCGAGGGTTTTTTGGTGGGTGGAAAAACGGGAACCGCGCAAAAGGTCAACCCCAACGGACGCGGCTATTTACAAGGGGCCTATATTTCTAGTTTCGCCGGTTTGATTCCTGCGGGGGATCCGCGCTTTGTGATCTACATTGCTGTCGATCATCCCAAGAAAACCTCCTATTATGGTGCTGCAGTGGCCGCACCCGTTTTTTCACGAGTGGCCAGCTATGCGGTGCGCATGGAAGGTTTGGCGCCGATGCTTCTGACAGAAAAAAACTTCTTACCGAGCAGTGGCTTTGGAACAGTGGAATCTCGACAGCCGCTGGCAAAAAAGAAGGGCGTAAAAAAAATGGAGTTGGCGGCTTCAAGGAAAGATACTCCCAAGGTTAAAAAATCCGTGGGTCATCGACTTCCCGCCGTGGAAACTCCGACTGTGTTGACAGCTTCTGATTTTGTGACGAAAAAAGAAGTGAACAATTTGGTCGTCATGCCTGATTTCAAAAATCAAAGTTTGCGCGACGTGCTGCGCGTACTTTCAGGACATGAACTGGAGATCAAAGTGGTGGGATCAGGACTAGTGTCAGAAACTGAGCCCGCATCTGGCAGCGAGATTCAAGAAAATCAGACCGTGGTGCTTCATCTTAAATAGTTTTCAGATAATCATTGGCTTTTTGGATGATCTGCTGGGGAATTTCATGCCCACCAGAGAACGTAAGTAACTTGCCCCTCATTCCGCCCTGTGTGAGAAGAGTCTCTAGCTGTTGGGCGTTTTTGTGACTCAACACCATATCGCCTTGACCATGGCTTTGGAAAAAGTGTGCACCTTTGCGTTTTTCGAGTAAGGGTTTCCAATCATCTTGGCAAATAAGAGCTCCTGAAAGAATCATCAGTCCCTTTGGAGTTTCTGGAGCATGCAAAAATGCATCAGTCGCCAACATCGCCCCTTGACTAAATCCGCCCAGAATCACTTTGTTCCACGGCACGCGGCTTTCCTTGATCATCTTTTGAATTTGCGGGCGAATTTTTTTTAAGCCTTCCGGATATTCACTGGCCATTTCCCTCACAAGTCCTTGGGCCGACGCCTGTTGAATGGCCGCCATGTCGATGTTCCACCAAGCGCGTCCGGTCCATCCAGGTCCGATGGGAACTTCCAGTGGCCCTTGCGGAAAGAGGTAGTCCGTGGGTTTCGACGGCTTCATTACATCTGACAGAGTCTGCAGATCATAGGCGTCGGCACCATAACCATGAAAAAGGATGAATAGGTCCGCATCATTGGCGGCATCGTTGGAAGGCACTTCAAGGCAATTGATATTGGCAAGTCTTCGCATTCATTGGATCTAACATATTTTTATCTCTGACAGTGAGTATTTTTTATGTCAGAATCTGAAAAGATGAAATTGAAAGAGCTTCTGTCCATTCTGCCCGAGTTTCCAGGCCTCAGTGTTCCAGAGGCCGTGGGTAGCAGTCCCGTGATTCAAATCAGTGTGGACTCCCGCAAAGTGGATAAAAACTCGGTTTTTGTGGCCATTCGTGGGTCGCAGGTGGATTCGCACCGCTATTTGTCCGAGGTCTTAGAAAAAAATCCGCTGGCGGTGGTGTTTGAAGGTGACGATGGGTTCGGTGAGAATTCAACCACGTTAAAACTTCAAGTAAAAAATTCCAGGGAGGCTTTGGATTTATTGGCCAGTCGGTTTTACGGCGATCCTTCTAGGCAATTGCTCATGTTCGGTGTGACCGGAACCAATGGTAAAACCTCGAGCACTTATCTCTTTGAGCATATTTTTACTTCCATGGGATTCCCGACCGGAGTCATCGGCGGCAATCGCCACTTTTTGGGAACTCAATCATGGCCAACAGGAAATACCACTCCGGGCTCGCTAGAGCTTCAAGGTCGCCTGGCAGAAATGCGGGACCTGGGGGCGAAAGCGGTGGCTATGGAAGTCACTAGTCATGCATTGGACCAGCGTCGTGCCGACAGTGTTCACTTCAATGTGGTGTTGTTCACCAATTTGACTCGCGATCATATGGACTATCATAAGGACATGCCGAAATATTTTGCCGCCAAACAAAGACTCTTCACGGACCTCTTGTGGAAGAGCGGTAAAGTTCCGCACAATGCAGTGATCAACATCGATGATCCCTATGGTCGGCGGTTGCGAGTGGCGGGCTTTGCAGGACTTTGGACTTTTGGGAAATGCAAAACGGCCGACTTTCAGTTCGAAATCACCAGTGGCGATTTCGCTAGCACTCAGTTCCATTTGAAAACTCCGAAAGGGCAGCTGAATGCTTCGGTTCCGCTCTGCGGATTGCACAATGTTTACAATGTGGTCGGTGTGCTGGCCGCAGTGGCCAGTTTAGGTATCCCAGTCGACTACGCGGTGAGGGCGCTGCAGAATTTTCCGGGCGTTCCGGGTCGACTACAAAAAGTGAAAGTGCCCGGAGACCTCAACGTCTTTGTGGACTATGCTCACACACCTGACGCTCTAGAAAATGTGCTGAAGGCACTGAAAGAAATTCGTCGGCAGAAAGAATCATCGCAAAGAATCATCACAGTTTTTGGCTGCGGTGGGGATCGCGACAAAGGCAAGCGTCCGCAGATGGCGAAAGTGGCGGAAGAGCATTCGGATTTGATCGTGGTGACCTCCGACAATCCGCGCACCGAAGATCCCATGAGCATCATTTCGGACATCATGGCTGGATTTATAAAAATGAAACCATTTGTGGAGCAAGACCGGCGGGCGGCGATCGCCCTGGCTCTGCATCAGGCCCGTCCCGGGGATGTGGTTTTAGTCGCCGGCAAAGGGCACGAGGACTATCAAATCCTAGGAACAGAAAAAATTCATTTCAGCGACCTTGAAGCCGTGCAGGAGATCCTTTCATGATTTCTTTTAATTTGGATTTTGTCGTGAAGGCAACGGCGGCACAGGTGCTGAGCCGACATCAGGAAATTTTCGAGGGTATCGCCACCGACACACGGGTGGGCATGAGTCGGCGGCTTTTTATTGCGCTCAAGGGCGACGCTTTCGATGCGCATCAGTTCTTAGAATCAGCGGCGCAACAGGGTGCCGCGGCGATTTTGCTTCATGATGATTCGAAGCTCACGCCGCAATTGCTCGAGCGAGTGACGGTCATCAAGGTCAAAGACACCCTAAGGGCCCTGCAGGATTTAGCCACGGCCTATCGTCGAAAAAGCTCGGCGGAAATCATCGGCATCGCGGGCTCCAATGGCAAAACCACCAGCAAGGAATTTTGCGCCGCTCTTCTAGGTACATTTCGCAAAGTTCATTACTCCAAAGGCAGCTTCAACAATCACTGGGGCGTGCCTTTCACTCTTCTGGCTATGTCTGAAGAGTCCGAACTTGCCGTCGTAGAAATGGGAATGAACCACGCCGGAGAGCTAGCGCTGCTGGCCCAAATTGCAGAGCCCGACATTACTGTGGTCACCTACGTGGGCATCGAACACATCGAGCACTTCGGGACTTTAGAAAAAATTGCCCAGGCCGAAGAAGAAATTTACCAGCATTCACCGGCGAAGGCTGTGCGAATTTTTAATCTGGACAACATCTACACGCGTGAGATGCTGCCAAGATCGAAAGCTCATTTTCCGCAGGCGCGGGTTTTGACTTTCTCGGAAAAAGAGAGCGCCGACGTTCAGCTACGAATCAAAAGTGTTTCGATGCAAGAACTGATGGTCACCGGCCAAATTGGCAGCGTCAGTGGCGAAGCGACGGTACCTGTCTTTGGCAAACACAATATCACGAATTTGATGGTGGCGGCCGCGGTGGGTTTAGCTGCGGGGCTGACTCCGCAACAAATTTGGTCAGGGCTAAGTGCTTGCCGCACCACTTGGGGTCGCAATCAGTTGCTGACCACAGAATCAGGTGCGCTGATTTTATTTGATGCCTACAATTCCAATCCCGATAGCATGATGGCGCTGGTAGAAAACATGTCATTGGTGCATGCCGAAGGTCGAAAGCTGGGAATCTTCGCAGAAATGCGTGAACTCGGAGAGTTGGCCCCTCAGCTTCACCAAGAGACCGGTCAGTCCGTGGGCAAATCCAACCTAGATTTGATTTGGTTTTACGGTGATCATGCCGAGGACTTTGCGCGCGGCCTGCGTGAATCCAAATTCGCTGGCGAAATTCTAACGAACAAAGACTTCGACTTGGCCACAGCGAAAAAACTGGCGGGCAGTTTGCGAAAAGGTGACATTGCCTTGGTCAAAGGCAGTCGGGGAATGCAGCTTGAGCGCTTCGTGAAGGAAGCAAAGCCCTTATTTTTTGAGGCCAAAACGTGATTTCAGAAATTTGGAATAACATTTAGAAATCAAATACTTATAAACATTCCCTTGCTTCTTTGTAAAGTCTTGTGCTAAACGAATTAGTCTATGCTTTATCAGCTTTTGTATTCCTTCTCTGATCACATGTCCGCCCTTAATGTATTTCGCTACATCACGGTTAGAACTTTCATTTCGTTTTTTACCGCATTTCTTCTGTGCTGGCTTTGGGGCCCGTATTTCATCCGTCGATTAAAAGACATGCAGCTGGGCCAGACCATCCGTGATGATGGCCCGCAGTCTCACCAGAAAAAAGCGGGAACACCGACTATGGGTGGTGGGTTGATTTTACTTTCCACTTTGGTTCCAGTTTTGCTTTGGGTGGACATTTTGAATCCTTTGGTTTGGGGCACCTTGATAGTGACCTGGGGTTTCGGGGCCATCGGTTACATCGATGATTATTTGAAGGTCAGCAAAAAAAATACGAAAGGCCTTCCAGGAAGAATCCGCTTGGCCGGAGAGTTCCTTATTTCAGGAGCGGTCATCTTCGTCTTGATTCATTGGTTTGGCCTGTCGACGAAACTTTATTTTCCCTTTTTCAAACATATTTATTTTGAGCTGGGATATTTGTATGTGGCGTTTGCGGCCCTGGTGATTGTGGGTACAGCGAATGCCGTGAATTTGACGGACGGCCTTGATGGTTTGGCGATTGTGCCGGTGATGATCTGTGCCAGCACTTTGGGGTTATTCGCGTATGTGGCAGGACACTTTGCGATTTCTTCTTATTTACAAATTCCTCACGTGGCAGGCGCCGGTGAATTGACTCCGGTGGCGGCGGCCATTGTTGCCGGTGGTTTGGGATTTCTTTGGTTCAATACGTTTCCCGCACAGGTGTTCATGGGAGACGTCGGCAGTCTAAGTCTGGGTGGATTCCTGGGAACGATTGCGGTGTTCACCAACAATGAACTCTTAATGATTATTTTGGGCGGAGTCTTTGTGGTCGAGGCACTTTCTGTGATCGTGCAGGTGATCTCATTTAAGATGACCGGCAAGCGTGTGTTTAAAATGGCCCCCATTCATCATCACTTTGAGCTCAAGGGCTTGTCAGAAACTAAAATCATTGTGCGCTTTTGGATCATTTCTATTTTGTTGGCCATACTAAGTTTAGCAACGTTGAAGTTGAGGTAAATCATGTTTCAGGATGTATCGGAATTAAAGGACAAAAAAATCCTTGTTGTGGGCCTTGGAAAAACAGGGGTATCGCTAGCACATTTTTTGACCGAGCACGGGGCGCAAGTCACAGTGACAGATCACAAATCCAAGCCCGAATTGGCGGCGCAATTGGAGCTTTTGGGGCCCTTGCCGATCAAGTTTGAACTGGGTGGTCACAGTCCGAAAACTTTCGTGCAACAGGATTTGGTGATTTTAAGTCCTGGCATCCCCACTCATCTTAAGATTTTCGATTATGCTCGCTCTCAGGGAATCAAGATCACCGGGGAACTTGAGTTTGCCTCTCAGTTTGTCAAAGAACCCATGATCGCCTTGACCGGTACTAATGGTAAAACCACCGTCTGTGCCCTGATTGAGGGAATGTTGAAGGGCTCCGGTCTAGAAGTTTGGTCCGGTGGTGCTAACGGCATTCCGCTGACAGAGTATTTGCGCTCAGGAAAAAAAGCCAAAGTCGTCATCGTAGAGGTGTCTAGCTACATGTTGGAAACGGCAGAGACTTTCGGGCCATCGAACATCGTATTTATGAATCTGGCAGAAAATCATTTGGATCGTTATCGCTCAATGGAAGAGTACGTGAACGCCAAGCGCCGAATATTCCGCAACACCACGCAGGCCACCACCAGCATCTTGAATGCGGATGACAACGCTGTGGTGGAGTTGGCCCGCGATCCTGCGGTTCAGCGTGGTCGAATATTTTATTTCTCTCGCAAGCCGGCGCTAGAACCTCAAATCATGAACATCGGTGGAGCCGTCAACATCGGAAAAGAAATCAAGGTGCGCACCGGCCCTGAAATCGAGTCTTTCAAAATCGATGCGATGAAGATGCTGGGAAAGCATTCCATTGAAAATTTGATGGCTGCGATGTTGGTTGCTCGCGAACACGGAGCCACCCGTGAATCCATTCAAAATGTGATCAATACTTTTAAAGGATTGCCTCACCGTCTGGAGTACGTTCGCAAGGTCGGCGGAGTTTTATTTTACAACGACTCTAAGGCCACCAATGTGCACGCCATGCTGAGAGCATTGGACTCCTTTGAAGAAGGAATTATTTTGATTGCCGGCGGCAAAGATACGAATCTTTCTTTCGAGGCGCTCCGAGGTCCAGTGAAACGCAAGGTCAAGACTTTGATCCTGGTCGGCGAAGCCAAAGAGCGTATTAACCGCGATGTGGGAGACTTCAGCGAGACCTTTTTGATCGGAACCTTCGAAGAGGCCGTGTTGATTGCTTACCAAAAGTCTAGGATTGGCGACATCGTTCTGCTTTCACCGGGCTGTCCTAGCTTCGATATGTTTGACAGCTACGAAGAGCGAGGCGATTATTTTAAGGAGATCATTCGCAAATTTAATTGATGATTTTGTTTTCACGGAGGAAACATGTCCAGAGCTTCATTAGTCAAACATCTTGTATCATTAACTCTTGGAGTGCTGTTGCTAGGGGCCTGTACCTCTGGTCAAATCAAGGCTCGTAAAGAGGCTCGTGAAAAAGCTTCTCATGAGTCTCATATCTATTGTGAATTCGTGAACGGTGAGGTTTTTCCTGATGTGGATGTTGCCGTCAATTTGGGAATGGCGGACCACTGTAACTCTGATGGTTCAATGACTCTGACCAGTTATCGTTCGCCCTCTGAAGCTGTGGGTTTGGTTTATTGCTGCTCGATGAAAGATGACGTTGCCGCGAAAGCTGAAAACAAAGACCCCAAATTTACAAAAAAATCCGATAAGGCAGAAAAAGCAGTTGATAAGCCCGCGGCAAAGCCCGGCAAAACTGACGCTTCTCCGGCGGATGCTCTTCCAGAGATCAAGTAAAATATGTTCCGACACTTATCGAGCAGTTTACTGCTGGCGATCATGGCCCTGTTGGGTGTCGGGCTAGTTCAAGTTTATTCATCTAGTTTTGTTTTTGCCACCGAGTCCTATGGTGACGGTCTTTACTTCTTCAAACGACAACTGGTTTTCACCGCCATCGCCTTTGCGACGCTATTATTTTCGGCCCAGTTTCCCCTGCGCTGGATTCAAAAATGGGGTTGGTTGGCATGGGTTTTTGGTGCGCTGGGTGTTCTAGCCACTTTGATTCCTGGTGTGGGTGTCAGAGTGGGCGGCGCCATTCGCTGGCTGCAATTGCCTTTTGGTCTAAGGTTTGAACCGTCGGAAGTTTTGAAGTTATCGTTCAGTCTTTTGTTTGCAGCACTTCTTTCCAGAAATGAAAATGTATTGGGTAAAGTGAAATTGGGCTATTTGGGTCTGATCATCGCCTTGCCACTGTTGTTTTTGTTGAAGCAGCCTGATTTTGGAAGCTTCGCGATCATCGTCGTGGTCGGAGTGTCTCTGCTCTTTGCGTTCGGCTTACGTTGGAAATACATACTCACGGCTTGGGCGGTGGTACTTCCGGCATTTTATTACTTGGTGATGTTGAAAGACTATCGGCGCGCACGGGTGCTGACCTTTCTGGATCCTTGGTCTGATCCAGAGCAAAATGGTTTTCAGGTGATTCAGTCCATGCTTAGTTTTTCCAACGGTGGTGTCACCGGAGTCGGCCTGGGTCAGGGTCAGGGAAAACTCTTTTTCCTGCCAGAGGCGCACACCGATTTCACTATGGCCGTGCTCGGCGAAGAGGGTGGCTTTGTCGGATTTTTTCTGGTGATGAGTCTCTATGGATTTGTGGTATTGCGCGGATTTCAAATTGCCGTTCGCTGCAAGGATAATTTTCAGAAGGCTTTGGCCCTGGGTATTTCCATGACTTTTGCGCTCAGCGTTTTTATCAATGTCGGTGTGGTTTTGGGAGTGCTTCCCACGAAGGGATTGACCCTTCCGTTCTTGAGTTACGGCGGAAGCTCGCTCGTTGTTTTATGTCTAATGTTCGGAATTTTGTTAAATATTGAGAGAGCTACAGCAGACACGGGCGTGTCCTCATTTGGCTGGACGTCGCGAGAAGGTCAATTTAAGGCGAGTTCAAGGCGCGAGGAGAAGGCGTAGTAGTGCTACGGTGCCGACGAGCAACGATGGAATCGCCTTAAATTGACCTTCGTAGTAGTTCAGCCAAATGAGGACACGCCCCAACATCAATTTCCTTTTCAGAAGGCCTCCTCCAGTTTAAAGTCTTGAGATGGACCCTAAAGTTATATTTATTGCGGGCGGTGGAACCGGCGGTCACATTTATCCCGGCATTGCCATCGCACGCGCTTTGTTGGCTAAGGATTCTCAGCTGCAACTGCGTTTTGTCGGAACAAAAACAGGTTTAGAAAACAAGATCGTTCCGCGTGAAGGTTTTGCCTTGGACCTGATCCAGGGAGGAAAACTCAACTTCTCCGGTGGAATTTCTGAAAAAATCAAAACCTTATGTAAGATCCCGGTAGGACTCCTGCAGTCGGTGGCATTGATTTGGAAACACAAACCCAGTTTTGTTCTGGGGGTCGGTGGCTATGCTTCTGGTCCATTTGTTTTGGCCGCCGCGATACTGGGAGTTCCAACCGCGATTTGGGAGCCCAACGCCCACCCTGGTATGGCCAATCGTTGGTTGTCGCGATTCGTGAATCGTTGCTACGTGGTTTTCTCTCAGAGCAAAGCGCAATTGAAAAATCGGCAAATCCTACAGTTTGGAATGCCGGTTCGCAAAGCCATCGAGGAAGCCAAAAAAGCTGCACGCGCGGATGCGAATTTCCACCTACTTTCCTTTGGCGGCAGCCAAGGCTCACGGGCAATTTCCACGGCGCTCAGTGAGGCTATAGTTCAGGGGGGCGCGTGGACCAATGATATAAAGATCGTTCATCAAATTGGCTCTGTGGATTTTGAAAAAATGAAGGCGAAATATGCAGGTCATGAAAATGTGGTGACCCCTTTTGAATTTATTTATGACATGGAAAACTATTATTCTTGGGCGGATCTAGTGGTGGTCCGGGGTGGTGCCAGTACGATCACAGAGCTAGCTGCCTTCGGCGTGGTCCCCATCATCATTCCCCTGCCAGCAGCCGACAATCACCAGCAGAAAAATGCTGAAAGCTTGGTGAGCGCAGAAGCAGGAATAGTACTGCCGCAGGAGAATCTAACTCCACAGAAGTTGATAGAAGAAATTCAACGCTTAAGAAATGACCCCGCTCGGCTGAAAAAAATGTCGGAAAATATTCTTCGGTTTTTTCAGCCCCACGCTGCAGAAAAAATTGCCACCGATATTCTTGAACAAGTGGGCAACACATGAATCAGTTGAATAAGTCTCGGTTTCACTTTGTGGGTATTGGTGGCATTGGCATGTGTGGCTTGGCAGAGCTTCTGCATAACATTGGTGCGCGCGTGACCGGCAGTGATCAAGGGGAAAATGCCAACACCGAACACTTAAAGAAAATGGGAATTCAAATTTTCAAGGGTCACAAGCCTGAGCAGGTGGGTGAGGTCGATGTCGTGGTTTACTCGAGCGCCGTGCAACCTGAAAACCCCGAGTTAAAGGAGGCCCGGGCGCGAAAAATTCCGCTGATCCCGCGGGCCGAGGCCCTGGCAGAAATCATGCGCTTGCGGCGAGGGCTGGCTGTCGCAGGAACCCACGGAAAAACCACGACTACCTCGATGGCTGCCGCCATTTTTCTTGAGGCCGGCTCGCAGCCGACGATCGTCGTCGGTGGTCGCTTGGACTTAATTCAGAGCACAGCTCTTTTGGGACAAGGGGAATGGTTGATCGCAGAGGCCGACGAAAGCGACGGTAGCTTCAACCGCCTGTCACCGGAAATTGCCATCATTACGAATATCGATTTCGATCACATGGATTACTACAAGACTTTTGAAAACTTGCAGCAGGCTTTTCTGGCCTTCGCGGGAAAAATTCCGTTCTATGGCGCCGCCATCGTTTGCGGAGATGATGTGGTGCTTAGATCGCTCTTTGATCAATATCATAAAACAGTTTTGACTTATGGCTTTGCTGAATCCAACGACTATGTGATTCGCGGCAGTCACGGAAAATATGAACTGATTTTTGAAAAGAAAAAACTGGGTGATTTTGAGCTCAACGTTCCAGGTGTACACAATGCGCTCAATGCGGTGGCGGCAATCGTCGCGGGTTTAAAAGCGGGATTCAGTTTTGAAGTTTGTCGTTTGGGCTTGCTTCGTTTCCAGGGCGTGGATCGACGTTTTCACTTTAAGGGAACTCTGACCCAACCCAAAGATGTTTTGATTTATGACGATTATGGACATCATCCCACCGAAGTGAAGGCCACTCTTCAAGGTTTTCGGGAAAAGTTTCCCCAGCGCCGACTGGTGGTTTTGTTCCAGCCACATCGCTATTCGCGGACGCAGAGTTGCTGGCATGAGTTCACCACTTGTTTTTCCCAGTGTGACGAGCTTTATATCACAGATATTTACGGCGCTGGTGAAAAGCCGATCGAGGGAATCAACTCTGAAAACCTGGTGAAGGAAGTCAAACATCCTAGGGTGAAATATCTGCCCAAATCATCTTTGCAGAAGGATTCTTTGCTGAAAGATTTGAATTCTGGGGACGTGTTTTTGACCTTGGGTGCCGGGGACGTGTGGAAGGCTGGAATGGCCCTTCTGGAAAAATAAGCAGGAGCAATCTGTTGGTACAAATCAAAAAAAATGTGGATTTGAGTTCGTTCACATCATGGATGGTCGGCGGTCCTGCCGATTTTTTCTGCCTACCTTCCAATCTGGAAGAGCTTCGTGAGGCCTTAGAATTTGCTAAAACCAAGACTTTACCCACGACCATTCTTGGCGGTGGCAGCAATGTACTGATCTCTGATTCTGGAATTTCAGGATTGACCATCGGACTGAAGAATCTTTCGGGGGTTTTGCGAAGTGAACCTGTCGCCGACCGATGGCTGCTCGAGGTCATGGCCGGCACTTCAAAGTCGGAAATTCTTAAAATTTTTCTAAAACAGAAATTAGCACCCTCCGTTTTTTTGGCAGGAATTCCTGGCGACGTCGGCGGCGGGGTCGCGATGAACGCCGGAATCGGAGAAATGCTGACTCCACGAGAGTTTGTCGAAATCACTGACTGGGTGGAAGTGATGCGATTCGATGGTTCGGTGAATCGGTTGGAGGCGAAAAAATTGCGCTGGACCTATCGTCACTGCGAAGGTTGGCAACCGGGAATCATTATCAAAGTGGGTTTGAGCTGGAAAAATCAGCCAGAGGACTCGATCTTAGTCCAGGCAAAGTCGGCGAATCAGAATCGTTTAAGCAAACAACCTTTAGACATGCCCAGCTGTGGTTCTGTGTTCGTGAACCCACCAGGACACAAGGCCGCAATGTTGATCGACAGCTGTGGGCTCAAGGGCTACACTTTAGGCAAGACCCAGGTGTCGCTCAAGCACGCCAACTTCATTGTGAATTTGGGTGGCGCCACTTGCGCTGAAATTTGGCAAGTGATTCAGCACGTGCAAACGGTGGTCAAAGCCAAGACCGGTGTTGAACTGATCACCGAAGTGGTGAAACTGGGGCGTTGGTAAAGGAGTTCATGGCTCGATTTCGCTTGATCCTAACATTGATATTGGGATTTGTGATTCTGCCGGCGACTTTAGCGGGCACTCTTTACTTTCTAGAGCAAAATGGATTTTTCAATATCGACAACATCGAAGTCATCGTCGACAACTCGGTGGATCAGTCCAATTATTTACAGCCACTGGTGAAAAATTTGGACACAGAGTTGGAATCTCTTCGAGGAATCTCGCTGTGGCGAGTGCAATTGTCACCGTTGAATTCAAGACTGGCGCAACTCTCTTGGGTGGAGGACGTTTCCATTTCCCGACAGTGGCCAGCAAAACTACGAGTGAATGTGCGCGCCAAAGAGGTGAACTTACTATTGATGACTCGCAATGGTCGCTTCGTGCCCATTGTGAAAACGGGCGAATCCCTGCCGGCGGTGGATCTTAAGCAATTGCCTGACGTTGCCGTTTTAAGAGGAGAAAACTTCGAAGCGCACTCCGACCTGCGCAAAAAAGCGGTGCAATTGCTGAATGAAATTCCGAATGCTGGAACTTTTTCAAAAAAAACTATTTCGGAAATTCACTTTGATGAGCGTGATGGTTTTTGGATGACTCTGGTGAAGGACGGAATTCGAGTGAAAATGGGACAAGATCAGATCTCCACAAAGGCCGCAAGAGTGAGCCAAGTTTTGGATTACATCGAATCAAGGAAGTTAGACGCTCGCGTCATCGACGCTAATCTTTCCAAGAAAGTCCTTGTCAGGCTGCGTAAGGAACCTTAAGCTTTTCATAGACGAAGGTCCCTGGATTGGACCTTTGTAGAAAATGAAGTCAACTTAAGGACGAGTATGAAACCCATCAGACCTGTTTTTGCAGGACTCGACATTGGATCTACCAAAGTTTCTATTACGGTCGGAATTCCTAGCTTCGCAGCAGGCGCCAGCACCCAAAATGAAATTGAAATCGTAGGAGTCGGTACGGCTCCTAACACGGGAATCCGTCAGGGCGTCGTCGTCAACATCGAAGCCACTTCAGAGAGCATCAGCAGAGCTCGCGAAGAGGCAGAGCTAATGTCCGGATACAAAATTCACGAGGTTTGGGTCGGCGTCAACGGAACCCACATCAAATCCTTCGATTCCAGAGGCATGGTCGCCATCAGAAATAAAGAAGTGACGGCCCAAGACGTTCAACGCGTGATCGAGGCCGCCAAAGCGGTAGCAGTTCCGACCGATCGAACGGTTTTACACGTTCTGCCCCGCGAATTCAAAGTGGATGGACAAGATGGAATCTTGGATCCTGTGGGAATGAACGGCATTCGCTTAGAAGCTTCCGTCCACATAGTCACTTGTAGCGCCACTGCGGTGGCCAACAATTTAAAATGCATCGAAAAAGCCGGCCTCAAGGTCGCAGGTCTGGTGCTTGATCAATTGGCAGCGTCGATGTCAGTGATCAGCGAAGACGAAAAAAATCTAGGTGTTTGTGTGGTCGACATGGGCGGCGGTTGCAGCAACATGATTTATTTCGTCAACGGCAGCGTTGCTCACACGTCGGTGATTCCAGTGGGCGGTTCCCATTTTACTCACGACATCGCTGTGGGTTTACGAACTCCGCAAATCGCGGCGGAAGATTTGAAAAAGAAATATGGCTGTGCCATCGCCACACTGGTCCCCGAAGAGGAAGTGATGGACGTTGAAGGAGTGGGTGGTCGCAAACCGCGCACAGTTCTGCGCCGTGAAATCGCCGAAGTCATCGAGCCTCGCGCTGAAGAGACCATGCAGCTCATACAAAATGATCTGCGCATGAGTGGACTCTTGCCTCTCATGGGATCAGGAATTGTGCTGACGGGTGGAGCCTGTCAGCTTGAGGGCATCTTAGAAATGGGCGAATTCGTTTTCGATGTTCCTGTTCGCCGAAGTTCACCGGGAAAAGTCGGTGGGTTGGTGGAGGTCGTGAAATCTCCGGCCTATGCGACGGGCGTGGGTTTGATTTTATACGGATGGAACCAGAAGAAGCATTTGCTGTCGCATTTTCATTCCGAAGATGCCATCGGTGATTCGCTGCAATCATGGACAACAAAGATAAAAGGTTTACTTGATCATCTATTTTGATACCTTGGGGGAAACAACATGTTTGAACTAGAAGAGAATATCAATATCGGAGCCAATATCAAAGTGGTCGGCGTCGGCGGTGGCGGAAGCAATGCCGTTAGCACCATGATTGAATCGGGAATGAATGGCGTCGAGTTCATCGTCGCCAACACCGACGTGCAAGCGCTTCATGCCAATAAAGCCCCGGGAAAAATTCAACTGGGTTTGGAGCTCACAAAAGGTTTAGGCGCCGGAGCCAATCCAGACGTCGGTCGCCGAGCGGCCATCGAATCTTACAATGAAGTGGTCGAAAAACTACAAGGCTCTGACATGGTTTTTGTCACTGCAGGTATGGGCGGCGGAACTGGCACCGGCGGTGCTCCGATCGTAGCAAAAATTGCTCGAGAACTGGGTGCGCTCACTGTGGGTGTGGTGACCCGGCCGTTCGTTTTCGAAGGTAAAAAGCGCACCAAGCACGCTGACCTAGGACTGCAAGAGCTCAAAGAAAACGTCGATACACTGATCGTGATTCCCAATCAAAAATTGCTGGCCATCGCCGGAGAGAAGATGACCCTGCTAGACACTTTCCGCCGAGCCGATGACGTTCTGTTGGAAGCAGTGAAAGGCATTTCTGATTTGATCAACAAACGTGGTTTGATCAATCTGGATTTCGCGGACATTCGCACGGTCATGCAGGCCAAAGGCTTAGCGCTGATGGGAACAGGTTGGGCCAAAGGTCAAAATCGCGCCGTTGAGGCGGCGACAATGGCGATCAGCTCTCCGCTGTTGGACAATATTAAGATTGATGGCGCGACGGGAATTATCATCAACGTAACTGGCGGACCTGATATGAGTTTGTTTGAAGTCAACGAAGCTTCAAGTCTCATCACACAAGCGGCTCATGAAGACGCTGAAATTATTTTCGGTGCGGTGGTGGATGAAAGCATGGCCGAAGAGATTCGCGTGACTGTGATTGCCACTGGCTTTCCAGATCCGGATCGTCGTATTGCCAGTGTGGACACAGTTTCTCGCATGAACGAGATTTTGGCGGGCACTCCATCGGCAACGCCACCCAGCTTTCAGGCTCATCCGCGAATTGAAATGCCACCGCTTCCTCCGTACCAACCAATGCCTTCTCAATTTGCTCCGGTGGAAATGGCTCCGGTTTCTGTTCCTCCTGCTTACCAACCGGTTTCTGCTCCGGTGGAAACAGCGGATCCTTTGGCGCCGGTGCCGCCGGCATTTATGCCCAACACTGATAGCATGCTGAGCTCTCGCGATAAATTGATCGCGAAAGCTAAGGCATTCAAAGACAGCCAAGAGATTCGCCAGAAACATGAACATCCGCAGCAGTTGTCGATGAACGTGGATCCGTCCGAACAACAAAGCCTAGAGGAAGCTCGCCGGATTGCCCGCGAAGTCTTAAGCTCGCCTTTTGCCAATCAAAACTTGGAAGTTCCGGCCTACATCCGTCGGCGCCAAGCTTTGGAGAACACAGAAAAATAATTTGTGAAAGCCTGGTTCATTTCAGATATACATCTGAAGAGCCTCAACGAGCGCAATGGGAACATCCTGTTGCGCTTTTTGCATTCGCTTCAAAGCGGAACTCTTTCCGCGACCCATCTTTTCCTGTTGGGTGACATCTTTGATTTCTGGGTGGGCGATCACGATTTTTACCCGCAGAAATTTGGCCCCATCGTGGACGTGCTTTTAGATTTGAAGAACAAAGGCGTTCAGGTGATCTACGTCGAAGGAAACCACGACGTGCACGTGAAAGAGTTCTGGAAAAAAAATGGCGTGGACGCTTTCGTCGAGGATCGCTATTTTAATGTAGGACCGTGGACCATCCGGGTCAGCCACGGTGATCTGATGAATCCCAGCGATCATAAATACCACAAATATCGAAATTTCATTCGCCATGGTTTTATGGAAACGGTGGTCGCACAGATTTTGCCGGCCAAACAGCTGCATCAGATCGGTGATTGGGCCAGCCGCACCTCGCGAAAGAAAAGCAGCATGCATCGCAGGGATTCAGAGTCTGCATTGCGGTTGATGATTCACGATTACGCCGAGAAATGTTACGCCGAAAAACCATTCGACTTCATCGTCTCTGGGCATATGCATTTTAAAGACGAATGGAAATCTCCGACAGAACGGTTCACATCGATCAATTTAGGTAGTTGGTTCGATCCGCCGGTGGCTCTGGTGCTGGACGAAGGCGGGTACGCCTGGCAGGAGCTCAGTGGTCTTTAGAACTTGAGCGTGTAAGCCAGAATTCCCTGGATACCACTCAAAGTATTTTGCACATCCAAACCATTGAATTCCAACTCATGGCTCGAGGTTCCTGATAGGCCACCACCCATGTTACCCGTGGTCGAAGTAACCAGGCTTCGAGGAATGGCGTGATAACGAGCATCCCCTTCGACAACCATGCACTGATGATCAGTGAAACAAAACTCAGCACCAAGGCCTGCCATCGCTCCAAAATCCGTTCCCGCGTAGCTGACGCTGTTGGCGCCGAAACTGCTTGTTCCGGTGAGCTGACCCCAGCCGACTCCGCCTTGAATGTAAAAGTGGATGAATCCATTTTCCAAAGGATACAGTCGTAGCATCGGGTAGAAGAGTATTCCCGTGACCGAGTTATTGACGCCGCCACCACTGCCGGTTTCTGTCATGTAAGAGGGGCGAAGGGCCAAAGCAAACATACTGCTCGAAAAACGGTAAATGTAGGTGACGGAAAATTCGTAACCACTGGTCAGCTGCGCTGATGAGGCACTCATGGCGCTGGAGTAAGAGTTCAAATCCGATTGCGAAGCCCCCGCATAGCCAAAACCAAAACTGAATGCGTGATCGCCGCTACCTCCGCCGCCACTGTAGGCCGAGGAAAGACAGGAAAATAAAACAGTTGAAAGAAGGACTAAAAATAATTTCATGAATTCTCCTGAGCTAGTGCACGAGGTGCTATTCAATATTCCGGCAAATTCAGGGGCTGAGCAACTGGGGATTCCATACCCCGGACCTTCGGCAAGTCTGGAACTTACCGAGCCTCTTTCAGCAATTCTTGCGCATGAGCCAACGAGGTTTTTGAGATTTTTTCGCCAGAGATCAATCGCGCGATTTCATTGATTCTTTCCTGAGCGCTGAGTTCCTCCACTTCCATCGAAACAGCTTTGGCTTTTTTGGAGTTGGATTTGTGGATAAAGAAGTGCACATCGCCGAAAGCCGCGACCTGTGGAAGATGCGTGACGCAGATCACTTGTTGTCCCTCGGCGATGGAGTGCAACTTGCGTCCCACTTTTTCTGCCGTTTGACCACTGACTCCGGTGTCGACCTCATCAAATAGATAAGTTCTAGGTTGCTGGCCAGATCCCACCACGCGCTTCAATGAAAGCAAGATCCGACTGAGTTCACCACCACTGGCAAACTTGGCCAGAGGCCGGGTCGGTTCTTTGGGCGAAGCCTGGCTGACGAACTCGACATCGCTAGAGCCAGTTACGCAGAGTTCTGTGCATTCGCCGATTTCAATCTGAAAACGAACGCCCTTCATATTGAGATCCAACAATTCATGATTCACCGAATCCACCAACAGTTTAGAGCCGCTCAGCCGTCGCTGATGCAGATCTTTGGCGATTTTTTTCAGAACTAACTCACACTCGCTGGATTTTTTCTGCAATTCAGCAGCATGTTGGTCCAAATTTTGAAGGGTTGCAATCTCAGTGCGGATTTGCTCATAAGCACTCAGAATCTCGGCGATCGAGGCGCCGAATTTTTTCTGCAGTTTTCGAAAACCGCTGAGGCGTTGTTCCATCGATTCTAATTTCTGAGGGTCGGATTGAATTCTTTCCGCGTATTTTCGTAGGTCATAAACCACATCATCGATCAGAACTTTGGCTTGATTCAAAGATTCAGTTTTCTTCGCGAATTCAGCATCCGTCTGCATGAGCTCAAAAGCCCGCTTCAAGATCACCGAAATTCTCTGCGTGGCGGAATCATTGCCAGAGATCAGCGTATCTTCCGCTTGATCGACAAAGTCCAGGAGCCGGCCGGAATTCTTAAGGCGTTTGATTTCAGATTCCAAATTGTTGTCGGTGGATGGGTCAAGACCGATGGCTTCGATTTCGTCCCGCTGAAAGGTCAAGAAATCCAAGCGCTGAGCTTTGTTTTGCGAGTCCGCCAAGAGCTGGGTGATTTCCTGCTGCAGGGCTTTCCACTCACTGAATTTTTTTTGATAGCCCAAGCGCTGAGTGAAAACACCCACATATTGATCCAACAGATCCAGGTGGTAGTTTTTGGATAGCAAATGTCGGTTGTCAAACTGGCCAGTCATCTCGATCAACGGCGCCGCTTGTCCCGCCACTTCAATGAGTGGAGCTACGATGTCCCTGAGCGTGCCCAAGGTGTTCAAAGAGCCATTGACGTAGATTCGTGACTTGTCTTCCGCCAGCACCCGCTTGACGATCAGAATGTTGTCTTCATTTTCAATGTCGAGATCTTGGAGCTTTTTCTGAATGTCCGGCCGCTGAGCGATATCAAAGGAACCTTCAATGGCCGCTTGGGCAAAACCACTGCGAATGGACTCGCTAGAGCCTTTCACGCCCATCAGCAGCGCTAGACTTTTTAGCAACACCGATTTACCTGCCCCGGTTTCGCCGGTCAAAATATTCAGACCACTTTTGAACTGCAAGTGCACATTTTCAATAATGGCAAAATTGGATACTTTGAGTTCCATAAGCATACGAGCACTCCTTAGGCGCGGTCGCCGAATTTCAGTTTTTCCCGAAGCAATCTAAAATAATCGTGATCTTTGTCGGTCACCATCAGGTGATCCCGCTGATTTCGTTGAATCACGACTTCATCGTCGTTTTGAAGATCTGCAATTTTCTGACCATCGACCACCAGGTGTGCTTCATGCAGCTTGCCCACCAGGCGAAACGAAAGGCGGCCATCGTCCGGCATGATCAGCGGACGGCTGGTCAATGAGTGCGGCGAAATCGGTGTCACCACAAGGGCTTTCACTTTGGGATGAAGGATCGGACCACCAGCGGCCAAATTATAAGCGGTAGAGCCCGTCGGACTAGAGATGATCAAGCCATCGGCTTTAACTTCGCTGATTAAATGCCGATCATGGAAAATTCCAATATTGATGATCTGGCTTAGATTTCCTCTTTCGATGACGATGTCGTTCAAGGCCAACACCTGAGTTTTTTTGGCTTTGGGTCGTTGTCCTTTGCGAATGAGCTCTACGTCCAAAATCGCGCGGGGTTCTAGGCTCATGCGATTCTGCAGCGTGAATTCGACCGCGGTCAGTGCTTCATCCGCACGAATCGGAGTCAGAAAACCCAGCGAACCTAAGTTCACTCCCAAAATCGGAATGGGTAGTCCCTTCAAAATTCGAATGGCGCGAAGGTAAGTTCCATCACCGCCTAGAACGATGACCAAAGCCATGCGTGACATCGAAGCAGGTGTTGCCAACTGCGTGCCCGCGATTTTCTTCTGCCCTGGGGCTGTATAAACGCTGTAGTCATGCTCTTTCAGCCAAAGACCAATGGTCTTTGCTAAACTCAGGGCCTGGGGCTTTTCCGAGCGATACACGATGGCGATTTTTCGATTGGTGGAAAATTCCAAGGCAGCCATAATTAAATCAAACCCTCTCGTCGAAGCAGTGCTTTGGGGTCCGGTTCACGGCCACGAAATTTTTTGTACAGTTGCATCGGATGCTCTGTGCCGCCGCGGGACAAAATATTTTCGCGGAACTTACCGGCCACGGTGGCGTTAAATATCCCGCTCTCTTTGAAGTACTCAAAAGCATCGGCATCCAAAACCTCCGCCCATTTATAGCTGTAATATCCGGCAGAATAGCCGCCGGCAAAAATATGGCTAAAGGCACAGGAAGAGTTCACCCCTTCAATCACAGGAAAGAGCCTAGTTTTTTCGGTGGCTTTGATTTCAAACGAATTCACATCTTTGATTTCGTCGGGATTGGTCGTGTACCAAGCCATGTCGAGCATGGCGAAATTCACTTGGCGCAGACTGTAGTATCCTGCCTGAAACTGATTCGACTTTTTAATTTTCTCAATCAGGTCGGCGGGAATGACTTTGCCGGATTCGTAATGTTTGGCAAACAGATCTAAGCCTTCTTTTTCTTTCACCCAGTTTTCCATGATCTGTGAGGGCAGTTCGACAAAGTCCCAATAGACGTTGGTGCCGGACAGCGAACGATAGCTGCAATGACTAAGAAGCCCGTGCAAAGCATGGCCGAACTCATGAAACAAAGTCAGCACCTCATCGTAGGTCAGAAGTGAGGGTTTGGTCGGCGTGGGTTTGGTGAAATTACAGACGATACTAATGTGGGGCCTACGAACTTGGCCCATGAAAAAACCTTGATCCCGGTACGAGGTCATCCAAGCGCCATCACGCTTAGTCTCCCTTGGGAAGAAGTCGGTGTAAAATAGTCCAATGTAATTGCCTTTAGAGTCCGTGACTTTGTAGGCTTCGACATCGGGATGATATTTGGGAACCTGAGGCATTTTTTCAAACTTCAGCTGGTAGAGTTTTTCTGCGTGGGCGAAAACGCCCTTCACCACATTTTCCAGCTGAAAATAAGGACGAAGCTCTTCATCACTGAATTGGAATTTCTTTTCTTTCAATTTTTCTGAATAGTAAGAAAAATCCCATGGCATCATTTCACCCAGACCATCTGTTTCCTGAGCGAACTGGCGAAGTTCTTGGATGTCTTTTTCAGCCGCCTGTTTGGACGGCGCCAGCAGTTGATTCAAAAATTTGAAAACTTGAGCCGGAGTTTCGGCCATGCGTTCAGTCAGAGTGATTTCCGCATGATTTTTATAACCCATAATCTTGGCGCGCTCATCGCGCAGGCGCACCATATCGAGGATCACCTTTTGATTGTTATCTTCGCTCAAATAAGCGCGTGAGCCATAGGCGGACCATAGTTTTTTGCGCAGCTCACGATTTTTGGAATATTGCATGAAAGGAATAAAGCTAGGTGCTTGCAGCGAAAATATCCACTGACCGGGTTTGCCTTTTTTTGTGGCCTCTTCGGCCGCAGCCTCCAATGCCGAGTCGGGCAGTCCATCCAGCTCGGCTTTGTTCGTGATCACCATTTCAAAAGCATTGGTCGCTTTGAGCACGTTCTCCGAATACAGAGGACTCAAAAGCGAAAGATCTTGATCGATCTGAGTGATTTTCTCTTTGGCTTTAGGGTCTAATAAGGCTCCATTTCGAACGAAGCTTTTATAAGTTTTTTCAGTGAGCATTTTTTGCTCAGCATTGAGCTGGGATTTTTCCATGCTGTCAAAAACGGTTTTGATTCTAGCAAAAAGCTTTGCATCCAGCGAAACCTCGCTAGAGAAGGCGGCACTCTTAGGCGAGATTTCTTTGGCTAGGGCTTGCAATTCCGGCGATGCCTCAGAGCTAAAAAGATTAAAGTAAATTCCTGTTGCACCTTCCATCAATTCGGAGGCCGACTCTAGTGCTAAAATGGTGTTGTCAAATGTCGCCAGGGTCGAATTTTCTTTGATCTGACGAACATTTTCCCGTGCCTCTTGAATGCCTTGTTCAATGGCAGGTAAAAAGTCAGCCACTTGAATTTTATCAAAGGGAATGCACTCGTCAAAAGTGCCCCAGGACTTGGTTTCAAAGGCAGCCACAAAGGGATTGGAAGAGGTCTTTTTCGTCATACCAAATGGTTATCACCATTGCGCCCCACTGACCATCATTGTGCAGCGAATAATGGTGATTTTCATCGACGTCTTGCCTCTGCGAGAAATTTGCGTTTCCATTAAGTTTATGAAGTCCATCAGTGTTGCCAGACTCATTTTGATTTTATCTTTCAGCGGTGTTTCATTGACATCACAGGCATCGATTCCATCGCAAAAAGCTCCGGACCAGTGGCTCACGCAAGACGGAGTCGTGCGCGGTGGTTCGGCAGACAACTTCATGAGTCTCTATGACGTGCGTAAGTCGGCCTCTGCCAAGCTGAAAACAGAACGGCTGATTCTCGACTGGGGAGACGCCATTGGACAGGTGGCGAAACAAGGTGGTTACTATCAGGTCGAGTATCAAGCCAAGCAGAAACGAGTGATCGTGAGCTTGGGCTTAACACTCAATTCAAAAGTGGAAGGTCAGGTGTTGAGCCAACGCCTGTCGAAAGGCCTCTACATCAAGTTTGCCAAACTGGAGTTTGATCCCACCAACCAAACAGAAAGTTTGGTGTTGGAGCTGAAGAGATCAGTGAAGGTTCGCGTCCAATCCTATGACCAAGCACCGGCCCGCCTCGTGGTGGATTTGGTCGAATGATTCTAAGGCTCCGTAATTTCATCTTCCTGATGGTGTTCAGTTCAGTTTCGGCGAACGCGATGGTCTTTGATATGACCAAGGAAAAATTCGGCAGCTATCTGCGCGGCACGGTCATTCCCTCTTGGGGAGAGTCCACCGAACCTTTCGATCAGTCATCGGGCTCTAACATGAAATATGGTGATTCATTTATTAATTTGACGTCCTATGAATTTGGTTTTCTGTACAACACCAGCCGCCTGACGTGGCGGGTGGGCTTTGAGCTCATACAGCCGCCAGCTCTCAGCGGAGTGACCGGATTCAACAACGCCGGCACGGTATTGTATTCGATGAACAGTCAGGTGACGGCAGACATTCCTAAACTCGGATTAGAATTCAATTTGAAAACTTGGAAAGAGAGTCGCCTTTGGACCTACGCAGAGTTTGGCTATGCGGTAGTGACCGTGCAAAACTCCTACACATTCACGCCGGCGGGAACGGCTCAGTTCGCCACTCCTAATTTTCGCGAGGTGGTCGGCGGGTACTCCAGCTGTTACGCGGCCAGCGTCGGTTTCGAGACTCTCATGACGGACTCTTCAACGATCAGCTTTGAATTGGGATATCGTATGTTGGATTTCACCGCGCTGACACAAACCAATGCGGTGACGAATTTTCAGGGGGCGCAAGCTTCTGGCGCTGCCGCCACACAGAACAATCGAACCACCCCACGCGACGTGAATATGTCGGGTGGGTTTGTGGCGGTGAATCTGCGCTTATGGGTTTACTAAAATCGCGCCCTAGTGTTGCTGACCATCAGCTCCGCTTTGAGAAGTTGCCCCTTGGCTAGCATTACCATTTGATATTTGTTTTAAGACGTCGCCCGCCGCTGAACTTATTTTACTTAAACCTGAGTCACTACAAGTTTGCAGAGAGTGCTTATAATCCGATTCTAATTGAGTTAAGTCATGTCTCCTGTCCGTGATGGCCCGGATAAGGCCATCTCTCCTGTTTTTCGGTGCTGACTTCAATTCTTCCATCATGTCGCTTGTGTCTTCGATCAGGTCTTTTTTATCTTCTTCATAATCTGCTTTTGACTTATAAATTAAATCGGCAACGGCATCAAAGGTGGTTTTTGGGCTCATATTGCAGGATTTGCCGTCGATAGTGGTGGTTGCGGTGGCCGTAGAAACCGTGATCGTTTTACCATCGATATGAGTGAACACCGGCTGTGTTGTCTTGGATTTGTAGTCAAAGGCCATCGTCAAACTGTCTGGCTCTGAGATAATGTTGTCATTGGAAGTCAGAGCATCAAAACATGGCTTGAGCTGACGACGGGCCATATACATGGCGGTAAGACCCATAGTAGTATCTACCATTAGTTTATTCATCTTATCTTGTTTCTGAATATCCTGTTTCTGAGCAGCGGGAGCCGCCATGGCCGCTGGGGCTGTGATAGGGGGTGCCCCAAACTGGGCAAAACTCAATGTTGGTAAGGCCAAAACTAACAAAGCTAATTTCATAGATAACTCCGATGTTATTTCTTTCACTGGGCCTATCGGATGACCGAGAAGCGTTCTTTAATCATCACTAAAGTTTTGAATCAATCCCCGGCCTTGGACCCAGTATAAAGCGCTTCAATCTCGCGCTTATACTTTTGATCCAAAACTTTGCGCTTCACTTTCAACGAAGGAGTCAGTTCGCCGGACTCCACGGTGAAGTCTTCAGGCAGCACGGCAAACCTTTTAATTGTCTCGAATGAGGCCAGATGCTTGTTGGTTTCCGCGACGCCCTTGCGCACCATCTCTAACACTTGCGGGTGTTGAACCAAGGCGGCGTAATCGCTGTAGGTCAAGCCTTTGTCTTTGGCAAAATTCAGTATGGTGGGCTTATCCAGGGTCAACAACGCCACGATGTATTTTCGTTGGTCTCCGTGAATCAGAACATTGGAGATGAATGAATTGCTTTTCAGCAGTCCTTCCAAGCGTTGCGGGGCCACGTACTTGCCTCCGGCCGTTTTGATCAGATCTTTCTTGCGATCGGTGATTTTCAAATCGCCCGAGGGCAGAATTTCGCCGATGTCACCGGTGTAGAACCAGCCGTCGATGATCGCCTGCTTGGTGGCGTCTTCATTTTTGTAATATTCTTTCATGACTTTGTCTGAGCGAACAAGGATCTCGCCGTCCTCGGCGATTTTCAGCTGCACATCGCCCACGGGTTTTCCCACACAACCAAAGCGGTAATCAAAAGGAGCATTGACCGTGATGGCGGCGGTGGTTTCGGTTAGTCCGTAGCCTTCCAAAATCAAAATGTCACAGGCATGAAAAAAATTGGCAATATCCCGGGGCATCGGGGCTCCACCACTGATGGCGAAGCGCAATTTGCCACCGAAAGCATTGGTCACGTTTTGCAGAGCCAAGCGCTTGGCCAACTGATATTGCGCGAAAAGTGCCAGTGGAATCGGTTCGCGTTTCATTTTATAGTCGGCGACTTTCAGGCCGATGGCCAAAGCCCAGCGAAATATTTTATTCGAGGCAAAATTGCTTTCCACCTGCGCCCAAATAGCGCTGTACACCTTTTCAAATATTCTGGGCACAGCGACCATGATTGTCGGTTGAATTTCCAACAAATTAGCGCGAATTCTGTCAATCGACTCGGCGAAGGCCAAGGTGTAGCCGATGTAAGCCGCTCCCCAATGCTCGATGCGCCCCAAAATATGGGCGTATGGCAAAAACGTGAGTGATATATCTTCGACATGGGCACCCACATAGGTGAAGCATTCAGAAATTTCGCTGATTCCTTGACGATGTGCTAGTACCACTCCCTTAGGAAGACCAGTGGTGCCAGAGGTGTACAAAATCGTGGCCGGATCGTCGACATTGGCCTTTTGGCAGAGGTTCAGAAATTCTTCGGCTTGCGGCGTTCCTTGTTTTCGCTTCTTGCGTGCGGTGCCGGACTTTTTTAGGTCGTGCAAGAGTGTCACGTGTTCTGGCGCAGTTTCACCGTCCATCATAATCACTTTTTTAACGAAGGGACAGCGATCCTTGACCTGGTTGAAAACTTTGAGCGTGCTGCGGTTTTCTAGAATCAGAATTCTGGCCTCACAATTGTTCAGGACGAATTCCAAATCTTCAGGGGTCATGGTTTGGTAAATAGGAACCGTGATTGCGCCGATTCCTAAAATAGCCCAGTCGCATTCGCACCACTCCACTTTGGTGTTGGCGAAGATGGCGACGCGTTCGGCAGGCTGAACGTGGAGTTCAAGAAGACCTAGAGCCACTTGCTCGATCTGGCCGTAGTATTCTTTCCAGGTGTAGGTTTTCCACTGCTGGTGCGCTTTAAATTTCACCGCAGGAATATCATCGGTCCGAGAATGCATGGCTGCGACAATTTGTGAGAGTGTTTCGGAGGTTTTTTTCATGGTGGTCCTAAGATGATGTGCTATTCGTTGATGGTGGCCTGTCGGTTGATCGGGATGGTCACGCTTCGTTTTTCATTCTGACGTATAATAATGGTTTCCGTTCCCTGAGTTCTAGCCAACGGGTTAGTGAGAGTGATCGTGATCGGTGTTCCGGCGGCGACCTTGGCGACATATGGAACGGTGTCTGAAACCCGTTGGCCGTTGATGGTCACGATGGTAGAGGGTCCGACTCTCGAATTGGTGTTAATGACAATGGTACCGGTGGTCGGTTCTGGCATCATGACGACACTGCGAGAATAACCGTCACTGCTGGGCATTTCGCTGATGTACTCCGAGGGTAAATATCCATCGCGGAACAGCACCAGCTTAAATGGTTTGCCCGCCTCCACATGAGAAATGACCGGGGTTTCACCAATGGGTACGTCATTCAAGATAACTTTGGCTCCGGAAGGTGTGCTTTGAATATTCAGCGGGACTGTTTTGGGTCCCAGATTTTTTGAAGCCAACTCCTCTTCGCCCTGGATTTGCTGATGGACAGAGGACTCGATTTGACGATTTCGGGCCAAACGTTTTTGGGTCTGTGAATAGTAGTAAACACCGCTTAGGACTCCGATTAAGACCAAAAGACCCACCAGCCAGTTGGAGCTTCCACTACTTTGAGTAGGTAAAGGCTTACGAAAACTGGTATTGCCACCGGGAGTGAACCCAGTTTGAGTTCCACTGCGGTTGACGCCATGATGGATGTTCGTCATCAACGGATTTTTTCTGACCACTGAAAGCCCGGTTTTTCCAGCGCCAGCATTCATGAGTTTGCTGATATCCACCCGCTGATTGGGGGACTGGTCTAAACCCAAGGAGTCTTCAGAGGTTTTGGTTTGGCTATCGGTGGCGGTCACCGTCGTTGCCACCTCAGTCTGGCCATCACTATCAAAATCGATCTTAGCGTACTCTGCCAGTTTCTTGCGATTCTCTACGTACATGTCGCTGTACAGATCTTTCATGAATCTAGAAAATTCTTGTTTGGAAAAATCTGGGTAATAGGTATTTAGAAATTTATTCAGGTCTTTAGAGAAAGCCTCTGCCGAGGAATAGCGCAATTCGCGATCTTTGGTCAGAGATTTTAAAACGATTTTTTCTAGCTCGGGGTGAACCTCGGGGTTGTACATTCTTGGTGATTTGATATTGCAATCTTTAATTTTCTTTAGCACTGCTTGTTCATTGGGTGCTGTGAACAAGCGGTCTTTGATGAGCAACTCATAGAGCACAATGCCCAAAGAAAAGATATCCGTACGAGTGTCCACCTGCTGACCTTCAGCTTGTTCGGGACTCATGTAGCCAAATTTTCCCTTGATAGTGCCAGAGCGAGTTTGCTCCAGCTGGGTTTCGGCTTTGGCAATTCCGAAATCCACCACTTTGACTTCGCCTTCGAGGCTGACCATGATGTTTTGCGGACTCATGTCGCGATGGATGATATTCAGTTGTCGACCAGTGGAGGCATCGATGCAGCGATGCGCGTGATCTAGGCCCGAGGCCACCTCTTTCGCCATGTGCACGATCTGATCAATGGAAAAATAGGCATCGTCCTTTTTTTTCATGTGATTCAGAACTTGTCGCAGGTTTTGTCCTTCAACGAACTCCATCACCAGAAAGAATTGCTTTCGTTCGACTCCAAAATCAAAAATGGAAACGATGTTGCTGTGATTCAGATTCATCACCAGTTTGGCTTCTTCTTTGAACATGCCGATAAATTCTTCGTTGTCGGAATACTGAGGAAGAATTCTTTTGATGGCGACGAATTTGCCAATGCCATGCACGCCGGCAGATTTGGCCAGATAAACTTCGGCCATTCCGCCTGCGGCCAAGCGTTCCAAAAGTAAGTATTTTCCAAAGGCTTCCAAAGCTTTACTCACTGAATTTACCTTTCTTTACGTCCCTTATATCGGTAAAATATTGGAATAGTTTAAAGTTTGTTTTTTTTCGATTCAGCGGCGTTGCCGCATCAGAGTGAGACATAGGGAGTTCGATCATGATTTGGGTGGGCCTGACCGGCGGAATTGCCTCTGGAAAATCAACTGCGGCAGGAATCTTGCGGCAGATGGGTTTTTCCGTGATCGATGCTGACCAGGTTGCTCGTCAGGTGGTGGCGGCCGGAACGCCGGGACTTCAACAGGTGATTCAGGCCTTCGGTCCTGAAATTTTAAATGCCGACCAAGGTCCAGCCCGTGGGTTAGATCGAAAAAAATTGGCCGATCGGGTCTTTCACCATCCCGAAGAGCTTCGCAAGCTGGAATCCATCGTGCATCCCTTGGTAAAAAAAGCGGTGCAAGAGGCTAAGGCAGCCGAAATAAAAAAAGGTCGAACCATGGCATTTTACGACGTGCCGTTGTTGTTTGAAAAAA
>JABDFK010000026.1 GCA_013286585.1 Deltaproteobacteria bacterium
CGAGCATATTCGCAGGCGTCGTGAATGCATCCAATGCAAATCCCGATTTTCCACGGTGGAAACTCTCAGCGTGTCTTTTCCTATGGTGATCAAAAAAGACGCCCGCCGGGAACCTTTCAATAAAGAAAAAATCTTAAAAGGCCTTCAGGCCGCCAGCCAAAAAAGACCGATCAGCTTGGCCCAATTGGACGGCGTCGTCGAAAGAATCAGCAACTGGGTGATCCAGCGAATCGACAAGGAAATTCCATCGCGGTTGATCGGGCAAAAGCTCATGCAAGAGCTGCGAATGCTGGACGACGTGGCCTACATTCGCTTCGCCAGCGTCTATCGAAATTTTAAAGACGTTCAAGAATTCGTAGAGACCCTTGAAGATCAAGAGGCTCTTGACATTTTAGACTCGTCAGCGCAGCTTCCGCTAGCTCCTGAAAGAGCCGTCGTAGAAAAGGGACCTAATGAAACATCAAGCGCGAGAGATCGCACTCCAGATATTATTTCAAACTGAATTTGCTGCTCGCATTGCTTACCATGATTTTTTGGCGCTTTTCGAGGACACCGTACCCAAAGAAGCTCTCGACTATGCCGATCTTCTAGTACGTGGGGTGAAAGATCGTGCCACCGAAATCGATGCCTTGATTCAGGCCACCAGCGCTCACTGGAGCATCAGCCGCATGTCCATCGTCGATCGAAATATTTTACGCATTTCCGCCTTTGAATTAAAATTTATCGCAGAGCCTGTGAAACCCGCCATCGCCATCAACGAGGCTGTGGAGCTAGCGAAAAAATACGGTTCGACCGAATCGGCTGCGTTTGTGAATGGAATTTTGGACGCCATTTCGAAGGCTGTCCAACCGTGACGGTACTTACCCCCAGCAGCAGCAATAATCCTGGTGCAGATCTGTGGGTCATTCCCGAGCTTGAAAAGTCCCGCGCCGGAGCCCGGCTGGATTGGTATTTGAACTTTCAACTGACACGCTCGGCCTGCAAGCCCCCCGTTCCGATGGAGGAACCACTGCGAGAGCTGATTCGCAAATGTGGCCTACCGGAAACTCACTACAACCAGGAGACCCAAGGAAAATTGCTGATCAGCTCTTCAGAATTGTTGCCCAATCGCTGGGTGGTCCAGTTGGAACACTCGGACAGCCTTGCTCAATGGTGCCATCACATTGCCGAAATTTGGGTGGGCCTTCGCAAACCCACATTGAGAGTTTTTTTGCCCACTGGACTGCCTGCAGGAGATTTTCTAACGACTTGGAAACAATCTCAATCTTTTGATGATTTCAGCGTCGTCGTTGATTAAGATATTCTCTAGAGGGTAAATTCTTGGAGAAACTGACTCAACTAGTACGGCAACGACTCAATTCATGGTCCAAAGGACTGCAAACTGTTCTGGAGCAAGATGCCACTCTGGACCATAAAAAACCGGTCCCTGTTTTTGAGGCCACCACCGACATCAGCCACTGGCGGGAAACGCTGCGATTTCTACCCGCCGATAAGGCCGACGGACTTATCCACATCTTCAGTCGCCTTGCCCCCTACTTCGAAAGCGGCATTTTATTGTACAAGCATTCCGCAGAGTCGACGCAGGAGTTCTGGTCCCCGGGCGCCGTATTTTTCCATGGCCAATATTATCCACTGGCGCCAGAGCATCTGCAGCTGCGCTTGCAACTGCCGCATCTAGATTTTTTGCAGCTGCGAAAAACTTCACCCTACGCTTTGCTGCAACAACTGAAGCTCAGCGAAATCAGTGACTCCACCGATGCATCGGCCTTCGCTTTCAGAGCTAACGAGGATTTTTTATTCCTAGTCTTCAGTGAACTGCCAGAACCATGGTTGCGCACCCACATCGAAAATATTTTCAATATTTTAAGAGATGTCATCCGTGATCTATGAGTGAAGTATCAACGATCTTCATAGTCTCTGACGGAACTGGCGAAACCGCGGCAGTCATGATTCGTGCGGCATTGGTTCAATACGCCGATCGCGAAGTGAATCTGGTCCGCCACAAAAATATTCGCTCTGAACAACAGCTGCAACCCATCATCGACGAAGTCTTCGAGCGCCGAGGCCTGATCGTCTACACAGTTGTGAGTTCACAGCTACGAAGAAAAATTCAAGAAATGACTTTAGGCAAAGGCATCCCCAGTCTAGATTTGTTAGGCCCAATCCTAGGAACCCTCGACGGATTTTTCGGAGTGGCCTCCACCACACAAGGACAAGCAGGCTTATTAAGAGCCGTGGACGCCCAATATTTCAAACGCATCGAAGCCATCGAATACACCGTCAAACACGACGACGGAAAAACCCTCTCCGAACTAGACAAAGCCGACATCATACTTATGGGCATCAGCCGAACCAGCAAAACCCCACTGTCTATTTTCTTAAGTCACAAAGGCTGGAAAGTAGCCAACGTACCCATGGTGCTCAACCAACCCATCCCCGAAGAAGTATTCAAAGTAGACCAAAGAAAAATAGTCGGCCTAATCATAGACATGGACTCCCTACAGCGAATCCGAAAAAACCGACTAGAAAAATTCGGCCAAGACCCCGGCGGCGAATACGCCAGCATGGCCCACATCGCTAAAGAAATAGATTACGCCACAGAAGTTTTCAAAAAAAACAAAAGATGGCCAGTATTCAATGTCACCGAACGAGCCTTAGAAGAAACCGCAGCAGAAATCACCAGAATCGTAGCCACTCGAATGGGATGGCCCGACAGCGCGCTGTTTTAGTCCCCTAAGACCACAAAATCTCCCAATCTGACGACGACAGGCCTCGAAGTCTGGTCTTCCGATAGCGAATCTGACCGGTGACTTCTTTTTCGTTGAGCTGAATATAATTTCTGACGATCTTGTACGCATTCCAACTTCTCACGACCCGGGTAAATGGCCGAAATTTCCAAAGTTTCCCTTTGGTCTGCGGATTTTCGGAGGTATCGGTCACGGTCGGCGGGGCGAGCAAACCTTCCAGCCCAAACCGTTGCGCAATTTGACCTGCTGCCACGCGGAAGAAAAAGTGAAAATGTCTTCTTCGAGATGCCCTTACTAACAAATGAACATGATCGTTTTGGATGGAACACTGCTCAAGCTTCACTCCAAAACGCTGGGCATATTTTCGAATGGTCTGTTGAGTGATGAGAAAGCACCGTGAAGATCTTAAACTTCTAGAGCGCAGTTTGGTTTTGTTAATTTTAAGCACCACATGAATGGAGTCACGACTGGAGAGCGGCCTGGCGCCGCGACCGGCACGAAGTTGGCGCAAAACACCGCGGTGAGAAACCTCATGCTTCCAATCCGTTGGAAAAAAACTCTGTTGCCTGCGAGAATGACCGATACCCATGCCAGAGTCCCGAATGCAAGGAACTGGGTCACGTTGAATGCTGCTACGTGGGCACGAGACCGGATAGAGAAGACGATCTTCGGACCGCGCATGTATTTCCGTTCGAAATAAACTTATGAATAGAAAGATGTGGATAAATATCCGCTGAACCGGAAAATCGCCTCGAGTGGCCCTTGTTGCTGATACTTGATGCGGCCACTCGAAGCTTCGGAAAAATTGGAACAAATGAAGTCAGGTGGGAAGGAATCCTTCCACCGCGACATAGGGAGCGTCACCCCTCCTGCCTCACTCTTGAAACCATGATGTATCGAATTAGACCTTAAGTCTAGTACTTTTTTCAAAAAAAATGACATCGCTACTTTTTAATGGAGTTTGAACCAGATTTCCTTTAGAAACATCGTTCGTTCTCCGAAGAACGAATGAAAGTATGAAGAAAAAACGAGCAGTTCCTCATTTTATCTCGCATGAGTTCGGCGGACCTTTGCTCAAAGCCAGCCATGCCAAAAGCCATCGGCCGATTTCCCAGTCGAAGCCGATGCATTTCGTATTGCGCACGAATATGGCCAAGGGGTCGGCTTCGTTTTTGAATCCAAGAAATCGTCGTAAGATCCTGGCGATCATCAGAAAGCACAAAGGTTTGGTGAGACTACAGAATGTGGTTCTTGAAACTGGCCAGTTGCAGCTGTATTTGAAGTCAAAGAGTCGTCAGGCGACTTTGAACTATATAAGAACCGTCAGCGGTTTGGTCGCCCGACAGATGTTAGGAGCAGAAAAAAATCATCCGATCTTAAGGAAGAAGAGATTTTGGTGTTTTCGCCCGTATTCACGAGTTCATCGTCCGGATCCGCACCCCAAGGCGATGGCCTTGCAGAAATATTTGATTGGAATCCACGTTCTGCCCGCCACGATCGTGTTCAACAGCAGTTGAAAAAAATTTAGGGTGAGCGCAAATTCTTTTCAACGCTTTCTGCATGTGCTACCTGCTGTTCCCATGAATTACTTAATTTCCATTTTATTATTGTGTTCGACGGCTCAGGCCGATGAGGTCAGAATCTCGTTCACGGGACCTGCGACTCAACCGCTCAGCCGCATGTGGTTGCCCTGCACATTTGGACAATGCATGATCGACCTGGGCGGCCAGGGGACGATTTTGGCCCTCACGAATACCACTAAGAATTTTAAGCTCCTGCAGAAAGTGAGTATTCCAACGGCTCACGGGACTGAGTACTGCGACGAGGTGTCATCAAACATAATGATCAGCTTGGCCGGAATGAATTTCGGACAAAGAGAGTTTTATCGCTGTGCCGATTTTGACGCCAGCATCAGCCCAATGTTTGGAGCCGATTATTTTAGAGGCCATTTATTCGCCATGTATTTTTCGCGACAGACATTCTCTTGGCTGAATCGTCCCATCAGTGTTCCTAGGCTGGCACTCAGATACAATGGACTTTGGTTCCTGGTGCCATCACAGATCGGCAATGTGGTCACAAGTGCCGTGATCGATACTGGAGCACCAACAACTCTGGTGGATCAGACATTTTTTAATTCCCACCGAGATCTTTTTGGTGTTTTGGATGCGCAAACTCAAACCGCACGTCTGAACCAGCCCCTAGTGATTGGCAACGTCAGCTTTTCGGGAACGTCCGTGTTGATCATGGACCTGAAGACCTCATTCGGGACTGCAGCTCCAGATATTTTTGTGGGAATGAATCACATTGTCGAAGCCGACTGGGAATTGGATTACAGCGGTTCGCAGTTATATGTGAGAAAAAATTAACCTCACGGCGGCGGAGTGAATTGTAAAATGTCTCCGTTGAACGTGCTAATGAGCAAAGTGCTACTATCCTTCCAAGTCATTTGATTCGGCCCACGACTAATAGCGCCGAGGTTCGCAGAATACGGATAATAATTGGTGACGTCATCGCACCAAGCTTTTCCAGATGAAATATCATGGCAATATAGGAAACCATTACTACGAATATACCAAACCTGCGTGTTATCGATCGAAAAGATAAAATTCAGGAAAGAACCAGCGCCTAGGGTATATTGCGTGACCAATGCGCTGGTCGCCGTATTGTCTGGAGTGGTGATGTAGCGCAACTTCGCGCCTTCCGCATAATACAGGCGATCCTGATCTGCACGATATTGGATGGGACATGCCCCGCTGTTGGCACAGCCTGCCGATAACTGCGCATTGACGGCAAGACCAGCTCCGACATCGGCATTGGCCGTCGGGACGCTGGAGGCATGAACAGTCGTTCCACCCATCACTTCTGTCACCGTACTTCCGCCAAAATCAAATAGACTGATCTTCAACACTGGATCGTTAGTAGGCATCGTAAAGTATCCACCGATCAAAAAAAGTCCGGAATTTTTCAATGCTAAATTTTGCCAACCACCATCAACGTACAATGAAAAATTCGCCGGATTGGTGCCAGTGGCGGCCGTATCCCAGACCAGGCCATTGTTCGTCTGTAACGCCACCACTTTATTGGACGCATCGATTTTTGAAACCACCAGCGAATTTCGCATCCACGGAAATCCGCTCGAATCGAAGGTGAGTGAAAAGCCATTACCGCCACCATAGGGACTACCCATGCCAATGCTTTTGCTGATCGTTACTCCCGTCGCTGTGTAACCCGTCAGGCGATCTTGGTCTCCCCAAAGTATACTCGTGACATTGGTTGCGGGATCAATGTAACCGAAGAGTATCCCACTGTTTTCCACAAAATAGAGTCCCGCTGGAAACGCGGCTTGATTAGGCTCTGTGGCCTGCTTGTAGTAGATCCCCGCCAAGCTTCCACGAATTAATGATTTGTCTTTCCCGTCGCCGATAAAAGGAAGCGTTCCAAACATAGTTTTTATTTTTCCAGAGGCATCAATGTATCGAACACGATAGTTAGACGCGCTGTTGACGGCAATACCGTCAGTGAAATAAATCTGCCCCGATGAGCCTCCGGTGATGGCATTTAATTTTACACACGCCGTGGTGGCGGTGATCCCATCATCCGTGCAATTGGCAGAAACTGTGGCTCCGGCCAAAAGAGTGACATTCGTTTCGCCGCCAGCGCCAGCCAAATTCGGAGTCGCTGACTTTAGCAGACCTCCGGAAGCTCTATAATATAAGTTTCCATCTGTTGAATTGTAGTAGATATCACTGCGACTAGGTGAAGCCACAAGGGCCGTTGAATAAAGTGTGCCACCGAGTATTTTGAAATATCCATTGCTATAAGAACCTATATATATTGTGTTCCCATGATTCCATACTGTGAGCGCAAGATATTCATTTCCAGAGGCGCCGGCGTCCAGCGCTGTCGAAAGCGCCGCAGATCCAGAACTTGGCACGGTGAGCGCACAGTTACCGGCCACCATATTCATGGCCCCAGGATCACCAGATCCCAATTGAGTCACCTTCATAATGCGCACCGGATAGTATCCATTAACCACTTCGGCGATGCATCGAGTGGTGAAGTATAGGCTATTATCTTCGTCAAAGGCCAGACTGGTGTAAGGATTGACACTGACGTTGGCTGCTGTGGCCGTCGCATCATACAAAGTTCCGTAAGTGAGATAAAGTTTGCTGGTGTTGTTGGTAAAATCCAGTTGATAGACATTCGAATTTCCTGCGGTGATATAAAAACGACCGGCATGGTCGAAGCCAATACCATACATGCCGTTCAACGTGGGACTTGCTGGGATCGCTCCGTTGCTGGGCAAGTTAGTCCCGCCACTGGCTATAACAGTGCTGACCAAACCAGTTTTAGCGTCCAATTTTCGCACACCAAATCCGTAGTCAACCGCATAGACATCGCCATTGAGTGGATTTACGGCCTCATTAGTAGTAATGACCCCACCGTAGAGTAAGGCGCTGGTTCCAGTACCCCCTACGCCACGATCTTTAGAGCCGGCATAAACAGTCCAGGAAAAATTTAACGCCAAATTCGCAGTGTTGAACGGAGGCGACATCGCGACAATGCTATGATTTCCCGCTTGATCACGCGCAGCCGCCTTCATACGAAAATAGGCAGAAGTTGGCGCATTAAAAGTAGTGTAAGTTCCTGAGCCCGAAGTTGGATTGCCAGCCAATCCGCCCATCCACGTGATATTTGCAATGTTAGAAACATCAAGGCCGGTCACGATGTCTTTCCAAGTAATATTATCAGTGGTGTAAGAGAACGACACCGGATTGTTGTCAAGTCCCTCGACGTCTGTGGTGCTCCAAGTGAGGGTCATGGGATCACCGACTGTCAGCACGGTTCCGCCGGCTGTTCTTACTGCCGTAAATCCAGTGATCACAGGAGGATTACCCACCTGATAAATAATGGAATTTGCATCTACGCCGATATTGCCCGTGGACGGAGTAGCGATCGTCGATACATTGCCTGCGGCATCCTTGGCCCAAGCACAGATTTTTTTCGTTCCATCCGTTGCCGCAATGGTGAAGTTTAACACCGTCGTGTTGTCGGTCCAAGCTTGCCAATTGCTATTCGCGTACTGAGTTTGACAGTCACCAGTTCCGACATTGGCCTCTGCGAAGCGAATCTGAATCGTTCCCGATCCCGAAAGATTATCAGACACTCCCACTTTCATAGCCAACGTTGACGTTCCCGCATAAATCGCACCATCATTGATGATCACAGAGGAAAGTATCGGGACCTGGCTATCGATGGTCCATGCGCTGGAAGACACCGCAGTATTGGTGTTGCCAACAGTATCCGTCGATGAGATTCGAACCAAAACTTGCGTGTTATCGATCACCGGCAAAATCCAAGCATATGGACTGGCGTTCGCTGTCGCGGCAACGATCGTATTCCAAGTTGTTCCATTGTCGCTGGAATATTCAAGCTTGATCGGGTTCACCGCAAGGCCGGCTCCAGCATCGGCCGTCGTCCAAGTAATGTTCTGTGTGCTTCCGCCACGATAGGAGCCAGAATTGAGCGAAGTAAGACTGAGCGCCGGCGCCGTAGAATCAACCGTCATCGAGCCCGCAGAAACCGCAGCTGCTGAGTTTCCAGCCGCATCACTGGAGGTTACTCGTACTTTCATCTGAGCAGAATCAATCACAGGTAGCGTCCACACATACGGGCTGGAGTTTGCGGTAGCTGCAACAATCGTATTCCAAGTCGTTCCGTTGTCCGCTGTGTACTCCAGCTTGATCGGATTGGTCGCAAGACCGGCACCGCCCGCGTCGCTCGTGGTCCAAGTGATGTTTTGAATCGTACCGCCGGCGAAAGTTCCCGCATTCATCGAGGTCAAATTGACCAATGGAAGAGTGCTGTCGATCACGAAGTTGGAGGTCGCAGTCACGGCATTGGCCCCTGAAGTCATGATCGCTGTGACTCGAACTTGCGCTGTCGCCACATTGATGGCCGCTGGCACCGACCAAGTGTAGGAACCGGTGTTCGCGATGCCGCTGACGATGTTCGTCCAAGTCGCGCCACCATCGAGAGAGTAATCAATACTGATTGGGTTGCTCGCAAGTTTTGTCGAATTCACAGACCAAGTGATCACCTGGCTCGAAGATCCCGCGACTGGATGACCGCTGTTCAACGGAGACAAAGACAATGTCGACAAAGTCACAAATGAAGAATTCAAATTCAGACTTTGATTGGTGCAACCCAAAAGTGACAGCACTGGAAGCAGCGCTAGAACCTTTATCTTACGGAAAATGCTATTGAATCGCACCATAACCTATCGGAACTCCTGGACCCAAACTTTAGACCGGTGTCTTAAAGTTAGACAGAAATTCATGAAATCTCATTGTGAGACAGAACTTAGATGATCTCAGCGGCAAACGGCCTGGCATTGTTTCTGCACAAAGATTCCCGCGGAGGCCGACTTGAGATTAACGGTGAAATTACTAGCAGGAGCATGCCTAGCACTGAGCTCACTGAGCTGGGCACAAGAGGAAAATGCGGCTGGCGTATTTTCGCTCATTGTCGATGATGGTTCTGTCTTTGCGTCTCGCACGGAGAGCCATTGCGGCGACTTGAAACAGGTCAACCCGACTCTGTTTGGGCCCACCCGAAATCAAGGGACTCTGGGAGTGTGCTATGCGTACGCGACCACTGATTTGCTCAATTATTGCATCGAACACACCAAGTGCACCTCCAGCCACTCCTGTCCGTTTGTCACTGACCCTAAAAGTGTGCCGCAGCTGTCGAGTTTTGATTTCGCTATACAAAATGCCAAACCTCAATGGAATGGCCAAAGCCTGGATGATTTCATCACGGCACTCAATCAGGGAGGCGATGCCTACTTAGCAATGAAACGCCTCGGGGAATCAGTGAAAAAACCTTGCCTTGATAAAAATTTTCCCTCCGACCGCGGAAGTTTTGAACGGCTCACCGGTAAAGACGACAGTGACTTTTTTCCTAGCTATGGCGGCCCGTGGATTCCTGATCCGAAAAATCCAGGCAAACTGACCAAAGCTCTGCAGACACAGGATCAACAGGACATGGGAACGACTTATCTGATTAAAAAATTTGAACGTCTGCAAAATGAATACGATCACACTGGCACACTCGCCTGCGCCGACTCGAAATCTGACACTGGTTGCTTCCATCAGTTGGGTACATTCAAAAAGGAAGTGTTCGGCGATCAAGAGTTCATGGCCATCTTACAAAAGGAAAAGGCTTCTCCGGCAAAACTGGTCATCGCCCTCGATGACATTATGTGCACAGAGCAAAATCGAGTGAGCCTTTCTGGATGCGCCGTTCACTCAACGTATCTCATACCTAAGAATTCATCCAACATTGGTCACCAAGCGCTTCCTGAATTGGACGCACAACTGGCCGCGGGCTCTCCGGTGGAAATTGGCGTGGGTTCTAGTTTTTTAAATTCTGCCCAACAAACCGGCGGCGGAAATCACGCCATGATCGTCATCGGACGTCACTGGCGTCCGGCAATAGCTGCGGGGGAAGTATCAGGATGCTACTACCAGATTAGAAATTCTTGGGGCCACCAGTGCGGAAGCTATTCGTCATCATCCTTCGTGAAAGACTGTGATCCCGCCACTGGCTATTTCTGGATTTCGGAAGAGACCCTGTCCAAGAATTTGCTCACTCTGGACTATTTTCCAAATCACTAAGCGCGCTCTTGTCCTTGGAGCGCGTGGAAAAACACATCGAAGATTTTTTCCCCACCTTTGCGGTAGTAGTAGAAAAATTCGACTTCAAAATTCAGATCCTTCACATGAACGCGATTCAAGCGACCCATTTTGACTTGCTTCTTGATCGTGAGCGCAGGTAAAAATCCCCAGCCCAATCCGGACTCGATGACCCGCTTCAGGGTGCCTACGTTGGTGGACTCAAAGGCGGGCTCTATTTTTAAGCCAGCACTGTGACAAGATTTTTCCAACATCTCTGCAAACACTGGATACTCTTTCGTGAATGTGATCAGCGGATATTTTCCGATGTCCGCCATCGAAATATTCGACGGCATGTCGGTTTCTTTTCCAGAGCCCACCAGCCACATTTCTTCCTTCATCAGGAATTTTTTTTCGGCGTCCAAGTGGTCACCGTACTGACGTTCGACCTCGGGTAAAATGACGACATCAAGCTCACCTTTTTTGTAAGCCCGAATCAAATTTTCACCAAGATCATAATCAATTTTGATCGACAACTTGGGATTGTACTTTAGGAGTCGACTGACGATGGGACTGATCAATTGTACGCCCAGAGAGTTCAGCGTACCGACACGAATTTGACCCTTGAATTCCGCACCCATGGTTTTAACGGCGACTTCCGCCTGTTGCGACAGGTGCAAAACCCGCTTAGCAAATTCGCAGAGCACTTCGCCCTGCAGAGTGGGCCGAATCTGACGAACCCCGCGCACTAAAAGCTCTACACCTAAATCGTCCTCCAGATTTTTAATTTGCTGACTGATCGCGGGCTGTGTGAGGAATAATTTGTCCGCAGCACCCGTCATACTTCCCTCGCTGATGACAGTGACGAAGGACTGAAGCTGATAAAGATTCAACATGGTGAAGGTTCTCCCTTGTTATTCTCGAGAATGTTTACATATAATGTTCTGTATCACCAACATGATAAAGGATTTTCCTATGAACATCGACGTTAAAAAATTATGTTTCGGACTGCTGGCGCTGATGATTTTTCTTCCAGCCGTGTCTATGGCCAAGGTCTGGCGAAATTCTTATCTTTCTTTTGAGGTTCCTGACTCATGGAAATGCTCTTTGGAAAACACGGAATGGATTTGTCGAGCTTCCACAGACAAAGAGTCCAAAGAGGCCATCATTGTTCTGACCGCAAAAGAGATCGGCCCCATGGATACTTTTGAAGCCTACACCGCGCACTTAACGGCTCCTCAAACGACTTCGTACAAAGGTGCCGCCGGAGTGCTTTCAAAAGTGGTTTATCCCCCCAAAAAAGTCATGATCAATGATCAAGCTTGGATCGACGGTCTGCACATGGCCAGCGAAGTACCGAATTATTTCACACGCTACCTGGCCACAATCAAAGATAAAATCGCCGTACTTTTCACCTGCAGCGCCCACAAAGATTATTACGCCAACTACAGCCAAGATTTTTTCAAAGCCGTGCAAAGCCTGCGTGTGATCGCCACCAAAGATCTGCTGAACCAAGCCGCCAACGGAATTCGCCCCAGCGGAGAACAACTGGGTCAAGCCATCGGTCAAGCCATGCCCAGCGATTTACTGGTCGGCGACAACGACGTGTCACAAAAAGGCAATGGCGGTGGCGGCAGCGGAAAAGCCAAGAGCTTGTTCCTGGCCTTAGCGGTGGTGCTGGCAGCGCTCGCGGGTTACATTCTGATGAAACGCAAAAAATAACGTCCGTATAAAAAACTCTGCATGAAAAGCCGCACTCAGAAAGTTGCATACCTATAGGTATGCAACTTTCTGAGTGCGGCTTTTAGTTGCTCTTCACCTTTTCAATTTCGACTTTGGAGATGGCTTTTAGCTGATCTGCCACTTTGGTTTCGTCGGCGAAGACCACGACTCTGAAATCTTCGGGATGAATGTGATTTTTGATGGCGGCGTTGACCTGATCCAATGTCACCGCGCCAAGATTGGGAATGAAGCTTCTGACGTAGTCGTCATCCACGTGATACAAGCGCAGTAGGGCCAATGTGTTGGCCAAGCTGTCCGTGGTTTCTACGGCGGCGGGGAACTGGCCGGCCAGTAAGGCTTTGGCAGCGTCCAATTCGGCGGAGGTGACACCCTTGTCTACGAACTCTCGGATGACCTTTTGAGTTTCAGTGACTGTCTGGCCAACCTTTTCGTTGCGTGAAAAGGTAGAGATCTCAAATGCGCCAAAATCGAGTCGGGCTTCGCTGGAGCTATGAATGGAGTAGGTCAGTCCCAGCTCGTCGCGCACTTTCATATTTAGGCGGCTGACAAAGTCGCCGCCCAAAATCAAATTGGCCAGTTTTAGCGGCAAGTAATCAGGATCGGTTCTCTTGATGCCTCTTTCAGCGAGGCGAATCTGTGCCTGCTTGAGCTCTGGCTTAGTGAACAGCTTGATTGAATCCGGTGCGAACGGCTTGAACGGCAAACCCACATAGGACTCTACCGCGGGCCCGTGCCAGGAGAGAAAAATCATTTTCACTCGGTCGACGAAAGCGTCATCAAAAGCGCCAGTGATGGATAAAATACAATTCGGTGGAGTGTAATATTTGTGAAAGTAATTCGCCAGATCTTCTCGGCGAAGGCTCTTGACCGTGTCAGGTTCTCCCTCGGATGGATGTGCGTAGGGATGCGGGCCGTAGGTCTCTTGATTGATCAACAGGTCCGCGTAGTGCGAGGGATTGTCTTGGCGTTTAGCAATTTTGGCCAACACTTGCGCTCGCTCGCGATTGATTTCCTTGGGGTCGAACGCGGGTCGCAGCACAGACTCAGAAAATAGTTCTAGCAATTTATTTTTTTCGTTAGCGATAGTGCTGGCAGAAAAAAGCGTCGAATCACTGCCCACAGAAACCGAAAGTCCCGAAGCAATCTGGCCGAACTCGTCCGCCATTTTCAGTGCCGAACGCTTCTGGGTGGCGTTGTCGATCATCTCTCCGGTGAAGGCAGCCAAACCCAGTTTTCCTGTAGGGTCGTTGATCGAGCCCGTCATCACCATGAGATCAAGACCAATTCGCGGCAGTGATTGGTCCCGAATCAAGAGCAAGCGCAGTCCATTGGGCAAAGCCATTTCCTCGTAAGGCCGCATCTGAAATGTGGCCTGCGGGCCATTGGCAAAGTCGTCCGTTTTTGAATGAGCACAAGCTGCTAACACAAATAAAAATAAAAGAACGAAATTCTTCATGGGTGGGCTCCGTTCAGAACGCCGGTCATTCGTCTCTGCGGCTGTAAGTATTTCTGGGCCACTCTTTGAATATCCGCTTTGGTGATCGCCTGATATTTGTCCAAGTCAGTAAAGATCGCATTGAAGTCACCTTGGACAATTTCATTGATGGCCAATGATTCGGCCTTTCCATCGATGGTCATAAGCCCGTCAACGAACTCTTTCATCACCTGATTTTTTGCTTTGATCAGCTCGCCCTCAGAGACCAGGTTTTTCTGCACCCGCTCGATCTCTTGTGCGAAAACTTTTTCGGCATAGGCCGAGGTTTGCCCAGGAACCAAGGACGCGACCAACATAAAGTATCCTGGATCCGCACTGGTGAAATCGTAGACAGTCACGCTGTTGGCCTTTTCGCTTTCATAGACTAATTTTTTGTACAGGCGACTGGAAGAGCCCGATCCTAAAATATCGGCCAGCAGATCCAGCGCAAAACCATCGGGATGTCCCGATGCTACTCCTTTGTAGGCCACCGCTACTGTGGTGTTTTGAACCTCGCCAGTGGTTTCAATTCTGCGCTCGTGCGTGGGTTCGGGTTCTTGAGGATATTTTCGCTCTGGCAGTGCCTTGAATTTCAAACTTCCGTAATATTTTTCCACCATAGCTTTAGTTTTTGCGTTGTCGATATCACCGGCAATCACTAGCACCGCGTTGTTGGGAACATAGTAGGCCTCATAAAATTTTCGAAGTTTTTCCACCGTGTAGGCTTGAATGTCCTTCATGTAACCGATGGTGGGCCAGTGGTAGGGATGCACCTCATAAAATTTATCCATGATCACTTCGTGAAGCAGTGAGGCTGGGTTGTTGTCCACCCGCCAGCGACGTTCTTCGCCGACGACCTGAAGCTCGGACACTAAGTCCTGCGGACGTAGAGCTAGATCCTTCATACGATCGACTTCCACGTCCATGATCAATTCTAGTTTTGCGCTGGGAAGGTTTTCATAAAATCCAGTGTAATCATCGGTGGTGAATGCATTGTTCTGAATGCCATTCGCGTGCAGGATAATATCGAACTGCTTGCCGGTGTATTTTTTGGCTCCCTTGAACATCATGTGCTCGAGCATATGTGCTGCACCAGTGACACCGACTTGCTCATCACGCGAACCCACTCGGTACCAAGTGTGGTAGCTGACCATGGGAATGCTGTGATCTTCGTGCAAGAGCACAGTCAAACCGTTCTTCAGCACGAATTTCTCGACGGGAAATCGGACTTTTAAGTCTTCAGCTTTGCTTTGAAATGGCAGTAGAAAAAATAAAAAAAGGGCGAAAGCCCCCAATTGATGCGACATATGTGGATCCATCCTTGGGTGCTATTGAACCACAAATTTGGTGAAGTAAACATCCTTGATCACACCTTCGTCCAGGAGGCCATTCAGCTCTGTCGCAATTTGGTCTTTTAGAAATAGTTTACCCTGAATGGATTCAACTTGTGGAAAAGTCTTAGCGCCTAATATTTGGATGATCTTGTCGCGCGCCCGGGCATTTTTATCTGTATCAATAACTTCTTGGAAACCACCCTTATTGAGCATTTCCAAATTCACTTCCAGTTGAATCGTGCGCTTCGGATCTTTCAAAGGATCACCCGCCAGGTTCACAGTGAATGTGTCCATCGTGTAAACCAAAGGCCCCACTTGTTTTGCCGGATCAGCGTTGTCTAGGTCATGCTGAGCCGCCGATTGCTCTTCGGTGATGCTGGGTGCCTTCCAACCAAGAGTCGACGCGTAAACTAAATATGCGCCGTACCCGACAACTCCAAGATTGATCGCGGCAAACGCCACTTGTGCTACGAGCACCAGATTCAGCGGTTTCTTACTAGGTTTGCCATCTTCTTTAGCTTCAGCCATACACTTAATCTATCGGCCACCTAGACCAAAGCCTAAAGGGAATTTTCCAGGAATTTTCAAACTTTTTCGTCTATGATCTAGGCATGAGTTTACTTCTTATCGGGTTATTGAGCGCGATCGCATGGGCCGAGCCGTCCCAAATTGAAGCGCCATCGTATCCGTCCAATCTGATCGCCCTATCTAATGATTCGCATTTCTCGCAGATCGCGTTCGTGGTCGACAAGTCCGCCCGTGCCCTTCGTGTTTATCAGTCAGAGGGGGAACTGCCAAAGCTTCTCGAAGAACATCCCGCCGACATCGGGCGTACCGATGGAGACAAAGAAAAAGCCAACGATGGCAAAACTCCCGTGGGAATTTATTTTTTACTGCAGCAGAAGACCCAACCTGAAATACCTTTTGAGCGTTACGGAAGCCTTGCCTTCACCACAGACTACCCCAACATTTTCGACAAGCGCGTGGCCAAAGGTGGTTCCGGCATCTGGCTGCACTCCGTTCCAGATTCAGTGCCGCTGACCCGAGGCTCCCACGGCTGCGTGGTGGTTCGCAATGACGTGATCAAAGCTCTGCAAAAATATGTGCACCTGGGACAGACGCCGATTCTGATCGCCGAAAAGGTGGAGTATTTAAATAAAGACGAATATCTGGCGCAGCGAAAAAAATACCTGGATAACTTCGAACAGTGGCGCAAAACTTGGCAAGAGAGCGACGCCGACGAGTACATCAAGTTCTACGATCCCACCTTCCGCAGCGGGAAGATGAATCACGACCAATGGTATCGCCACAAAAAGAAACTCAAGGGCATGTACAAGTTTATCAAGGTGGACTTGCTACCGCCGATGATTCTACGCAATCGCGATCAAGTGGTGATTCGCACCATTCAAAACTACGAATCAGATTTGCACACGGATTACGGAGAAAAAACGCTGCATGCGCATTTTTCAGAGGAACAGGGATTTCGAATTATTCGTGAGGACTGGACGGCTATTGAAAAGCCCGATTGAGTACGAAACAGTTTCCGGTTCACCGTTCTCTGTTCCCGGTTCTCAGTTGCAGTTGGGATAGCACAATATCGATCCTAAACTGCAACAGTGAACTGAGGGCCGTGAGCCGAGAACAGAAAACTGCATTTCCTAATCAATGATGTTCGTTGGAATCCTTAGCAGCATGATCCTCTTCCAGATCCAATTTCTCGCAGTTACTGCCACAATCAGGCAGTTGCTCTAGGTGTTTTTTGACTTCTTCTTTGGTGACTATGCCGGTGCGTAGATTGAACTCCAGCATCCGAGAATCGAATTTCAAATTTTTCATCGCTTTATCCAAAGACATGGAGCCTCCCGCTTTTTAACGAAGCGATAGGATTACCTCAAATTTTTCGAGAAATCCATCAATTCCAGTATTTGGGCGGCTTTGAATCTTGATTTTCGTTGTCGACCACTAGGCGCAGATTGCCGGTTTTTTTCTTGGCCTTATTGCCCCAACGCAGGCGCTGGAAGCGCATATAGCCCACCAAGGTGAGATATCCAGACGCAAACCCACCCAAATGAGCCAAATTGGCGACTTCGCCACCCGTCACGCCAGAACCCAGCAGGCTGACGATCTCTACCCCGGCCAGAATCATGACGAAAACCTTGGCCTTCATAGGGAACAGCATCATGAAGGACATGGTGCGCTCGCCGAAAAGAATTCCATAGGCCAACAGCAATCCGAAAATAGCACCAGAGGCACCCACCACCGGAACCGTTAGCGGAATTCGATTGCCCGTCACCGCCGTGTAGACCGCGACACCGAAGCAATAGAAAAGTGCTGCACCAACTCCGCTAGAAATATAATAAAATAAAAAAAAGCGCCGACCCCAGCGCTCTTCCAGTTCTGAACCGACCATCCATAGAGTCAGCATGTTGAAAAGAATGTGCATCACACTGTTGGGAAGATGCAGAAACATGTAAGTGAACACCTGCCACACATAAAAATTTTCAATGACGTTGGTGGGGCGAAGTTCCAAAGCCGAGGTCAAATGCAGATTCAGCAGGTTGTCACCAATGAGCTGAAAGACCACCCAGAAACCCGTGGTCAAAATGATCAGCCACTTCACAGTGACAGTCATCGGGAACTGCTTAACGGGCCCATTGTATCGGTTCATTTTTCCTCATTGAGATCGTTAAAACATTGTACCAGACGCTCGAAGCTCATCTCAAGCGATTCGATCACGACCTTGGTCTCTGCTACCAGTGGGAAGAAGTTGAGATCCCCGGACCATCTAGGAATGAGATGATAGTGAATGTGATCAGGAATTCCAGCTCCTGCCACCGCCCCTAGATTCAATCCCATATTGACGCCACCGGGCTGATAAGCTTCACGCACGACCAACAGGGCCACACGCAGCAAATCATGAAGATCGAAGTACTCCTCGTTGCTGAGATCCAAAGGATCCGCGCAGTGCCGCTTGGGTAAAACCAAAATATGTCCAGAGTTATAAGGAAATTTATTGAGCACCACCATAGAGTGCTTTGTTTGGTACACGCAGAGTGTTTCAAAACTCATCGGACTTTTTGCGGCCTCACAAAACACGCAGCCCTTCGGCTGGACAATTTTCCGCACATACTTGAAACGATCCGGCCGAAATAAAACATCTTTTTCCAAAGGCCAAATTTTTTCATTCAGCTGCAATGAGGCGTCAGCCGATTTGTTCCCGGCGTCAGCCGATTTGTTCCCAGCGCCAGCCGATTTCTTTTTCACCGCTTTCTTCTTCACTCCATCGCTCCGGGCATTAAATACAGCGGTCGATTGGACAGCTGAGTGTGCAGCAGGCGATTGGTCATGCCCTGAATTCCACGCTCCAGCGAGGACTTGGATTCGGATTCCTCATCCTCGGCTTGGGACAGAAAATCCATGATCCCCGCTTTGTGTTTGGGAGCCTCAAAAATTTCGTAGTCATCCAGGTTCGCCAAATCCGCCGCGACATCGTAAGCGTCCTCTAGGGTTCCCAGTTCATCGGCAAATCCTAACTTCACGCCCTGGGCTCCGGTGAACACGCGGCCATCGGCGTACTGATTCACGAATTCTTTTTTGAGCCCGCGTCCCTCGGCCACGGCATCTTTGAATTGCTCCCAAACTTCGTTGATCATGGTTTGAAAGAGTGCGCGCTCGTCATCACGCATGGCTCGGTATTCGGCGCCGCTGTCTTTGAATTTTCCAGTGTTGATCGTGTAGCGTTTGACCTTGGCCCAATCGTAGAGCTTTTCTAAATTCACGAACTCCATGATAACACCAATACTGCCCATCATCGTTCCTGGTGCCACGATGATTTTGTCTGCGGCCACCGCCGCGTAAAAAGCGCCACTGGCCATCAAGCCCGCCGAATGCACCACCACCGGTATTTTAAATTCTTCGCGGGTGCGGCGGATCTCTTCAAAAATTTCCTGAGAAGGCCCCACCACTCCGCCAGGCGAATTTACAGAAATCACGATGGCCTTCACTTTGTCGTTTTTTCGATATTTCAAAAGTGTCTTTAAAAATTTTTTGCCGTCCATGATCACGCCGTCCAATTCCAAATGCAGAATGGAGTTTTTCGCGGTGATGCGAACTGGCGATTCACCAAACAGTGAGATGACCGAGCTACCGACAAGAAAGGCCGTCAAGGATCCAAAGACAAAGAGCAGCACCAAAAGGGTCATCCACGGATTTTTTTTCATACATCTTTCTGCCAACCTTCGGTTGGACTCTCCCGACAAAAAAACAAAAGGGGCCTGAAAATTCAGACCCCTTCATTCTGCTTTATTTATCTACAGGTGCAAGTAGCTTTATTGCTGCTTATAGGTACTTACTCCCCCGCGATTAAGTTTTATCAGTTTTTGTCGCACCTTTTAATTGCTCAGCGAAAATGTCGCCCAAAGTCGCCTTCGAAGTCGAAGTGGCCTTTTTGACATAATCATCGACATCGGCCTTAGACTCGCGAAGTTTCACAAGTTTAGCTGACAGACCGATTTTACGAGCATCTTTGTCGATGGAAATAACTTCGGCTTTCATCACGTCGCCCACTTTGCAGCTCTCGTCGGGCTTGTTAATACGCTCCGTCGAGATTTCAGAAATGTGGATCAAACCTTCGATGTCGGCTTCCAGTTCAACAAATACACCGAAATCAGCCACTTTCGTCACTTTCACATTGTGCTGAGTGCCGATGCCGTATTTGCTTTCGATATTTGCCCAAGGATCGCCCTCGAGCTGTTTGATGCCCAAGCTGAACCGCTCATTGTCGATATCAACGCCCAGAACAACCGCTCGAACTTTAGCTCCCTTTTGGAACATTTCCGAAGGATGGTTCACGCGTTTGGTCCAAGAGAAGTCAGAGATATGCACTAGGCCATCAATTCCGTCCTCAACACCAACGAACACACCGAAGTCAGTGATGGATTTCACTTCGCCTTCAATGATTGTTCCTGGAGCATAAGATTCTTTCAATTCCACCCATGGGTTTGGCTGAAGTTGTTTCATACCAAGGCTGATGCGACGATTTTCAGTGTCGACTTCCAAAACTTGAACATCGACTTCATCGCCGACATTCACAACTTGTGATGGATGCTTCACTCGCTTAGTCCAGCTCATTTCAGAGACATGGATTAGGCCCTCGATGCCATCAGAAAGTTCCACGAACGCACCGTAGTCCGCCAAGGAAACGATCTTGCCGTGCAATTTGCCACCCACTGGGAATTGTGCTTTCACAGCATCCCAAGGATCTGCTTGCAATTGCTTCAGACCCAAAGACACACGGTCTTTTTCGCTGTCGTATTTCAAAACTTTAACGTCGATTTCATCACCCACTGCAATGACTTCGGATGGATGCTTGATGCGTCCCCAGCTCATGTCAGTGATGTGCAGAAGCCCATCCATTCCGCCCAAGTCAATGAAAGCACCGTAGTCAGTGATGTTCTTAACAGCACCGCGAACAGTAGCGCCTTCTTTGATTTGATCCAGAGTTTGTGTGCGCATGCTTTCGCGCTCTTGCTCAAGCAAAGCACGGCGGGAAAGTACGATGTTGCCACGTTTTTTGTTAAATTTGATGACTTTGAATTTATAGACTTTACCGAGGTAAACATCCATATTGCGGACCGGACGAAGATCAATTTGTGATCCTGGCAAGAATGCCGTCACACCGATATCCACTGATAGGCCGCCTTTGACTTTGGCGATCACAGTTCCTTCGATGACTTCTTCGTTTTCAGCTGCCTTAGAAATGTCATTCCAAGCACGCATCATATCAGCTTTATTTTTGCTGAGGCCGACCATGCCGTTTTCGTTTTCAATGCGATCAATCAATACTTCAACAGTGTCTCCGGGCTTAACTGCACGGACGCCGTCCACGATGCGGAATTCAGAGATAGAGATTAGGCCTTCGGATTTGTAATTGATGTCGACAAGGACGTAATCACTTTGGACTTCGACCACTTTGCCTGTGACAACATCGCCCACTTTGAAATCCTGATCTTTCGTCGATTGCTCGAACATAGCTTGGAATTCAGTGGCTTTTTCAACCTGCGTACCTGGGTTGTGTGGAACATCTTTGTCAGCCAGATCTAAGAACGCTAGGACTTTTTGTTTTTCTGACTGAGCTTTGTTAAGGGTTTTACTCATATACAATTACGACCTCCTGGGATCATTTCCTACTCTGGCGCAGTCTCTGGCCCGATTAATTTCGAGCAAAAGTTTTGTTATATTGCGGTTTTAGAGCAAGATGAGCGACTATTTAGAGGGGACTTATGGGCAATGTCAAAAAGATTTTGGCGCAGGCGCGGCCAAGGCTACGCTGACCGCATAACTTATTAAAATAATTAGTAAATTTGAGTGTTAAAAAAGTCGGGCGTTGGTCCTCTGTCCGCGGTTCTCGGTCCACAGGCTCCGTACAGGCAACTGTTGCCAGGTCCGGGCCTGAGGACGGAGGACGGAGGACCGAGGACTCCGAACTGAAGAACCTTCCGTCAAAAAAAAGAGGCGTCATTCGACACCCCCTTTCCACTTAAATTCAATGCGATCCAGTTACTGAACTGCGAGCTTCAAAAAATCCAGCCATCCGGTCTGTTTGTTGAAAGTCAGATTGGCGTAACGATCACTGTACGTTGTAAGGTCATCTTTGGAACTAGGCAACCAGACACTAATGCCATGAGCCCGAGCATAGGTGTCAGTCACGTTCACTGACAACAGAAGTTCCTTCATGCTGGCAGTCACTTCACCCAAAGCATGGTCACCGACTCGCACATTGGCAGCCTTCAGATTGTTTGTGTAATCCGCCAAATCTTTATAGTCGTACAGAGCAAACGCTTGAGTCTGATCGATGGCGGTGAACGCCGATTTCAGCTGATTTGCATCCAAACCTTTGAGCTCTGTCGCCAAGGCTCTTACTGCTGCGTAGAAGCGATCCATTTTCGACAAGTCCCAGGCAGAGAAAGTGACTTCTTTGTTTCCGTAAACTCCACCACTGTAAGATTTTTGGTACTCTTCAGATAGTGCCACTGCTAAATCGCCACCGTTCATGGTGGGTTTCGCAGCTAAGCGTCCTAGGAAAGTTTGATAAGGCCAACCTTCGCCGGGCTCGGTCTCTTGAGAGCCTCCGAAATATTTCACTGAATTCGTCATTTCGCCCGCCACTTCACCCATGGCCATCAAACAGGCGTCACTGGCGTAAAGCTCCACTTTTTGGCCAGTGGCTTGCGCGATCTGTCCAAGGGCAACTCCCAGCTGTTCGGTCGTGATCTTATGTCCAGTGGTATCATCATAAGAAATGTCGTTCACATGGAAGCCGACGTTGATGTCTTGCAGATGCCAACCACTTCCGTGATTCCAAACATCCACCATGTATTTTTTCGCCGGATATTTCGCAGCGGCCCACTTGGCGAAATCCACTAGCGTATTATAGTCACCCATATCTGCAGGAGCCATCTCTTCGACAACGTCAAAGCCCCCTTTAGTGATATAAAGACGTTTCGTTTTGCCGTTGGCGATGGAGGCCCACTGAACAATGATGTTCACGTTAGCATCCGATCCGACCTGCGACATTCCGTCGATATTCATTTTACTGAAAGAGTCCAAACTATTGTGCCCGTTCAAATACACTAGAACTGTCCATTCCTTGGCACTATCTGCCAACGAAATCGACGAGAGAACTACCAAAGACAGTGCCAGCGACAATGCGAGCACGATTTTTCCAATGAGTGGTTTTGACATTCTTCCTCCATGAAGATGGTTTTTGCCTGATTAGTTTATGATCAAATGGATGTACGACGCTACTGACCAAAGGTGGTGCTAAAGTGAAACTGGGCTTAGGGCGGGGGGACTTTCCTGCCACCTCAGAAAGCTGCATACCTGCAGGTATGCAGCTTTCTGAGGTGCTACTTGAGTCAATATTGCCTCTCCTGGACAGAGGGCTGGGCACTTATATGGTTTGAATGATTTCGCTTCGAGCGAATCGGACTTTTTTCGCCTGGATCAAAGGATCTTGGGGATGACGATATCCGCAGGCGACTGCGGCTACGGTCGCAAATTCACTGGACTGCAATTTTAAAATCTCATCGTATTTTTCGGGCTGCAAACCCTCCATGGGAGTTGTGTCGACACCAATCATAGCGGCAGCATTCATCAAGTTTCCCATTGGAATATAAACTTGTCTGCGCGTCCAAGACAGTAGCTCTTCGGGTTTGGCTTTGTTCACCCACGTGTTCACGATATTTTTTTTGAAACCGTCCAACGTAGAAATGGACACGCCGCGAATGTCAGAGATGCTTTTGATATATTTGTCGACGTAGGCTTCATCCATTTTTTTCAGAGTGGTGAAAACAACGAAATGAGAACAGTCGACCACTTGTGATTGCCCCCAAGACGCCGTCAGCAATTGCTTGCGAACTTCTGGATTTTCTATCAGAAAAAATTTCCACGGCTGTAATCCATAAGAACTTGGTGACAGGCGCAGAACCTCTTCCAAGAAACTCCAATCTTCGGCGCTGATTTTTTTGCTCGAATCGAATTTTTTGGCCGCGTAACGCCAGTTCAGCTGCTGAAGGAAAGTTGCTTTGGTCATATGATCCTCTTCACATGGTCTTCGATGAGCCCCACCACCTGTTTGAAATCCAATTCCGTCGTATCGACCACTAAGGCGTGCTCTGGCACTTTCATCGGCGCGGCTTTTCGGGAAGAGTCCTGTTGATCCCGCTGCACTTGCGCTTTAACAGTTTCTGCGACGGAAAGCCCTAGATCTTTAGCTCTGCGTTCGGCGCGATCCTCTTGGCGTGCGGTCAGATATATTTTGACGGCAGCATCGGGAAAAACCACAGTTCCACAGTCACGGCCTTCGGCGACCAAGCCGGAACTATTCTTTTGGCATTCCCGTTGCGCCTGCAACAGCGCCGCACGAACTTTAGGAAAATGACTGATCTGGCTGGCAATTCCGCCCACATGCTCTTGAGAAATTTCATCGGTGACATCTTTGCCATTCAGAAAAACGCGCGTGTGATCATGCGCCATTTTCACCTGCCACATCTTATCCACGGCCAATTTGGCCAGGGCCTCTTCGTCGTGCAAAGTCGTGGCCGTCGAATGCGCTACGTAGGCCAATCCGCGATAGAAGGCGCCGGTAGAGACCCAGCTCCACCCTAAGCGCTTGGCCAATTCACGGCTGACGGAGGTTTTTCCGCTAGCTGCCGGCCCATCTATTGTTACGACTTGTCCCATTTTCTAACTCTCTTTAATCTCTGCAAAAACTTCTTTCAAAGCCTGAATGGCGGTGCGGTTTTCTTCCGGAAGACCGACACTCATTCGCATTTCAGTTTTGAATCCGTAGTTCAAAACTGGGCGCAAGATCACGCCTCTCTTTAGCAGAGCTTCGTTGACCTTGGACACCTCTCTTAGGGTGTCAAACATAACAAAGTTCGCCTGAGACTCAACAAAAGGAATCTGCATTTTCTTAAGTTCCGAATAAAAATAATCCAACCCTTGAGAATTATTCTCAACTGATCTGCGTATAAACTCATCATCTTGCAGAGCCGCCACTGCCGCCACCTGAGCTAGGTCGTTGACATTAAACGGATTTCTTACTCGGTTGTAGTAGTCGATCACTTCTGGCTGTGCCGCCAGAATTCCGACTCGTAAACCGGCCAGGCCGTAGGCCTTTGACAATGTGCGAATCACCACCACGCTGGAATATTTGTCCATGTGGGACAATGCGGACTGATAGTCTTTCGCCCGAACATACTCGGTGTAGGCTTCATCAAATACAATGAGCCGATTGGGATCATTTCCAAACTGCTGCAAAAATTTCTGCACTTCGGAATCTGGCGTATAAGTTCCAGTGGGATTGTTGGGATTGGGAATAAAGACCAGACGAACTCGCTCGGCGCGGGAATCTTCCAGCAGAATTTTCGTCATCGCCTGAAGATCCAATTTGTATCCAGGTGCCAGCGGAGAGTGAATTCTGCCCACGCGCGCGGCCTGAGCACAAACAGCGTACGCCACGAACGCCTTGTCCGTGGTCAAAATCTGATCCCCGGGCTCGCAAAAAATGCGGATCAATAAGTCAATGATTTCATTGGAACCATTGCCTACAGATAGCCTGGACTTTGACACGTTCCATTTTTTCGCCACAGCCTCTAGCAGTTCAAAAAAAGATGGGTCCGGATATCGGTGTTGCTGCGTCAGCGCTTTTTGCAAGGACTGAACCACCTTAGGACTTGTGCCTAACGGGTTTTCATTGCTAGCTAATTTTATGACGTGCTGAATCCCGTACTCCCGCTGAGTTTCGGCAATGGGCTTCCCGGGCTTGTAGGGAATCAGCGTGGCAATTTCAGGTGATAACTTCATAGCTTGCATCCAACATCCATTATCGATTACCTTTTGTCCATGTCTATTCAACTGGGAGTCAGCCTTGGCCCGTCTTTCGCAGATTGCTGCTTGATTGACACCGTACGCCCAGTTCAACCGTTGGCTTATCGGCGTGCCTACACTCCCAGCGAATCCATTGCCGGCGGTATTCACCGGTTCTTGGCAGATCATCCCCAGTACAAACCAGAAAAGGCCATTATCGCTTCTAGCCTGCTGGAAAAAATCTTGGGCACGAAGCTGGGCGGAACTGTGGCACAAGTGGTGACCCGAGGTTTCGAAAACTGGGCCTTCCTTCGACAGAATCTACAAAATAAATATTTCGAATTACAACCACAGCGCACGGAAGCTTTGACCTCCCAAGATCTGATCTTTGGAGTCACCGAGCGCGTGAACCATCTGGGCGAAGTGGAAAAGTCCGTGGATGTCAGCGAATTGGATTTCATCATTTCCAAATTGAAATTGATGCAGGTCGAACGTGTCTGCGTGAATCTCTTATTCTCTGGAAAAAATTCGGTCCACCAAAAAAAAATCAGGCAGTACTTTCAAAATGCCGGCTTCGAAGTTTTTTCCACAGATACCCAAAATGCCGCCGATGAGATTCTGACCTGGAGAAAAAATCTGCTGAACGCCTCACTGTCGGGCTCTTTCAAAGAAATTCGTGCAGAGATCATCGCCGGCTGCGAAGGTTTTTTGAGCGCCGATCAAATCGAATTTTTGGATGGCGATTCACATCAGTTTGTCGAAGACAACAGCCGTATTGCCTCTTCGCTGTTTGGTCCCGCCCGGGCCCTTTCCGATTTCTACAAGGACAGTCCGCAAGTTTTGGTCCTGGGTCTTGAGCGCTGGTTCATTCTTAAGCCCCATTTAAAAAACTCCCAATGGATGAGCCCCTGGGGGCCCCTGTCCGGAGACGTTCCTGACATTCAAGACCTCAAGGTGCAACCAACTTCCGCATTGTTTGTCGATGAGTCCGAGCAATTGAATTTCTCTGCGGACGTGCTGGGTTTTGAACCGGGTCCCATGGCACTAGGGCGCGCACTGAAGCCCACGGTGTTTGATCTTCTGCACTTGCACCAAACTCTTTTCCACGGCGGCGATTCTGCCGAAAATATGTCAGAGATTTTTCCTTTCATTCAAGCCAATGGCATCGCTAAGTTCAAAGACACACTTCAGGCCATGCTCAGAAATGCCCGTCACTCCGGAAACACCCGCCTGGAAACGGTGATCGACGAACTCTTAAGTTTTATGATCGACCAAATTGGCCTGAACCTACTGCTCGAGCGGGAAAATCCGAAAAGTGCTGTCACTTGCACAGGAGTGTTTGCCCCGATGCTTTTGCCCCACTTGAAAAAACGTTGGGCCGAGGTCTACTGGGAGCTCTGTCCGTACTCTCGGGAAATTGACGGCTTGTCGCTGGCCCAACGAAGTGGGCGCGCATGAGTTTGAGCTTCCGTCCCGATTTGTTGAAAGTATTTTTGCAGCACACGCTGAGCCCTTTTGACAGCGCCGCTTGCCTCACCGGTGAGGGCGAACTCTTGGACATCAAATACGAAAGCTTAGCGGACGTAGGAACACTCGGCGCCGCAGCTCTGACCGTGACCAGATATTTTCCCATGCAATTGGGAGACGTGGTGATTTTGAACGATCCCTACAGCGGTGGGACGACGCTTTCCATGATCACCATCGTGACCCCCTTGCTATTGAATCATGCGCAAATACCGGATCTTTATTTGGCCATCCGCACAGGCTTTCAACCACAACTGCTGTTGTCAAAAACCCTGGATGAAGAAGGCTTGCGCATTCCGCCGACACCCATCGTCCAGAATCGAGTGCTGAACGAAATGATTTTGCAAGCCATCTCTGCCCATCCGCTTTGCCCCGCCGGCCTAGGTGATCGACTCAAAGCAACCCTTGGACTGATTTGGAAGCGGGTCGATTGCTTTCAAACCCTCTTGCAAAAAAATTCGCAGTTCAGTCATCGCTCGGTCATCAAGGATTTCTTGAAATCCAGTCGCAATTATTTTTCCCAGCTGCTTCATGAGCTACCCACCGGTGAAACGAAAATTGAAACTCGCCTAGAGTCAGGCGAGCTCATTCGTCTGCGGCTAGAGCTCAATCCAGAATCCATCTTATTTGATTTTGCTGGAACTTCTTCTTCGCAGAAATTGTGTCTAACGGATTCAGCCACCTTCGGCGCTTGTTTTGGAGCGGTGGCTGCCTTCTTACAGAAACCTATTCCTCTCAACTCTGGTAGTTTTTCGCTTTTGCACGTGACCACCCCATTGGGCTCGTTCCTTAACGCTAAATATCCATCGCCGACTTTCAAAGGCATGACCGAAGGTACCAGCCAAGTTGCTGGCGCTATCTTGCAAGCCCTGGGCGAAATCGTACCGCAAAAAAAATTCAGCGCCAGCGCCCAAACACCGACGCAAATCAGTTTGGAGTTTTCTGGCGGTCAAAGATTTTTTGATTCACTTTCGGGTGGTATTGGCGCGTCCCCCACGTCCCATGGCGCCGATGCCGTGCCTTTTTGGCAGCGAATTTCGTTGAGGAACTCCATTCAAGAAATCGAATCCATTTTCCCATTGAGCATTCAGCAAGTGAGCCTGCGAAAAGGCAGCGGCGGGCTAGGACAGTTCCGCGGCGGCGATGGTCTGACGAAAGAATATTTGGTGCATCAAGAGGCGAAGCTTCGCTGGCTCATGCAACATCGCAAGAGCCCGCCCAAAGGACTTAAAGGCGCACAAGATGGTTCGCCGCCGGAAATTATCATCGAAAGAAAAAATGGGGCGCGTGAAATGGTGGATAGCTCAGAAGGTGAAACCGTGGTTCATATTGGAGAAAAAATCAGCGTGGCTTCCGCCGGTGGTGGCGGCTACGGGAAACAGAGCTAATTTATTTTGGGGCCTCGCCCTTCGCCGCACGTTCCTGCTCGTCAAGAAGGCGATTTCTATACCAATGATACCAATAGCAAATAGGTATCATTGGCAACAAACCAATGGCCAAACCTAAATAATACATCAGCGCTCCTTCCTGGGCATTGCGGTTCGTAGAGCTTCAAATACCAAACTCGCAAGAAATAATACCATACTGCTACAGGCCAAAACAATACCCCGCTTCAAATTCAAGCGTTCAGGGTCAGCACCCATGAAATTCAGACGATCACTGGCTTCAACATGCGTTCGAAAATCGGAAATTCACTGAATACGAGCGCCCGCTTTTTCCAGCGCCTGGCGGATTTGCTGAATGTGTTCTTTATTGGAGGTCTCTAGAACGAAATCAATTCGAGTCTCTCGCAAAAACAAACCCTGCGACACTCGGTCGTGATGCACTTCTAGAACGTTGGCACGCAAATCCGC
>JABDFK010000027.1 GCA_013286585.1 Deltaproteobacteria bacterium
ATGTTCTTGGGCAACAGATGGGCGCACTGAAAAAAGCCGAAGGTGAAGTACTTTCCAATGAAGAACGCGCCAAACTGACCATGCAGTTGTCAGAACTGGATCTGCAATTGCAGCCTCTGATCGAAGAGGCCACGCTCCTAAAAAAGGAAGCCCAAAACGCAAAGATGAAGGCCTTGGAACAAAATACTGATTCCCTGCGCCAGAGTCTACAGGCCGTTAGCGAAAAGCTAAGTGCTTTTCGGCAGCCCTCTGCCGCACATCTCTATCAGTGAGCGATAGTTTTTTGCAAAATCTGAATCCATGAATTAAGATTCCGCCATGGCTCAACACATTTTTCTCAAAGTTCACCGGCTATTTTTGATCTGTGCAATTTCGTTTTCCACCGTCGGCTGCGATCAGGTCACCAAAGTGTTGGCCCGGGATACGCTGGCCATGAATACTCTCAGTTATCTGGGTGACTCCATTCGCCTACAACACGCGGAAAACTCAGGTGCGTTCATGAGCATCGGTGCTGACTTGCCGGAAGGCCTGCGTTTCGCCATCTTCACTTTCTCTGTGGCCCTGCTGCTTCTTGTTGCCGCCTGGTATTTGTTCAAAGATGAATCTAAGAGCACCTGGAAAACTGTCGCAATCACTTTGATTTTGGCCGGCGGTACAGGAAATCTGATCGATCGCGCGTTTCGAGGCTCTGTCACTGACTTCCTGAATGTCGGGGTCGGCTGGCTGCGCACTGGAATTTTCAATGTCGCCGATATGGCCGTTGTGGCGGGTGTTCTAATTATGCTTTTCGTGTCGTTTAAGTCAGCTGCACAGGTGGCCGGATCCCAGGACTGAATCCGGAACCCAATTATGCCGCTTTCACCACTGACACAATTACGCCGATCAAACTGCCAATCACAAGAACAGCATTGATCATAAAGGTGAAAGCAAATCCGCGCTTCATTGGATTCTTAAGATACATGTGAGAATACGTTTGCCGTGCGATTAAAAAAGCAACGCCCGGAAGAATGGCCCATCTAGCGCTGACGTAATAGGAAAATAAGAGCTGTGCTGGGACAAAAACCACTAGCTGCTCCATGGTGTTTTGATGCACGCGAAATATGCGCTCCCAGGTGTCGTTGACAGTGCATTTGGGAGGCGGAACTGCGTATTTTCCGCGGGCTATGCCTGTGCGCAATCCAAAGGCCTGGTATTGGATCAAAGCCACCAAAATAATAATGAATGAAAATTCCATAAGAACCCCCGTGGTGAATCGTTTCATTCACGATAGAGTATTTGCCCGAAACTTCAAAGGATATTTACGGATTAGCGACGGAATATTTGCGGTTTTCCGGCAGGGATTTTTGAAGGAGGTGGATGTTTTTTCCATCGATAAAGGCTCAAATTCACTCGGCCATCATCGCTGAAGCGCACACCTTCTTTTTCTAGGCGTTTTCTTTGCAGACGAAAATTAGAAGATTTGGGATCAAAAGAAATTTTTCCTTGAGAGTTGATCACTCGGTGCCAAGGCAGTTTATACGTCGTCGAACATGAATGTAGAATCCACGCAACACCTCGAGAGCCCTGAGGCTTTCCGGCCAACTCTGCAATCTGCTTGTAGGTGGCAATTTTGCCAGCGGGGATCTGGCGAATTTGCTTCATCACCTTTTTCGTGAAATCAGAGATGGGAATCATAGATCCTTTAAACGTTTCAGTTGCGCCAGTTGGTAAGCACCAAAAACTCCGGTGAATAGACAGCGTATCAAGGGGTCCTCACTGATATCAACGGAATGAATTTCTTTTTCGATATCAGGCGTAAAAACTGCATCGTTGACTCTCAAATACATGGAGGTCAGGGACTCTCCCGCATTCAGGGCTGAATAAAATTTCGAAAGCGGCACCTCAGTGGTCCAAGACAACACGCCATCATTTTCGCCAACCGGAACCATGGACTGGCCTTCGATATGGTAGTGAAAATGTCGGGCCTCACCAGTGTGGTCGAAAATGGATAATCTCCAAAAAATCTTTTTTTTGAAGTAAGGATCGTCAGAAATTTCCAGGGACTTGAATTTTTGAATAAGACCGGAACGGCAGTGGGCGAAGACTTCTTCGCTCTGCACTTTGCTGAGTGCGCCCAGATTTCTAGATACTTCCGCGGTCGAGGCGTACATGGCTCCACTCTGGTAATCATAGTCCACATCCTGATTGCCCAGCGGTCGCACCCACGACAGAGAGTCGGACTCTGCCATCGAAGACTTATCCAGTTCCACCGTCACGCCAGGATTCATGCGCACAACTTGGGAGCGGGGAAGTATCTTGGCGATCTCGCCTTCGAACTGCCGGTAGGAAATTGGGAACAGCGCCTGATTATACCAAGACCAGCTTTCATGAATAAATTGGCAAGAGCTAGGAACCAGGTACCTGGGATTTAGCACTTGCAACTGCTGGGTCCACTCTGTTGGCAGCAGACCATCACTCGCGGTGGCTCTTGACGGAGCGATGACCTCGATCTCTCGCAGAGTTTGAAATGGCCACAGCACCATATCCCAAGGTGAAAACTGGGAGAGCTCCTGCAGCGTTTCCGGATCCATCCATGAATCAACGACATTGAGTAGGTTAAGGCCCGCCACCTTGATCTGAAACATCGAATCAACATCCACATCCAGCGCCCGCCGCGGAATGATTTCAAACGATTGCACATGGACAGACTGGTCGATCTTCAGCGAGTGCACGTTGACGAAGCCAAGTTCCTTAAGCCAAGAAAAAAGCTCTGGGAACTGGCAATAGGCGTAGATCGGAATATTTCGATCAAGAAAATTTAAACTATCAAAAGAACAGTGATCATCGTGGAAATGCGAAATAAATATCGCCGACCAGCGCAGGCTTCTAACTTCATCGTGGTCAAAAGCCACATTCGGAAATGCGTAACAATTTTGACTGAAAGGATTTTCGAAGATGGGATCAAAGGCGATCTGGACACCCGCGCAGTCAAAAACATAGCCCGCATGAAGGATTCGCGAAATTTTAACAGATTTGGCATTCACAGAGACCTACAGATAGGAAGCGGGGCCTTCAGACTTCCGGGTGATGCTGAAAGTTCCATCGGCCTCGAGCACGGCGGTTTCGACATCGCTCAGATCGTGCACCCCTTGCTTGCGCAACAACGTTTTCAGATCGCTTTCCCGAAGCCGCTCGCGCGCCAAATGTTTGGCGATGATTTTACCCTTGTGAACTAAAAGTGTGGGAACTCCCTCGAAGAGGGATGAAAATATCCGACTGCGATAAGTCAAAAATGAAATCGCCGCACTCATAGCAATCAGAACTACGGCTAGCAGCAATCCGCCTGTCAGGGAATTATCCCCGCCATTCATGGAGTTCTGGACGGCGTTGCTGATCAATAAAATGGCGACAAATTCTGTGACACCCATTTGTCCCATTTGCCGCTTTCCAGATATTCTAAGCAAGATCAGTACGGAAAGGTAAACCACCACCGCACGAATGATCAGGCTCAGAGCTGGAACATCAAAGTAAAAAAGTTTTTCAAACATCAGAGCCCTTCAACCACATGGGTTTGGTTTTCAAGATCTTCTTGAAGATTGGACACTTTTTCGAGTGGGCATTGGGCAAATAGCCCGTGCTCATTAAAAACTCATTCACGATTTCACCGCCGGTGAACTTGAACTTAGTTTTAAAAATTTCCACCCATTCCCCTTTGCTCTTGGGATGATGGGATTCCAGCCATTTTTCGAAAGATCCGAATTCCTTTTGCAATTGCAAAATGGCCTTAGCATTTTCGATAGCGGCGTTGACCTTCAAGCGATTGCGAATAATTCCAGCATCTTTCAACAATCTTTTTCGATCAGCCGCGGTGTAAGTCGCCACCTTTTTGATATTGAACTGACTGTAGGCCTTGCGAAAGGCCTTTTGTTTCTTAAGAATGGTCTCCCAGCTGAGGCCGGCCTGATTGATCTCTAAAACCAGTCGACCGAAAAGCTCGTTGTCATCATGAATGGGAAATCCATAGTGCAAATCATGATAGATTTTATGTAAAGCTTTTCGATCCCCGGTGAGGGTTTCGACCACGTCACAATACGACATCGCTATTTGACCTCAACCAAAGCTTTGAGCTTGGCCAGGCCCTTTTCAAATTCACCGCCCACCATTTTGTCCATGTTCATGAAGAAACAAAATATCCGGCCGACAAAATTATTTTTTCCGGTCACTGACCAGCGCACCAATGTTCCACCGTCTTGAGGTGTTAAGGAAATTTCGGCCAATTGGGACATCTGCATGGGCCGGGTGTAAGTCAATTGTGTTTTAACCACCCGCTGTGGAGTACTCTCGACAATCACTGCCTGACCCGCGCCCATTTTTCCTGGGCTATCCCATTTGGACATGGACCCAACGCCCTCCTCAGGACCAGAGTAATTCATCTTTGCTCCTGGGTCCGAGTCCCTCCACGGCATCCATTCGTCCGTTTTTTTAGAATTATTGATGTAAGGAAATATAGTTTCTGGCTTAGCTTTGACCAAAAGCTCTCTAGAGATTTTCATCGCCGAAGACTGCCGAGCAATAAATATTAGAAAAATTCCGACAAGGACACCGATCGCAATTAAAACACTAGTCAACATGATATGAACCTTTCGTTGACTAGATAATATCTGAAGTTTTTTCAAATGCATCACGAAATTCTGATAGCTAACTTGCGCTATCGAATCAGCTGATCCTTACCTCTTCCCATATCCCGGAAGTAGCCAATCATGCTCAGAAAGAGCACTGCCCCAACCACGGAGGTTAGGGCGGAGCTTAAAAAGCCATAAGTAGGAATTCCCAAAATGTCGAAAATAAACCCGCCCAAAAGAGAACCGAGGACTCCAACGAACAAATCACTGACGCCACCGAAACCATGACCATTGACGATGTTTCCCGCCAGCCCTCCGACGATGATTCCAATAATTACGAACGCGACAAGTCCCACTGGTCCCCCTTTGTGAATTCCTAATTTTTCAATGCTGTTTTGACTCGGTCTACGGACCGGTCCTTCTTAGCATCAAAACGATTGAAAATTTCTGATAATTTTTCGTCATAGCCATCCACAGTTTTGCCATATTTCTGCTGGAGTAATCCGCCAATAGCTTTGGCGTCACCTTTGGTCTGATCCAATTCATTGTCCGTGAGTTTTCCCCACGCTTTTTGGATGTCTCCTTTAATTTCAAGCCACTTTCCTTCGATTTGGTTGCTAGTGCTGCTCTTCATAATTATTCCTTTCTCTATTTCTTTTTGCTCTGAGATTTTGCGTCGCTTCTATTACCTTGTGACAATTTCTTGCCCGAGCGCTGAGTTTTATCTGACTTGGCCATAACTTCAGATTTGCTGCCGCGCTCAGAATCTGAATTCTTCGTAGCATCGATGATCATTGTGATCTCCTTTGAGAGTTGTTTTGTTATTCTATCCACAGACTAGCAAGAGTGCGGCCAGCAGCCAGGTCGGAAACAAAGAGGCCCCCTGCGCGACAAAGCGGATTTTGTTCCCGTAAGAGTCGTTTTTCCCCGTATGATAAAAGTTCGACGATATTCGGCAATCTCTCAAATTGAGATAAAAACTATTAAGTTTTATCAACCTTCGACCGGCCTCAAATATTATGTGAGATAATTTCAGCATGCGGTTCTATCGATACTGGAAGGATCTGTCAGTCTCTACCAAACTCTATACTGTGGTGGGAACCATGGCGGTTCTGATTATGGTAGAGCTCTTCACCCTGATGTTTGCCATGGACATTCTTTCCGCCGTTCGCGCCTTTGTCGGCGGGGAAGGCCTATGGTCCAAAGCACAGAAAAACGCGGTTCTAGAAATTCAAATTTATCTGAATTCCAGGGATGAAAAGGACTACCATCATTTTCTCAAAGACATGAGCGTACCAATGGGGGATCACCAGGCCAGGGTAGAGCTGATGAAGCCTGTGGTGTCAGAGCCCGCAGTCACCGAGGGCTTCTTAAAAGGGAAAAATAACATCGACGATATTCCTCCTATGATTCGACTGATGCGACGATTTTACCGCGTGAGTTATCTCGCCAAAGCCATCACAGTTTGGGGGAAAGCCGACACTGTGGCCGACGAAATGCTGGCCGTCGGAAGAGAGGTCCATGCAGAAGTACAAAATACTCCGCGAAGAAGGTCGCTTCCTCACCAGGCCCAACTGCTGAAGAAAATCTCGAAGATCAACGACGAGGCCACCATTCTTGAAGACGAATTTTCCAGCACCTTGGGTGAAGCCTCCCGCTGGATCGAACACCGCTTGCTGCTGGCACTGCTGATTGCCGTTCTTATGGTCGAGAGCACCGGGCTTTTGCTGACATTCCGCTTCAGTCGCGTACTGACCCGGGAGCTGCGAGAAATCAATGCTGCCGCCAACCAGGTCGGCAGCGGAGATTTTACTAAAGTCATCGCTGTGAACTCTCAAGATGAATTGGGTCAGCTGGCCGGTGCGATCAACAAAATGTCCGCTAGTCTAAACCTCATGAAGGACGAGCGTCTTCACGCCGAAGAGGCCAGTCAGGTGAAAAGTTTATTTCTGGCCAACATGAGCCACGAGATTCGAACCCCGATGGGCGCCATTCTTGGGTTTATCGAACTTCTTAAAAGCCCAGATCTGACTGAGTCCGAAAAGATGGAGTACCTCGAAATCATCGGCAGAACCGGTGATACCGTGGTATCGATCATCAACGATATTCTTGATATCTCAAAGGTGGAGGCCGGAAAAATCGAGATTCGCCCAGAGAACTTTTCGCTTTCCAAGCTAATGGGCGATTTGAAAAATCTCATGAGCCTAAGGTGTGAGGACAAAGGCATTCGTCTTCGCATGAAACCCGCCAAAAATATTCCAGAGTTTATAACCACCGATCCAGCAAGGTTGCGCCAAATTCTTCTGAACATCATCGGCAACGCTATTAAGTTCACTGACAAAGGAGAAATCAATGTCAGCTATGAACTGCAGGGCTCACGGCTTGAATTTGTAGTTCGGGATACGGGAAAAGGAATTGCCCCTGAAAACAGAAGTCGACTTTTCAAGATATTTTCACAAGTGGATAATTCGATCCGTAAAACCCACGGGGGCACCGGACTGGGGTTGGCGCTTTCACGGAACCTGGCGCAGCTCATGGGAGGCGATGTGACTCTCCATGATAGTGGGCTGGGCATTGGCAGCGAATTTAAAATCGCTATTGCCGTAGAAGTCCCGACGGTTTCTTCCAGGCCGGTACGAAGCACTTTAGACGCTGCTCTGCCACAGGGGCTCCCATTGGCGGGTTTAAAAATTTTGGTGGTCGATGATGCCGCCGACAATCAATACTTGTTTGGTTTAATTCTAAGGAAAAATGGCGCCCTTGTAAGCCAGGCGGTGAACGGCCTTGAAGGAGTTCGTAAAGCTCTGGCGGAGGACTTTGACCTAATTTTAATGGATATGCAGATGCCTGTGTTGGATGGGTATTCTGCGACCGCTCAGTTGCGTGCCAAGAATTATCAAAAACCCATTTTTGCGCTCACGGCTCTGACATCGCGAGAAGATCTGAATGCCTGTATCAAAGCGGGATGCACACAAGTTTTACAGAAGCCGCTGAAGCCGTCTCTTTTGATTCAGCATTTGTCCCCTTTCAATTCGAGGCAGAAAGCTTCCTAGAGGTCACTGCCTGTTTATTATGTTATACTGTAAGTAGCATAAGGTCCACGAAAGGAGCCTTTATGATCCTAGATAAAAAAAGGATCGCCCATCTACGAGAACTAGAGCTCGAAACGGGCGAAGAAATCATATCCGCTCTGACCCAGCTTTTTAAAAGAGACTCGCCAGCCTTTGTTGAAAACCTACGACAGCACCTCGTTGCCGGCGAATATCTTCAAGCCGGGAAAGTCGCGCATAAGATTAAGACCACTTGCGCGAACCTGGGAATCACCGCGGGCTATGAAATTTGCCTAGAGCTAGAAACTCAATGCAAGAAAATGAACCGACAATTCCGCTATACCAGCCATATTAAAAAACTGGAAAACATCATCCTAACCAGTATGAAAGAATTGGCCAGAGAACTAAAATCGGCATCTTGATAAGGAATCTATGTATAAGTGGATTTATTTTTGGAAAATCAAACGCACACCCCAAGAGTATCGGCCCACGATTCTGGTGACCGGTTGCTCTTCCGGGATCGGCTTGGCCTTGGCCAAGTTGCTTTACAAGTGTAGAGACTATCGCGTGATCGTCACCGCCAGAGAGAAAAGCATCGGAGTTCTTCGCCAGCAATTCGCTGAGGACGAGCGATTCATCATTCGCGCACTGGACGTCGCCGATGAAGAAGACAGAAAACACCTGCTTCAAGAGCTCACGTCCACGTGGGGTGGGGTGGATATCTTGGTGAACAATGCCGGAATCTGTTACCGATCGGTCTTAGAGGAAATGTCTTACGAAGACGAAAAGATTCAACTGCAAACCAATTATCACGGCCCGATGAGCTTGATTAAACACTGTCTGCCACACATGCGACACCGGGGCCGAGGAAAAATCATCAATGTCTCTTCAGTGAGTGGGATCTTAGCGATGCCGACCATGGCTTCTTACAGTGCCTCGAAATCCGCCCTAGAAGCAGCCAGCGAAGCACTTTGGTATGAGGTCAAACCCTTTGGAATCAACATCAGCGTGATTCAGCCGGGCTTCGTGCGTTCCCGATCTTTTGAAAACACCAAACTGTCTGTGCGTTCCGAACTATCCATGAGATTTGACCGACCTTACTCTGATTTGTACACCAATATCATTCCGCTGATCAGCCGTCTGATGCGCTGGGGTTTGGCCACGCCAGAATCCATCGCGGGCCTCACCTTGAATGTCATTCGTACCCAGAATCCTCCGCTGTGGGTGCCCGGAGCTATTGATTCCGAATTTTTTTATCTGCTGAAAAGATTTCTGCCACGATGGATGACCCAACCTTTTCTGTATTCCATTTTGCCAAAGGCCACCTCTTGGGGAAAGAAGTTCAGCAAAAAAAGACACCGTGCCAGTCTGATCTCACGCTGGAGAGGGCTGTGACCCTTTAGTCAAAAGACCGGGTAGAAACATGGCTAACATCGCATAGGTTAGAAAAATATAAAAGCCAGGCTGTAGCGAAGTTCCGTTCGTAGTTAAGATAACGACCTCTTGATCGGCCGTGTTGAGGTGGCCAAACTGACTGGTGATGATTCCATTGAACCCGATATAGGCCATAAATATCACCACGACCAGCACGTCCGCCATAGACCACTTTCCAGATTTAAACACGAAGAAATGCACCCAACGACTGGTTCGTGCGGTTCTAAAATTGTAATAATAGAACAGCGATGAAAGCATTTTTGACAAGGGGAAAATGATACTAAAAGTGATCATCAGCAAGCCAACGACTTTCATCTGCAGGGCCTCATTGGTGATCATTATCCAGAACACATCCAAAACACTCTTGGTCTGAAAATACAAAACCTGATTCACAAAACTGACTGGATGACCCATCAACATTAATCGTAATTCCGAAATTTTTACCTCCATGTCGATCATGGGTGTGGTGACCCCTGCCAATAGCAACAGCACCAAGGTCATCAAAAGAACGACATATTGTGGACCAGACAATGCTTTCCTGCCCAATCCCGCCATGATGAACAGAATCATTGAAAGTGAGATCAGCAGGCCCGTTTCTAAAAACAGAACTCTCTGTCTTTCAGCAATCTCTTGGCTAAGCTTACTCCTGGCGCTTTCAATGTCCGGTGTCTTCGTCTCCTGTAGAATATGATCCAGCTTAGAAGTGTCTTGAACCTCGAACGTTTTATCAAGATAGTCGTCGATTCGTTTTTTTACGATGCTTTTCAGCTGACGCTCTGTTTGTGCCTTGGATAGCTCGGCGATAATGGCATCTGCATACTCTGGAATACCATCCTTGATGTCCTTAATGTCGACAAAGGCATCGATGAACGACTGTTTCACCCAACCTTTAGCTGAACCTTTATTTTTTTCTCTGATTTTCTTGTCGACCTGATCAATGAGTCCGCCCAGCTGAGCCTCTACATGCTTCTTCAGCTGTAGCTCATTGGCATGGATCAAGTTCAAATGATTAATTTCATCCGCGATAATCCCTGATAGCTGTTCTTTCCATTTGTTAAGACTGAAAAGTCCATATTTGATATGATTCACCTCTGCCGAATCTTGCTTGTTCTGCTGGTTCTCGACAGAGTTCGAGATAATCTGATGGCAAAGCCCCGCCAACACCATGAAAATCATAACGGATAATATGAACTTGAGCCTTGCTGACTTAGCTTCCATCGCCGTCGCCCATTTTTTCTAGAACCATGGCGATCGTGTCTGTGTCCACGCGAGCCCGCTTCATTAGCATCCGGGCTTTGTGAAAGTCATCGGAGTCAATAGCCGCAAAAAATTCATCCACTTTATTTATTTCAGCTAATTTTTCTAAGACTAGCGAGCCTTCGAAATCATTTTCATTCATTTAAGCCATATCTCCAGTTTCTGCAGGGATTCCTAGTGGCCATAGACTAGCAAAATTCGTACTTGGAAAGGTTGTTGCATTTCCCTTGAATTGGATGTGCTATTGCTCTGTTTGGTGTGGAAATACGACCCATATCTCAGTTTATGAGGCAATTGTGGACCTGGCAAAGGAGAAGTGATGAAAATTCAAAAAGAGGGATCGGCAGCTTGGCAAGGCTCACTGAAAGAAGGGGGCGGAACTGTTTCTACACAAAGTGGGGCTCTCAATGCCATCCCATATGGATTCAACACTCGCTTCGGCAACACTGCGGGCACCAACCCAGAGGAACTTCTTGGAGCCACACACGCAAGCTGTTTCACTATGGCTTTGTCTCTAATTCTTGGTGAAGCCGGTTTCACAGCCGAGCGCTTAGAGACCACGGCTGACGTCACGCTCGAGAAAAAAGGCGACGGTTTTGAAATCACCGAGATACTGCTCACGTTGCGTGGGAATGTACCCGGCATCGATCCATCCAAATTTCAAGAATTGGCCAACAAAGCAAAGGTCGGATGTCCGATTTCAAAAGTACTAAAAGCTTCGATCACTCTCGACGCGCGACTGGGATTATGACGGCATTTTGCTCATGTCCATGAATAAAACATTCCAGCGATGGCCATCAAGGTCAGAGAATCCACAGCCATACATCCAGCCATCTTTGTATCCCGGCTTTCCGTAAAGTATTCCACCCGCCTCCACCGCCTTTTTCGCAATGGTGTCTACTTCCGCAGGAGATCCCGCTCCGATAGAGAACAGAACTTCATTGGATTGACCAGTCATGGTGATCGCCTGGCCGCCGATGAAACCCTGAAATAGGTTTTCCGCAAAAAGATTCAGAACCACCTTCTTATTGCCAATGAACATGCTGACCATGTGAGGCGCTGAATGCCGGTCGTTCATAGTAAAGCCCAGTTGAACAAAAAACTCTTTCGCCTTTTTTAAATCCTTTGATGACAAATTGATCCAAAATTCATTTTCCATTTTTTCTCCTACCTATAAAATTACTTTCTGCTGGCAAAGGCGGCAACGCACCCATTGGCTATTTTACTGGATCATTTAAGAATATTAACTAAAGAAAGTGAGTCTCTGGGCGTAAGTAGCCGTAATAACTATGACTGATCTGACGGGGCCGCCCATAGGATAACCCACTACAATGTGCCAAAGCGTGCTATAAACCCACCAGCTTATAAAGGAGCCCGTATTTCCAACCTCCCTAAGTCCTCAACAAATGAGCCTCGCAATACAATTACTGATTACTTGCGCAGCGAAACCGCCGGAGGCCAGCACACCGATAATGCAGAGATTTTTCGGCTGCTGGTGGATTCGGTCTTGGACTATGCCATCTACGCCATCGATATCGCCGGGCAAGTCATGACTTGGAATTCTGGCGCACGAAGATTGAAGGGCTATGAGGCCAGTGAAATTATTGGAAAACATTTTTCAGTATTTTACCCGCCAGAGAATATCGAAAGTCACCATCCTGATCACGAACTTCGCATCGCCACAGAGGCCGGACGTTATGAAGAGGAAGGCTGGCGGGTTAGGAAAGATGGCTCCCGCTTTTGGGCCAGCGTGGCCGTCACCAAGCTGAGCGATCGCTCCGGAATTCATCTCGGGTTCACCATGGTCATCCGGGATCTCACAGAGCGAAGAATTGCCGATGAAAGCTTAAGAAGCAGTGAAGAGCGTCAGCGTTTGATGATTCAAAGTGTGAAGGATTATGCGATCTTCATGCTAAATCCTGACGGTTACATCAGCACCTGGAGCGAAGGCGCACGGAAAACCAAGCTCTACAAAGCCGAAGAGATCATTGGCCAACATTTTCGCATTTTTTATCCCGCCGTAGACCGCATTAATAAAAAGCCCGAACGTGAGCTGGAAATCGCTGCCTCTGAGGGCCGCCTCGAAGACACTGGCTGGCGCGTGAAAAAAGATGGAACCTTCTTTTGGGCGAATGTAATTATCTCTGCGATCCGTGACTCGAAAGGTCAGCTGGTGGGCTTCACCAAAGTCACAAAGGACCTGACCCCACAGAGAGAAGCCGAAGAAAATTTAAAATCCAGTTATGCGTCTCTGGAAAAAACCGTGCAAGAACGGACGAAAGAGCTTCTCGAGGCTAAACAGGCGGCCGAAAATGCCAGCATCACCAAAAGTACTTTTCTTGCAAACATGAGCCACGAAATTAGGTCGCCCTTGGGGGCCATTATTGGTTTTGCAGATCTTATTGCGAAAAAAGACTCTCCGCGAGAGGAGATCGATCGCTACCTCGATATCATCCAAAGAAATTCTTCGCAGCTTTTAAGAATTATTGACGATATCTTGGATCTCTCAAAAGTTGAAGCCGGACGCCTGGACATTGAACATATTAGTTTCTCGCTGCCCGAGTTACTGAGCGACATGGGATCCCTGCTCGGCTTGAAAGCCCGCGAAAATAGCATCCGCTTCGAGCTTAGGGCAAAAACCCCTATCCCTGAAACTGTCATCTCTGATCCCACCCGTCTTCGCCAGATTTTATTCAATGTCGTCGGAAACGCGATCAAGTTCACCGAAAAGGGTGAGGTGAAGGCTTCGGTCTCTTTCATCGATAAGCAGTTGATATTTGACGTTCAGGACACTGGCAGAGGCATCTCGCCCGAACAGGCGGCCAAACTCTTTCAACCGTTCACCCAGGCCGACGCCGCCACCAACCGAAAGTTTGGCGGGACCGGATTGGGACTGGTTCTGACTCGCAACCTTTGTCAATCTATGGGCGGCGACTGCATCCTAGAATCCAGTGCTCCCGGACAGGGCAGCACCTTTGTGGCATCCGTGAGCGTCGATATCCCCTCTGCAACAGAGCTACCTGGGCCCAAGGCAGAGACTTATGTGTCCCACGAAAGTGAGTCACAAATGCTTCTCGGGATGAAGGTCCTCGTGATTGAAGATTCCGTAGATAACCAAAATCTAATTCAGATTCTTCTTTCTCGTGTGGGTGCCGAAGTGGACATCGCCTCCGATGGAATCGAAGGCCTCGAAAAGATTTTCTTAAAAGAATATGACGCCGTTTTAATGGATATTCAGATGCCGCGAATGGATGGACTAGAGGCTATTAAAATCATGCGTACAAAGAACTACACCAAGCCTGTGATTGCCTTGACCGCTCACGCGATGAAAGAACATAGGGCGCAAACTCTTGCGGCAGGATTTACGGCTTATTTGCCCAAGCCAGTTCAGCGGCAGTTGCTCATGGATACACTAGCTAAGATCTACCGTCGAAAGTAATCCAAGCCACCCCGAATGGCTGCAATCTGGGCATCAATACAAATCTGTGGCGTCACCTTTGGACTGTCTGGATACACTTCCGTCGTAGAGCTATATTCCGAGTCAAAGGCGCCAGCACACAGAAACAATTTCTTGAGGGGATAATTGATAACTCCTTCTTGCTCAATCGGATCGCCAATGATCTGGCCGTGTTCATCAGCAGGTGCGATATGAGTGACCTTACGGACGGCATCGACAATGGCTTTTTGAAAATCTTTTTGAGGATTTTCCTGATCGCCCACGACGTAAAAGCCATCCGGAATGGGCGAGAACTTCTGGACTATGCCGTCTCTGGCCTCCAGAGCGGGTCTAAATATGGTGTTGTCGGTGTCCGTGGTCTCATGCAGGTCGAAATGAACGAATGGCCGAATATCAACTGTGGCGGTCAAAAAAAACTCGCACTCTTCGGAGGGACTGCCTTTGTAAAACGAACGATTGGGATCAATGGCTTTTGCATTCCAGCGATTGATGGTCTCGTAAGCCCAAGGACTAATGCACGGTGCACAGAGAAAGTTGAACAAGGATTCATAGTTCGCGGCAGCTTTTTGAAGGAAGCCCAAGGCCCCATGAACGCCGCTGGTCTCATAGCCGTGAACTCCACCGGTGATCAGGATTGTTTTTTTTGTCGAAGTGAAGTTTTTCGACCGTATCAAAAACAGCGGATATCGTGCCCGATCCAGCGACAGTGCGCCGTACTGAAGTATTTCAAAACTGTTTTTTAAATGGTGAATTTTACTGACCACTTCATCTTGGTAGGAGCGCTTTATTTTTTGCTGTCGATACCAATCATCTTTGTCGGCTTGTTGCCATTTCATGTCACTCTCCTGACTCTAGCGGCGTCTAATTTCCCGACTGTTGGCATTTTAGTCAAGCACAGGAGGCGTGATTGTCACGCGTTGCCGCTCGTGAAGTTCGCGAATTTTGGCAATGATGGTCGGGGCCATTTCGTGGCTGTTGAGTCCGTAGGACTCGACATAGAGGCCTTTGAGCTTTTTCGACGGGGATGAAATCGCATAGAGAATATCCTGGTTGTCCGGATCCGAAGCGTTTTCGATACGAACAATTTCGTCAAAGACAAAATCTTTGGGATAAAGATGGATTTCCCGGGACCCCGTCGAGAAGTGATCAAATTCAAAATTGAAATCTTCGGTGTAGCCCCGGCTGGTAAAAGCCTGAATCGCTTCTCTTAAGTTCAACATGTGTTCTGGTTGGTTCATAGACGTACCTTTCCTAAGATGGTCTGGAACACGTCTGTTATAGGACAAGGTCCCTCGCAATTGGAGGCTGAAGAACATAGTTGAAGAAACTCCACATTAGCTATTGTTTTTCGAGAAATTTGGAGAGGATCTCTTCCCGCGAAGGCGCTCCTGCATCGCTCATGCCACAGGGCTCACTCACTGGCTCTTCCAGCGACCACCAAACATTTTTTGAGCTGTAGGAAAGATAAGCCCAAGCCCATTCGTTGCCACTAAAAATATCCAACAGGTCGGTGAGGTATTGGTCTGCGCTCACTGGATCACTGCATCGGGAAACACTGAATTCTCCGATGAAGACTCCGAGATGATTTTGGTCCGCAAAACTTTTGACGGTATTGAGTTTCTCCCGAAGGGCCGAGCGATCCCAGGGCTGCCCGCCAATCAAGCCGGGATACTTGATCCCAGTTGGAAAGTCACGTAATCCCTGATTGGTGAACTGATGAGGCGCATACATGTGAACACTCAACAGAAGGTTGTCATCTTTTGGAATTTTCAGATACGGAACAGAGTCAATCCGGTCCAGTTGTACGCCATCAATATGCACCGCTGAGGATTCCACGATGATGATTTTCTTAGGATCGTTAACACGAACGTGTCTCACCAGCTTAGCTGCAAGATCATTCCACGACAGAATCGGTGGGCCGCCTACGGCCTGCTCCGGGGTCGAAGGCTCGTTCAGTAAATCATAGGCAATCACCGTGGGCTCATTGGCGTATTCACTGGATAGCCGGTCCCATAGCTTGATCAGAAGATTTTGGAAAAAAGGCTCTCTCCACAATTTGTCTTTGTTCAAAGTGGTGGTGGTTTTCTCGGTCCCAGGTGTTGTGTGGGGATCCATGACCACACTGATGCCGCGAAGACGGCAAGAGTCTATGATCGCCTTCATACGGGCCATGGCGACTTCATCAAAATCATAAGGCGCTTGTTTGTGCATCAACGGCTGTTTATTCATGTTGAGTCGTATCAGATTAAAACCCAGGCGACGAATTCGATCCAAATCTTGGTCGGAAATATCGGTGTCAACATTGACCCCATGCCAGTGAGCTAAATCGAGCACCCCCGAACCACCGCCCGGAGGATTATTGGTCGTGGCTTGGACTGCGTTCACCGGAGCGAGCATTTTTGCGCGGAATCCGGAACTACAGTTTTGAAAGGACATAAATAGGCCGATGCCTAAAAATGCCAACAAGAACCATAGGATATTTCGGCGCATAGACCAGTTTCCCCTACTTAGGTCTTATCGGCTAAAACTGAGACAACTTGAGCGCTTTCCTGTGCTAGCCACAGCCTTGCATAAACCCCAAACAAGAGGTGAAATATAGGAGATCTTAAAAGCCAAAGGAGACATAATGAAGGCATTCGTACTGATCGCTATGGTAGCCATGGGAATTACTACAACCGCCAAGGAATCCTCGGTCCAAAGAAAAGCGGCCAATGCCTCAACTCCCTCAGTGGCCCTCGCCTGTGGCGTCGCAACCGGTGTCAGTGAGTTTATCGCAGAATACAGAGTCTACACAAATCCCACAGATCTACTATACAAAGACCCCAGCAAAAATGCTGGCATCCTTGGAACGATGAGATTTCAAATTAACAATCCCACGGCCACTGGTTTAACAATCGGATCAAGATATTGCGTTCAGGGAACTTATTATGTTCCCAGCAACGATACCAATGGTGGCACTGTTGATACGGAAAAGATCTTTAACCAGTAGGATCACAAGTCAACCTTGGAAGTCCTCGGACACCAATCCAATCCAATTCCTGTTCATTTTGTAACAGCGATATAGATTAAAATACTGACCTCGTAGTTGTTGAGCCTCTTCATCGAACCCGTTCTGATCAAGACGTTCAACGTACCGGTTCCAGATATTCTTCATTTGCTGTTCAAGACCGTTCAATAAATCGGTTTTTGCTTGGGTGTCCGATAAGCTCATAGAGTCTGTTCTGGTAGCCATGGCAAATACCCCTCCCTCCAAATTCCGAAGCGTCCGTTATAATTTAAAATCCAATAATATAAGCCGATTAAAATCTGTTTTTAAGTTCGTGTTTGTCAAGGCACCCAAAATAACTATTTGGAACCACTAAATTTTTCAGAAGGAAACTTTCATCAACTTGACGAAATGAAAAATAATAACATTTTAAATTTGAGATTTTAATCCCCACGGAAAAATGGAGAATCCAATGAGAGAATTAATAAAAAAACTAGCCGTACCACTGATCAGCGCAGTCCTTGGGGGAGCGATTGTGCTTGTGGGTCTTAAATTGATGCCGAATCTTTCTCAAAAAATGGTGTCGTCGAACGAGCAAAAGCAAGCCCCTGCTCATACTTCTTCAACACCTAACATTGACGACATTCTAAAAAAACAAACCGACATTCAAAACCAATTCAACAATATGTTTAACGATGATTTCTTCGGTCAACGTGACCCATTCGCACAAATGAAGAAAATGCGAAAAGAAATGGAAAAACGGATGGAAGAATTTACTGGTGAAAATCAAGTGACGAAGAATCCGTTTGACTCTTGGTATTCTGAAAAATTTGGCGGGGGCTCGATAGAGGACGTATCAATGCGCCAGGACGATAGTTTCGTCTATTATGACATAAAGATTGAAAACCTAAACCTGACCTCTTTAAACACAAAAATTGAAAATGGGCATATCAGCGTCACTGGCTCTGTGGAAAAGAGGGATGACTCCAATGAGAATGGCAACTTCCATAGTTATTTTAAATCCACATTTGTCCGTACCTTTCCGGTGCCAGAAGGAGTCGATACAAACAAAATGGAAACCATTCCTGAAAAGGACAAAATTACTTTGAAGTTTCCAAAACTGAAAACATAAAAAATTATTCCTTGAACTTGACAAAATTTTTTGCGCTCACACTTTTTATATAGAAGACAATGAACCCTTAAAACAGGAGGTACAAAATGAGAATGATAATTCCAACTTCGACTCGGTGGGCGTTGCCAACTCGCCAATGGACCGCCGATGTTGAGTCAGGACTGGCAGGAGACGTTTTCGAGGACTTTGATCGGATTGTGGACAGTTTTCTGCGTCCGACTTATTTCACCGCTGATAATTTTCAGCCCAACTGCGATGTCAACGAAGCGGAGAATCACTACATGATTTCCTTTGATATGCCAGGGGTTAAGAAGGACGACGTTAAAATTGAGATGCGTGGAAACCAGCTTGTCATTTCGGGGGAACGCCGCAATGAAGCGAAAAATTGCAGTCGTGGTTCTTATGGAAAATTTGAACGTGCCTTCACCCTTCCGGAAACCGTCAACACCGAAAAAATTGAAGCTCATTATGAAGACGGGGTTTTAAACATAGCTCTGCCAAAAGCGGAAGCTGCAAAACCAAAAGCCATCGAAATCCAAACTGGAAATGGTGGCTTCTTTAACAAGCTCTTAGGGTCCAAAAAAGACGGTGCCAAAGATTTGAGAGATGTAAGAGTGTCCTAATCACACCCCCTCAGCAATTGTTTCAAGGTGGTTGTTTCCATATGAGACAACCACTTTGATTTTTTAAAATCTCTCAGTAAGCTTTTGAAATTTCTAAAATTTTTTTTGTCGGTCTAATTTTGTAATTATTTTTCATTTCCCAGGCTTGACTTTTTTTTGGCTCCGCCGAAAATATAATCAGAAACAGCTATGCGTCTGCGAAAGCTGTAGCTTCTTTAAATAACTCGTGCCCTGGACGATTAGAGGAGGTACAAATGAAATGCCCGTCAGGTATTCCACCAAATACACGCCGTTAATTCCGGCAAAACTCAACAATTATAATTTGATCTTTAACTTTTTTCATTTTTTAACTTGTAGCAGTTTTACTGCGGGAGGGGAACGTGAGAACAGATATGGACTTGTTTAATCAAACCCATGAGACTTTCCATCAAATTTTGGAGCGTAGTTTGAATAATAAATTCAACTCACATCCTCCAAAGCTGGAAATCTCAGGTGTACTAACCCCGATCCATCCGGCGATGAGCGGTCAGTTATTCAGGTTTAAAATTGTCACAGACTCTGCCGAATACTTTTTAAATCTTAATAGCGAACTTTCACAAATCGCCAAGAAAATGGAATGGGAGGAGGTCACCGCCAAGGGAACGCTAGATGCAGACGCCATCGTCTTCACAGTAGAACGAATGAAGATCCGACATTCGCCGGATAATATACAGCTAGGCTCGAAATTCGGTGATTCAAGTTTTGACCTCGACTTCTATACAAGAACCATTTCACAAATCGGTCGCCTAGAGCCTGAACCTGGCTACTTGGCTTCTTAGGAGGACGATATGGAGGGGTGGTTTTTAAAAATACTTGGCCGCAACAAAAAGCGAAAACGCACTGTATTGATCACCGGAGCGAGCACCGGACTTGGTCTTGCGTTGACCAAAGAGCTTGTTCAATCTGGCAGCTTCAGAGTGATTGCGACCGCCAGAGAGTCTTCGCTTTGTCGCTTTAAAGATGTCGGTGTTGTTGAGGGCGAAAATCTATTGATTCGACCGCTCGACGTCCTTTGCAAAACGCAAAGAGATGCCGTACTTGCAGAGGCCGAAGAAAAGTGGGGCGGGATTGACGTACTTGTGAACAACGCAGGCTATTGTCTGCGCGGTGTTGTTGAGCAAGTCAACGAAACTGAACGCCTCAAACAGATCAGCACAAACTTTCGTGCTCCTATGGCTTTAGTTCGTGGTGCTCTCCCGACCATGAGAAGAAAGAAATCAGGGCATATCATCAACATTTCGTCTGTCGGTGGAATGATGGCGATGCCAACGATGTCCATCTACAGTGCCTCAAAGTTTGCTTTGGAAGGGGCGACAGAGGCTCTTTGGTATGAAGTTCGACCATGGAATATTAGTGTTTGTCTGGTGCAGCCTGGCTTTATCAACTCTGACTCGTTCAGAAGTGTTGAGCTGACCCGTGAAAGCCGCAAATCAATCCAGAATAAAAATGACCCTTACTTTTACCACTATGATTCCATGGCTCCCTTCATTGCAAAGCTCATGCGTTCCTCGCCGTCCACTCCAGAGAAGATTGCCAAGAAAATTCATCGGATAATCAACAAGGATGATCCACCGTTGCGAGTTCCCGTGACCATGGATGCACATGTCTTTGGACTGCTAAGAAAATTTTTGCCACGTCGCTGGTATCACACTTTGATGTACTACTCTTTGCCACGAATATTTCGGTGGGGCGAAGAAAGGCAGTCGGAGATGCAACTTATTCCTGAACGGCAAAATGTCATGAAGGTGAGTTGATGGAAACTTTAATCACTTGCTTGACCTAGAAACACCGGTATTCCGGAATACCTGTTAACGGGTATCCTGGAATACCGGTGTTGTGAATGGTGGAGGCGGCGGGAATTGAACCCGCGTCCGCAAGTGATCCACAGTTGGGCGCTACATTCTTAGTCTGTGTTTTAGTTTGTTCGCGCGAGCTTCCACAAACAAAATCTCGACGAACACTCCCTCAGTTTATCTTGGTCATCGGCCCTGAAGAAATCAGCCGTCAACCTTGGTCACTAAATGACGCTAGTTCTGGATTCGTAACCACAATCCAGGCCAGCGACCGCAGTCAATTAAGCTGCAAGTTGTGTGTATTCGTTGCCAAATACGATTGCACGTTTTTTACGGGGTCCTCATGCGTCCCCGGAATGCTCCCAATGCTTCAGCACCCACGTCGAAGCCGTATCGCCCCCACATAGATCTTTCGAACAACCTAACTTAAGACCTCACTTTTATGTACCAGACAGAATTCTGCCTGAACGCATCAATAGGAAAAAATACTTGCGCTAGCGATAAATCGGCAATGGACCCATTTCGCGGGAAATCTTGAAGAAAATTTAACTAAACGCTGACCATTTTTTGGGCTTTCAGCGAATGTGTATTCTTCATAGGAGTTATGCACTTGATCCACTAAGTTATCCACATATTGTGGCTTTTTTGGGCTTAAATCTGACAGAGTCTGACATAAAAAACGGGCCATTAGCCCGTATTTTGCTTTAAAATTTTCAGTCAACTTTTATTTTTTGACTTCAGTGGTCACGGGAAACAGCTGAAGATTGAGCTGGTAAACACGCTCACCGGGATTGGACATTCGCTTGATGGAATTATCCTTATGTAACTGTTTTCGCATTTGGCGCAGCTTAAATCGCAGTTCTTCGAACTCCGGCCGGGTCAAACTCATGGTGAGCGAGCCAAACTCGCGCTCTTGCGGAGAATCTTGGAACAAACTTTCCAAACCTAGATACATCAGCTGACTTTGCAGCTTGCGAACCAAAGCCACTGGAACTTCATCCGGAGAATCAATCAGGTTTCGGGACTTACGAAGCTTGCCGGTGGTTTCGTCTTGAACGACCTCGCCCGAATTGATCAAATTTTTCAAAGCTTCTTCAATTTCGGATTCGCTGGCTTTGCTGCGCAAGAGTTCGCGCAATTTGGCCGGCTGGAAGTCCACATTTTCTTGATCCAGCATCGCATACAAAACCCAGGTGATCCAGTTAGGAATTTTTTGCCAGATCTTTTTATCGATCTGACCATTGCGCAACTGTTGCTGGACGCGGAAATCCGAGAGTTCCTTCAGGAAAAAATTCCGGGCAGCAGGATCGGTGGATTGATCAAACAAAGCCATCAGACGAAATTCATCGCTTTGCTCTTTGTTGAAACCCATGGCGCGGGCAAACTTCAGAATCATTTCTTCGGACAGATTTCTGCGGCCTTCAATGATCATTTTCAAATAGTTCGGGGACTTAATATCTGCAGCCGCGGAAAACATCGCATAATTATAAGGTCGCAGATCCTTTTTGCTGAGGTGACGTTTGTAAGAGTAGAAGTCACCCAGGAATTTTCTATAATCCATGTACTCAGAGAGCACTGGCGCCGAGAGGACTTCCGGCATGTTGTTTTTAATCAATGCTTGAATCGGCGATGGACCAGATGTGATGTCTTTGGATTCTGCTGAAATATCCATCTGAGCCCCCTTCTCCAGAAACATAAATTCCCCTGTCTGCAATTGCACTACACTGGTTGGCGGTCGTCTATCTTCATTCGCTCTCACGTAGCATCATTCAGGGCCACTTTGCTCGGTCAAGGTGGCTCCTGAATTCCCCAAATAGGTAAAAGCAATATCTGGGCCACTACAATCAGTGGCCTTTTGATACCAGGGCATTTTTGGAAGTGTCTGAAATCAGAGCTTTTTTAAGCCAGAGCAGGTTTTCTCGGCAAAGGTGCGCTCACTCATCAACTTGTTCTTAGCTTCGACGGACCGTCTTCGCTGGGCAAGTTCAACTCCGACCAGAGTGCCCTCGTGAATATCGAAATGGATGAAGAGCTTTTCGCCCTTCTTTTCTCCACGCAACATGAAGCCTTCGCCTTGAACGTCGGAAAGCTTTTGAAAACGGAATTCAGAGAACTTCTTCAGGCGGCTAAGATCTGCAGTTTCTTTTCCGGCAGTGATCTCTTCCGAGGCTTCTTCTTCACCGGACTGCATTTTTTGCAAGCGTGCGGGGGCTCGCAATTTCATGGTCAGGATCTCTGCCGTCTTTTCATCGCGTTCCAGTGTCAGTGTGCAGGCTTTTCCAGAATCTTCGTCGCCAATGGCGCTTTGACCTTTGTAAACTTCCGTCATCGCCTGGGCCGACGGCGCCACTGTAAAAACCAAGAGCATGAGGGAAAAAATAAGTTTCGTCATGGCTATTTCAAATCCTGACCAGCAGGCACTTCCGTGCGAGTCAGCTTCAAACTGATGGTTTGTCGGGGCTCTGTATCTGTTCCCTTCACATCGATCAACAATGTGAAGTCCGAACTGCCTTCGACCTTCAAGATCTGGGCGCCCTGGATGAGTTTTTGCAAATCTTCTTTGATATTCTGAGCATCGGGAATAAAATCGGAAACATCGACATCGCGAATATTTTTATCCAAGGCCCCCTCAGTAAAAGGTAACCCCGCAGCGGGAAATTTCACAGTGCCAGCGAGACCGATGACTTGATTGTCGCCAGTCACAAAGGAAATGTGAACATACGTAGAACCGTAGGCAATTTCGGAAGAGTTGAATAGAATTGTCCGCACATTGCTAGTGGCGGCCGTACGGGCGATCGTCGAAGCGAAAATGCCATTCAGAGTTTGATAGTCTGCTGAAGCTGACTTGGGTTGCTGAGCGGTGTTCAAAGTCATAGTTGCGTTGGTGTGGCGAACCAGCGCCAGGGCCTCTGATCCGTCTTTGGCTTTCAAATCCACGAGTCCCACTTTGCACTGATGTGCGGCCTGATCTTGATCTTCGCAAGTGAGAAAAGCCTGCATGTCGCTATTAGAATCTTTCGCAGTCAAAGCCGCACTTCCGTCGTTGTAAGTGCCAATAAGGTGTTGCACCATTTTATTTTTTCCGGTGACTCGAACTTTGAACTCGCCGTCCACCAATTTCGATTGAACCGCAATCAGTGACTTGGCGAATGTTTGATTTTTCAGTGTCTGCGCAGCATCGGTGGTCAATGCGTCCATTTTGGCAGTCACCTGATCCATCAACTTGCCACCAGAGGCCGGACGCGGTGCCGGGGTGTTATCCCCGTCTTCCGGGGCACTGCCTGCGCTTGGATTTGGAGCATCATCTTTGGGAGTTTTCAACTGAACTTTCTCGCCAGTTCCAGGCAGAGGTTGGCCAGGGTTGCCTGGAGCAGCAGGCGCCTTAATCGGAGCCCCAACATTGTTGGAATCATTTTTCGCACAGGCCACGACCATCAAAATGGCCATGGTGCTTACCAGGGTGGTGGTTAAAACGGCTTTCATGATTCTTACCTCCGGGTGACGGACGATTCCACCGGCTAGAGAAGCAAAATTGGGGCCGCAAAGAATGGGCTATCTTATTGATCTGGAGGGACTTTGCCTGTCGAAAATTTGGACAAGGCGGACGAATGTTGGCTGATTCCAGGCCCTGCGAAGTGCCGCGTTAGGACAGATGTTCGTGGAGCCAGCGGTCGGCTTCGTCATGTTTGGCGAAATGGGCGTTGGCCAGCTTCCAGTACTCTTTGGAATGATTCATGTGCTTCAGATGGCAGAGCTCATGAACGATCACGGACTCTATGACCCAACTGGGCGCCGCCATAATTTTCGCGTTCAGAGAGATCGCACGCTTAGAAGAGCAACTTCCCCAGCGGGAATTCATATATCCAATACGCAGTCTTTGTGGTGCCAGCTGCGTTCGCTCTGCGACTGTGTTTAGCATCACCGGTAAATATTTTTTGCCTTCGCGAAGATAAAACTGACGCAAGATTTGGTGGACCATCGTCGGCGACAAATCTTCTTTCATCATCTCTGCTGGAAGTAGAAGCTTGAGGTGATCTTCCGCCAGCACTAAAAACGCCGATTTCAAAGTGGTGACGGATCTACGAATGGGCCACTTCTTGCCCAAAAAATAAATCTTGTCATCTGAACGAAGTTTCGGCGGTTTGAGCTTTGGCAAGCGACTAAGCTTGTCTAAATTTTTTTCCAGCCAAGACTGTTTCTGCAGCAGAATTTTTTCGATCTCTTTGCGGCGAGTGCTCTTGTTGGTTCTGACGATGATGGGATGATCAGGCTTGAGCTCTAGACTTAAGGTTTTCCGACGTTGACTGCGAATCACCTGCACTTGCCAATGCTTAAATTGCCAAAGCTCGGATTTTGCACTATCGCTAGGTCGTGGACGAAAAAAATCAAACAGACTCATTCATACATTTAGACCCAGATTTGGTGCTTGAGTCCACTGAATCCGCAGGCCTGATGCCCACCGGCGAATTCACACAGTTGAATTCCTACGAAAATCGAGTGTTTGACATCCGCTTAGAACCCGCCGCCGAAGCCGCTCCGCAAAGAGTGATCGCCAAATTCTATCGCCCGGGTCGCTGGTCGAAAGAATGCATTTTCGAAGAGCACAGCTTCTTACAAGATTTGCAAAGCGAAGGCCTGCACGTGGCAGCACCCCTGCGACAAAAAAACGGCTCAACGTTGACCACGCACAGAAACATGCACGTGGCATTTTTTCCAAAGGTCATGGGTCGAATGCCACAAGAACTTTCCCTGGTGGACTTCGAACAGATCGGAAGACAACTGGCCATACTCCACAACGTCGGAGCCAAAACCCGCTTCCGCCACCGCCCCATCCTGGGCGAAACGCCACACGACCCATGGAGCAATTTGGATTTCCTCATCCCATGGATCTCCCCAGAAATGCGCCAACGTTACGTACAAGCCGCCGAAGATTTATTTTCCATGCTGCAAGAAACGGTGGATTTCGAAAGCTTCCAATCCGTGCACGGAGACTGCCACCGGGGAAATATCCTCCACAGCGGAAAATCCGGCCCCGAGGGCTTATTCTTCTTCGTCGACTTCGACGACTGCATGCGAGGCCCGGTGGTGCAAGATTTGTGGATGCTGTTTTCATCGCAAGAATTCGAGCAAGAACAAGAATCCCTAATGAAGGGCTACGAGTCGCTCCGGAAATTCCCCCACGAGCAGTGGGAGTGGATTCCCCTCTTACGAGGCTTGAGGATCATCAACTACGCGGCATGGATCGCGAGGCGTTGGAGCGACCCCAGCTTCCCTAGGCTGTTTCCGCTCTTCAAAGAATACAATTACTGGGCCGAAGAAGTCGAAGCGCTAGAGAAAATTGTTTGGTCGTTGGGTTAGTTCACGAGGCCGCTGCGTTCCGAATTTTAAGATCTGCCGTTAAACCTACGGCTTCAACAAGTCTCAAAACTCGATCAATGGTTATTTTTTGCAAGCTACCGGATAAAATTCCAGTCACAGCGCTGCGAGGAAGCTTAGACCTCTTCGCAATTTCTACATGTGTCAGTTTTTTTCTATCAGCTGCATGTATTACTGCCGAAATCAGCTGAGCCTTCATTACGGCCTCCATTCCACGCGCAGGGCTTACGCCTGTTATCTTTGCGATTTCTTGTCCCGTACTCTTTCGTTTCATCTTTTAGGTCTCCTTCAATCGTTTCCTCGCAAGCTCCAGATTATTTTTCTGCGTCGTTTGGGATTTCTTCACAAACGCATGGATCAAAGTAATGACGCCTTCGCCTTTAAACACATAGACCACTCGATAAATACCGGCTCGATCCCGAAATCTCAGCTCATGCACCCCTTTGCCGATCGAAGGCATCGGCCTGGAAAGTGGCATCGAAAGTCGTTGTCCCGCCTCAAGCTGAGCCAAGGCATCCGTGAGTTCTTCCCGAACATCGCTGGGAAAGTCCAAGATCTCCTTCTGGCACTGAGGCAGCACCAGAATCATAAATCCACTGTCTCATAAATAAGACATTGCGTCAAGAGGAAAATCTGAAAGTCATGCATTCCAAAGACAAGAAGCAAATCAAGAGCAGGGGCTATTAGCGATTAAATGAGCTTTCACATCCGACTCCCGGCCGATCCAAATCTTGGTGACGGAGGTCACGCCATATGATTGCATAAAAAGAAATGGGGACACTTCAAAAATGACCAATGACCTAGAAATCCAAGCAAAAAGATTGCAACAAATAGCCGAGGAACTTGAAAGCGCCGCAGCCCACGCCAGAACCGCAGCCAATCACTTCAAACAATCCGAAGTCCCAAGAGCCTGCGCACATTCACTAGCAGTAGACGGCCATATAGCCGCAGCCAAAGAGCTATTAACAGAAGTAGCAAAAACCCACCGACTCAAAACAAATCCCGAATAGCAAATGTTCCGCCTTGCACACAACTGGGTCCTTTGGGGGTCCTGGCTTCTCAATGGAGGGCGCTCCTGCAAGCGTGACGCGTTTTTTCGCCGTACCCGGCGAAAAATGCAGGTGAACCCAGGAAGGGTGGGCCCCGGAATTGAGAAGCCAGGACCCCCAAAGGACCCACGTTTACAAGAGCGGAACCATTTCGCTAACGCGATAAGTTACTCATCGGCACGCCAACAATATTATTATACATAAGCGAGTGGTCGGGTCCCCTGCAATTGCACCTGTGCCAAATCCCGCTAGGCCCGGAAGGGAGCAACGGTAGTCAGAGGACTTTGTGACAGGGATCGCCCGGCCACTTTTTCGTATTTTATTGGGCGGGGTAAATTTTGTCTTATCAAGTGATTGCACGCAAATGGCGTTCGCAGAGTTTTGACCAACTGGTGGGTCAAAACCATGTGACCACGACTTTGCAAAATGCGCTGAAAAATAATCGCATACCCCACGCGCTGCTTTTCACCGGTCCACGCGGAACTGGAAAAACTTCTTCAGCAAGGATTCTGGCTAAAGCTCTGCGCTGTCCAAACGCGAAAAATTTTGTTCCCTGCAACCAATGCAGCGAATGCGAAGAGATCTCCTTATCCCGCAGTCCCAATGTCATGGAAATTGACGGGGCCTCCAACAAC
>JABDFK010000028.1:0-26955 GCA_013286585.1 Deltaproteobacteria bacterium
TTTTCGGTCCCGTTGCAACATTGATCCCCTTCGATAGCGAGGAAGCCGTGATCAAAATGGCTAACTCGACCCGCTACGGATTGGCGGCCTGCGTGTGGAGCCAAGATTCGGCGCGCACTCAGCGAATAGCCAAGGCTCTGCAGGCGGGACTCGTGTGGATCAACTGCTGGATGATTCGTGATCTGAACACTCCGTTTGGTGGAGTCAAAGAATCCGGCGTGGGCCGCGAAGGCGGTGAATACGCGCTAAAGTTTTTCAGCGAAGTTAAAAATATATGTGTGATGGAGTGAAGTGTGAGCCATAAAAATGAATCCTTCGATAGTAAGAAAGCCCCTGAACCGGTCGGACTTTATCCTCATGCCAAACGTGTCGGTGAATTGCTGTTTCTGTCCGGTGTCGGCCCCAGAGAACGAGGCACGAAAATTATCCCCGGGGTTAACTTGGCCTCTGACGGAACTGTTGCGTCGTACGATATCACGGCCCAGTGCCATAGCGTTTTTAAAAATGTAAAAAATATTTTGGAAGATTCAGGCTCCTCTTGGGGGCAACTTGTGGATGTGACCGTTTATCTGACCAATATGAAAACTGATTTTCCCATCTACAACAAAATCTGGGCCGAATACTTCAAAGAGAATCCCCCCTGCCGTACCACTGTGGAAGTGAACTGCTTACCCACCCCTATCGCCATCGAACTCAAGTGCATAGCTACGGTTAACAATTAAATGGCTCTCCAACCTTTCAACTTTAAAAAATGGATCGACGAAAACCGGCACCTGCTGAAACCTCCGGTGGGCAACAAAGTCCTGTGGAAAGATCGAGAGTTCATCGTCATGGTGGTCGGCGGCCCCAACGAGCGCACTGATTTTCACGTCAATCAGAGCGAAGAATTTTTCTATCAGCTGGAAGGCGACATGACTCTCAAGGTGATCGAGGCTGGCCAAATCCGCGATCTAAAGATAAGTGCCGGCGATGTTTTTCTTTTGCCAGCCAACACGCCCCACTCTCCCCAACGTCTGGCTAATAGCATTGGCATGGTGGTCGAAAGACGCCGCCGTGAGGGAGAGATCGATGCGCTTCAGTGGTACTGCGAAAAGTGCGCACATCGGCTTTACGAGGAAAAATTTCAGCTGACGGATATTGAAACTCAGTTCAACGCGGTCTTTGAACGATATTACAATAGCCATCACACTCATTGCGAAAAATGCGGTCACACCAACGGCAGAAAATGGAACGAGCGGGATGTTAAAAATTGATATTCACACCCACATTCTGCCGCCAGAGATTCCCAAGTTCGCCGAAATCTTTGGCTATACTGGCTTCATCCAGCTGAAGAAAAATCCGGGCTGTTCACACGCCGACATGGTCAGTGACACCGGTCAATTTTTTCGCCAGGTCGAAGCCAATTGTTTTCATCCCGAAACACGCTTGAAAGAGTGCGATCAAGAGGGCGTGACTGTGCAAGTGCTCTCGACCGTACCGGTGATGTTTTCGTATTGGGCCAAGCCCAAAGATGGTCTTTTTGTCGCCCAGTCTTTGAACGATCATATCGCCGAGCTGGTTCATGCGAATCCCAAGCGCTTCATTGGCCTTGGTACGTTGCCCATGCAGGCCCCGGATTTGGCCCTAGAAGAAATCAGCCGCGCCGGAAAAATCGGCCTAAAGGGTTTTCAAATTGGCTCTAATATCAATCAAGTCAACTTATCAGACCCGCAGTTTTTTCCGATCTACGAAAAACTCGAAGAAACTGGTTCCGCACTTTTCGTCCACCCTTGGGAGATGATGGGTGAAAAGCAGATGCAGAAGTACTGGCTGCCATGGTTGGTGGGCATGCCGGCAGAAACTTCGCGCGCCATATGCTCGATGATCTTTGGTGGTGTGTTCGAGAAATTTCCAAAATTAAGAGTTGCCTTTGCCCACGGGGGCGGTGCCTTTCCGCTGACCGCCGCGCGAGTTCAGCATGGCTTCGATGTGCGTCCGGATCTAGTCGCCGTGGATTGTAAGGTGCCGCCGAAAGATTATCTGGGACATTTTTATGTCGACAGTCTGGTTCATGATCCCGATATTTTAAAATATCTCATCAAACAAATAGGTGCCGATAAGATCTGCCTGGGAACGGACTATCCGTTTCCTTTAGGGGAACATCATCCTGGCGAAGTGATTGAAAAATCAGACCTGGATCAAAAGACTAAAGAACAAATCTATCATCAATCGGCGCTCACCTGGCTTGGGCTGGATCAAAAGGAGAACTCGTGGATTTGAAGTTAAAAGGCAAAAAGGCATTGGTGCTTGGATCTTCTCAGGGTATCGGTCGCGCGATCGCTGAATCCCTCATCGCCGAGGGCGTGGAAGTGCTCATTTGTTCGCGCAAAGAGACAGAGCTGGCTAAGGTTGCCAAGGACATCCATGCACGGGGATTTGTAGTCGCTGATCTTAGTAAACCCGGTCAAGCAGAGAAAGCCACCAAAGAAGCCCTTCAGATTCTTGGAGGCCTAGATATCCTAGTCACGAACACCGGCGGACCAGCCAAAGGCGTCTTCACTGAAATTTCCACAGAGCAATGGCATCTCGATTTTCAAAGTCTGTGGATGAGCGTCGTCGAGTCCTTCAAAGTCGCTCTTCCGGAAATGAAAAAAAATAGTTATGGCCGCCTGCTCTTGGTCACATCGATTGCAGGAAAAGAACCATTGAATGCACTCACCACTTCTAATGGCCTGCGTGCGGGGCTCGAGGGACTCAGTAAATCCATCGCCAATGAAAATGCGGTCCACGGAATTACCATCAATGTCTTGAGACCGGGATATACCAACACGGATCGCTTGAAAGATTTGAAACTCAGCGACGAGCAGGTCAAAAAGATGGTTCCCGCTGGGCGCCTAGGTGACCCGCATGAACTAGCAGATCTGGCCACATTCTTGGCCTCGCCAAAGGCGGGATACATCACCGGTCAATGCATCAGCATCGACGGCGGTGTGCAAAAGGGATTCTAGGATTTCTGCACTCGCAGCCAGCGATGCCACACTTTGAGCGGAGTTTTTTCCTTCGTAGCTACTGGGTTATTACCAGTCAAAACAGGACTGTTAAGAAAAATCTGTAGTGGCGATACCATTTTTTTTGAATTGGATTTCATGTTCAAACTCCTCGCTATGTTTTTCTTTATATCAGGACTTTTCTTCGATTTGACAAAAATTGTCACCGCCTGAAATCTTTGCGAGGCATGTACAAAAGTTCGACAGGGTGACATGGCATCGGCCATGCATGGCTCTGAGGAAACTGGAGTTGATCATGCTCATGAAATATTTTTTTGCGATCGTCGTTCTGTCATCAAGCCTTTCTCAAATAGCCTTGGCCGACTGTGAACCAATTTATCGACAGCTTAGTGGCAGTTTGACTGATACAGCTTCTCAGGCCCGTTGGTCCTCTACCGTAGGAACTTTGGTTTTCTTGAAGGCTGTCCTTGATCGACGTCATTATTCCCAAGTATTGGCTCTGATCATCGATGCGAAACGTGGTCAGGGATCCTATTTGCTAGCTTTGACTGACAAGATGAACAACAGTGATGAACTCAAAGACAAACATATTCAACTCAACACCGCCGAAGTGGCTAAGATCATCAAGGATTTGAACGACCGGGATTCGTTGTGCACCAATGACGTCGAGTTGCTGTATCCCAGTGACGTGTTAGCAGTCGCCATTCAGGAAGAACTCGCTGACTTCGCTGATCAACAGTACCGCAAGACTCACCCAGATGCGGCACCCGGCAAGAATTTGTGGAACACTATTTTTAGCTGGTGAGCTCCGATTTAGGTGCCTTTGTCTAAAGGTTCGACGACTCTGAACGGGTATAGCGGTTCTCGATCACTGGCCCGCATTGCATGGTTCTATATAGGTATGAAGTACCTAACCCTACTTTCTTTGCTGATCATATCCACTCTCTGTCAGGCTGACGACTTTGAGGATTTCAAATCAGCTTCGACGGTGATTGTGAGTCGACTTCAGGCCAAGGGCATTCACCGGGTGGGCGACTTTGACATCGATCAATTGGCCATTCAAATTTCCGCCACACGCTGGTCCTATTTGCCAGTCGGTTTTATGGCGGGATCGGGGGAAGAGCGCTCCACCAGTATCTATTTAAAAGCGAAGCCACAAGTGGTGGTGAGTGCGAATGGCCTGCAGAATGCCAACAAAAGTATGTACCCGCTGCTCGCCCTACATGAATGCCTAGGGGCGAATGGCTACCCTGATGAAAACTATCAGCTGGCCCTTTCATTAGACGCGTTAGCGAGCCCACCCATATCCGCCAGACCGATCTATGAAAAACTGATTCAAAATTCCACGGTCAGAAATTTGAAAGACAAAACCTATCAGATCAAGGCCGGTGGAACTAGCGTTGGAGGCGGCGGCGATGACACTGCCCTGGAATTCAAAGCCAGACTGCTACAGATGGCGCCCACCGCCGCAGAGCAAATCTTAAGTTTAGATGTGGAACCCAGTTGGGACACAGACGATATGATGAAACCTCCCGTCATTAGTCAAGTCAGTGGACACACTCGAATCGTCATTTCTTCTGTAACTTGGTTCTATTACAGCCAAATGGGAAGCTCTGGTGAAAATTTTAAAACAGCGATGGTTCGTGAGACCCTAAAACAATTGAATATAGAAACCCCATGAGCACGAACGCGGCTCAGCTCTTACTAACTTATTTCGAAAGAAAAAAGAAATCGCGCAGTGGCTTTTCATTGCGAGGTTTCGCGAAAAGTATGCGAATGTCGCCTTCTTTCGTGAGCAATATCCTGAATGGCAAAAAGACCATCCCTCTAGCCAGGCTGACGGAAATCGGGAAAATTCTAGAGCTAGACGATGTGTCTTTAGATCGGCTGAAGCGCGCATTGATCGAAGAGACCTTCCAGGAGCATGGGATAGACATCGAAAAGACTTTGCAATCCAGCGCCGTTGAAAAATACGAATTGGCTCCTAAGTCTCAATTTTCGGTGCTCACACCCTGGTACAACGTGGCCATTATGGATCTCTCTACTTGTGTGCAATTTCAAAAAGATCCACTTTGGATCGCACAACAGCTACAGATCTCAAAATATCAGGTCGAGCAATCTCTTAAATTTTTGTTGTCCCAAGGGCTTTTGAAAGAAACCAAAAACGGATACAAAAAAGTGACTGATAAGATTCGCTTATCACTGAATGAATCCCATCAAGAGATCCGAGGATATCACGCGCAAATGATGGAGAAAGCTAAGGCCGAGCTGCTATCAAAGACTTCAAAAAAGTCATTTGATCGCCGTGAAATCTCTGGCATCACGATTGCTTCCAATCCCAAGAATATCGCAAAAGCTCGTCAACGCTTGATTGCAGCCCTCCACGACGTCGGCGAAATTCTTGGTCAAGGCGAATGCACAGACCTTTTCCAAATCAATACACAGATGTTTTCACTGTTGAAATCTGAGGATTAGCCTGTTCACCCAGCTGGTGAACAAAAGCTAAATTCCCGAGTATCCAGACCTGATGTGATGCGTTATATTGCGCTTCATATTACTCACGGAGGTCATTTATGTATCTACGCGCCCTTATTGCACTGACTTTTTTCGGAACCACACAGCTGGCTTCTGCCAACACACTTTCCTGCAGCACTTCTCCGGGCAATTTCATTTGTGACAAATTCGACGATGCACTTTTGGATGTCAATTCTTACTGCAGTGGCAACCCATGCTACGAGTTGGAAGAGACTGAGGCCAATGACCTGGCATCAGCACTTGATGCGATCGAACAGTCCGTTTCTCCTCGAAGTCAAATCGCTGCTAGCTTAGGATTGAAAGCCCGCCAATTGGCGCAGGCCATTTGTGCTGAGACTATAAATAATATGGGAAATGCGGCCTACTTGGCCTTCGATCAAGAGAATAAGATCCTCCCCCATTTACTTCGAATCCAACGCCAAGCACATTTGCCTTGGGTGAAGACTTGCAATCAATACGTCAACTAACCCTTGAAAGGAATAAATATGAAATCACATCACTTAGTAACACTCTGTTTGCCCACGCTGGTATCAGTTTTGTCGCTTTCGGCAACCGCCGGTACTTTACCTTGTAATGCACAAGGCATGGTCAGCCGTGGAACCGCCATTTACGACTATGGCTCTGGCACTTTCTGGGACAACGGATATTTTTGGCTTGGAAATTATTACGCACGAATCATGAAGACCATGGTGGGATCTACAATTGATAACCAAGGAAATATTCTCGAAACGAATGTGCAATTTGATCTTGTTTCTGAATCGGACTCCGACGGCTGTGACAATGATATCCAGTGGATCAGGGATAGTGATTTCGTAAGGCTTCCTTAATATTGCAGGGCTTATTGAACAAAGGAAATGAAAATGAAAACCCCAATGAATGCCTCCTCTCTTCTACTTCTAACTCTCGCACTCTATTCATACAGCGCAAAAGCGATCGATGACCAGCCGGTGGCTCCAAACTGTGTCCATATGCAGGGAACTTACCAGGGTCAATGCACCATGGCCGATGGCTACAAATATTCTGAATATTTGAAATTAGATCAAAGAACTGAGGTGGACGGCATGGCTGGAGGTGGTGCTCCTCTACATCGGGGTGACGGTTGCGCTAGTGTGTCTATCACCGAATGGGTCGGAGACATCCCTCAAAAATTAACCGTGCTAGAGAACGAGACCTTTGAATTGTTGGCCTCGACAAAAATTGCCGAGACTAACTTTTCGAATGGTCAGACCACCATATACACAGAAGCCCAATGGAATATCGATCGCTCAAATTTTTCGATCCATCGAACTACTAAAGGCAAAGTTGAAAACCATTTTCCCTTCATACATCAACAAACATTTTCTTACGCCTTATCAGGTCAAACGTTGATCCGAACGGAATATTCACAATATGAGCTGCTTCAGCCTTCTATTCCGGAGTTGAAGATACCAGGCGGAAGCTACGACAACAATTTGAATGAGCAATGTGTTTTCACCGCGATTCGCTAAGTGGAAGATCTTTCGATTTTCGCAATTTTGACGGAATAGTTCGCATACCATTTGTTTTGGCCCAGATTTTGGGCTTCAAGATGTTGGGTATTTTTCTTCCACTCTGAAATGCTCTCTAAAGTTTGCCAATACGAAACGGTGATCCCCTGCCCTGTCGCCGAGCGCACACTTTCAATTCCGACAAAACCCGGTTGCTGGCGAGCTAACTCTTCCATTTTGGCTGCCATCTGAGCATAACCTTTATCGTCGGCCGACTTGAGCTGTGAGCTAAAAATCACGGCATAACAAGCTGGCTCTATTTTCATTGGACCTTCATTTTTGAACGCATGAAGAATAGGTAACTAAGCGCAGAGACGAAAAAGCCGATGAACCAAGCATAGTGATAAAGGCCGACAACGAATGAATTGGAATCCGTCTTTTCTAGGCAGCCAATCTCCACTAGAAAACCTGGAACGTTGAGTGCCACACCCAAAACAAATGATAAAATTGCCCAGGGATTAAATCCAGATCTGAACCAGTAGATTCCTGTGGATCGGTAAAGATCCTCGACCTTCAGTTCTTTGTGCCGAATGAAAAAGTAATCGGCGATCATGATTCCGCCAATAGGCCCAAGAAGGCTTGAGTACGCCAGCAACCATTTGAAAATATAACCTTGAGGATCAGCGATCAATTTCCACGGAAAAATCAAAATCCCAATCACACCAGTGATGTAGCCACCCATTTTAAAGTCGATGCGACTTGGGCTAAGGTTAGAAAAATCATTGGCGGGACTGACAATGTTCGCGGCGATATTGGTGGCCAAAGTCGAAATCGCGACTGCCAACATAGCAAAGGTCACCAGAATCGGAGACGAAAATTTTCCGGCAAGCACCACTGGATCCCAGATCGTTTGCCCAAAGACAATGGCTGTCGCACTGGTGACCGCAACTCCTACAAATGCAAACAAGGTCATCGCCGGGGGCAATCCCAGCACTTGCCCCACCACTTGGTCGCGCTGCGATTTTGCGTACCTGGTGAAATCAGGAATATTCAAAGACAAAGTCGCCCAGAATCCCACCATGCCTGTGAGCGCCGGGAAGAAATAACTCCAGAACTGTTCGTTGCTGGTGAACTTCGAAGGCTGATCCAGAATAGGACCCAAACCGTTGCTGGCCCAAATCGCCCAACATAGCAGCGACAACGCTGCCACCGGAAGAAAAATGGCTTTGAACACCAGAAGTTTGCGAATGCTTTCCACACCCAAGTGAACCACGTACATATTTAAGAGCCAGAAAAGGAAGAAAGTGATCGCAGGCCCAGTCTCAAGTCCCCAAGACGTCGGGAATACAACCGATAACTCTGCGAAGCCTGGCCACCAGATTTTGGCGATTTGAAAAATGGCATAGCCACCGATCCAAGTTTGAATACCAAACCAACCGCAGGCAACGATGGCACGCAGAATGGCCGGTAAATTGGCGCCCAGAATTCCGAAACTCGCGCGGGCGAAAACCGGAAATGGAATTCCGTATTTGGCCCCAGCGTGCCCGTTCAATAACATGGGAATCAGCACGATGCTGTTGCCTAGAAAAATCGTGAGGATGGATTCCCACCAATTCATGCCGCCTTCGATGAGAGAGCTTGCTAGCATATAGGTCGGAATGCACAGACTCATGCTGATCCAAAGTGCGGCGAAGTTCCACGTTTTCCAAGTGCGTTTTTCCAGAGGAATGGCGGCTAAATCTTCGTTGCTGAATCTTGAATCGGTGTTCACTATTTCCTCATGACATTGTTGGGGTGTTGAGTCCATGGCAGATATGGTAGGCCGGTCTTCTGCGGAATCATGGTGATGCAATCCACAGGACATGCCAGCTGACATAGATTGCAACCGACACATTCTTTATCGATGACTTCGTATTTGCTGACCCCCATTTTTTTATCATGGGAGATCGCTTGGTGAGAAGTGTCCTCACAGGCGATGTAACAAAGTCCGCACTGAATGCACTGGTCTTGCTCGATGTGCGCGATGGTTTTGAAATTCAGATCCAGTTGATTCCAATTCACGACATTAGGAATGGCCTTGCCGACAAAATCTTCTAACCTGCGATAACCTTTTAGATCCATCCAGTTGTTCAAGCCATCAGTCATGTCAGAGACGATTTTGAAACCGTAGTGCATAGCCGCCGTGCAGACTTGCACCGACGTACTTCCTAAGGCCATAAATTCAGCAGCATCTCGCCAATCGGAAATTCCGCCGATTCCTGAGATAGGAATGCCCGTGGTCTGTGGATCGCGACCGATCTCTGCCACCATGTTGAGTGCGATGGGTTTCACTGCGGGACCACAATAACCACCGTGAGTGCCTTTGCCCCCGACCACTGGTCTAGGAGCCATCACATCTAAATCCACCGAAGTGATGGAGTTGATGGTGTTGATCAGTGAAACCGCGTCGGCACCACCTGCCTTCGCAGCGCGTGCAGGTCCGCGAATGTCAGTGATGTTCGGTGTGAGCTTCACAAACACCGGCATGCGCGTGTGCGCCTTGCACCAGCGCGTGACCATCTCGATGTATTCAGGAACTTGTCCCACGGCAGAGCCCATGCCGCGTTCACTCATGCCGTGAGGACAGCCGAAATTGAGTTCAACTCCGTCGGCACCGGTGACCTCGACGCGCTTAAGGATTTTCTTCCAGCTCTCTTCGTTGCAAGGAACCATCAACGACACGATCACAGCGCGATCGGGCCAGGCTTTTTTTACTTCGGTGATTTCCTGCAAGTTCAACTCCAGAGGTCGATCAGTGATGAGCTCGATATTGTTGAAGCCCATCATTTTCTGTCCTGGCAGCTCCATGGCGCCGTAACGGGAACTCACGTTCACGACCGGCGGATCTTCGCCGAGGGTCTTCCATACAACTCCACCCCAGCCGGCTTTGAACGCGCGCTCCACGTTGTATTTTTTGTCCGTGGGTGGGGCTGATGCCAGCCAAAAGGGATTCGGTGATTTAACCCCGGCGATGCGACAACTTAAATCAGCCATGTTTTCTTGCTCCCAATTTTTCGTGAATGGATCGCGCGGCCAATTTGCCGTGCTGAACGGCGGTCACGGTGAGGTCCTCACCGACTCCGGTGCAATCGCCACCGGCGTAAACTCCGGATAGCGAAGTTTCGAATTTTTCGTTCACAGAAATTTTACCGTTTTTCAGCGAAACTTTTTCCGACGAAACCAGTGTTTGGCCAATGGCTTTATAGATCGCCTCCGCTTTGAGTGTGATCATTTTTCCAGTGCCCAGCAATTTTCCGGATTCAACCTGCGTGTATTCAAATTGCATAGAATCAGCTTCAATCTTGACTGGTTTCACCCAGTTCAGCAGTTGCACTCCGTGAGTCAGCGCTAATTCCTGCTCGTGATGAGTGGCACCCATTTCCGTGCGTCCACGACGGTAAGCGATCGTGACAAATTCCGATCCCAATTTTTTCATTTGAATAGCGATGTCGACCGAGGTGTTCCCTCCGCCGATCACGATCACATTTTTCGGCACAGGAATTTTAGACAGATCTTTGGTCTGGCGAATTTTTTCAATCATACGAGTGGCATCAATGACCATCTTCGACTCTTCGCCGGGAATTCCCAAGCTGTTATTTCCACCTAAGCCCACGCCCAAGAAGACCGCGGAAAACTTTCCGCGCAAATCATCCAGAGTGATCTCTTTTCCCAAGGACTTCCCGTATTCGATGGTGATGCCACCGATGGACAAAATGTAATTCACCTCTTGCTGAGCAAACTCGTTGGTGAGCTTGTACGGCGCTAGACCGAACTCATTCAAACCGCCGGCCTTCGCACGCGACTCAAAAATGGTGATATCATAGCCAAGTCTGGCCAAATGATGAGCGCACGATAGACCTGCAGGACCTGCACCAACCACAGCAATCTTAATTCCATTGGTAGGGGCGCGCGTGAACGCCTGCTCCCCGGTTTTGAAATATTCGTCGGTGGCAAATCTTTGCAGCTGACCGATGGCCACTGGTTTCTTTTCTGACTTTTCGCGAACGCAGGCCTCTTGGCAAAGAGTTTCCACGGGACAAGCTCTGGCGCAAGTGCCGCCCATCACATTGGCGCTCAAGATATCCAAGGCTGCGCCTTTGACATTGCCATTCGAAATCTTGCGGACGAAACTGGGAATGTCGATTCCCGTCGGACAAGCGGTGATGCAAGGGGCATCATAGCAATAGTAGCAACGACTGGACTCTATCTGCGCGGTCTTCAGATTTAACGGTTTTTCAATGTCACAAAAAACTTCTTCGTACTTCATGCAATTTCCGCAAACGCCTGGTCCATAATTTTTAGCATAGAGCCCACTTGCTCCCGATTGATTGAAAGCGGCGGAGCCAAGCGAATCACATTGCCCATCAAGCCGCCTTTGCCGAGCAACAATCCGTGCTCTTTACAGGCATCCATAAACGCGGCCGCTTCTGCGGTCGCGTGCACTTTACTGGTGCGATCTTTCACCAGCTCTATGCCCATCAACAAGCCACGTCCGCGCACATCGCCGATGAGCATGTGTTTTTTCGCCAATTCCAAAATGCCATCTTTCAGCAAGGCGCCCATGTCTTTGGCGTTCTTCACCAAATTTTCTTCGCGAATGATATCCATGGTCAGTTTAGCTTGCAGAGTTTGATAGGGATCACCACCGAAGGTGTTGAAGTAAGATTTACCGGCCATTTTTTCCGCCACTTCGGATTTCATCAGCACGGCACCGATGGCAGCGCCATTGCCGAAGCCCTTGGCCATCGTCACCATGTCAGCTGCAAATCCTAGAGTTTTCGTCAGCAGAAAATTTCCTCCACAACGACCAGCACCCGTTTGCACTTCATCGCTGATGTAGATTCCGCCGTAGTTATGCACAATCTTCACCACTTCGTGAAAATACTGCTCTGGCGGCGTGATAAATCCACCGACACCCATCACCGGTTCTGCGATGAACGCCGCTATCTTGCCGTGAGTGGAAGTTTGGATCGTGGTTTCAACATTCTTCGCACACTCCAAAGAGCAGCTCTCTGGCTTTTTGCCGAAGGGACAGCGATAGCAATTGGGCTCTAGTGCCGAGGTCGTGCCTGTCACCGGTTGCGCTTTGAATCTCCAGGTGGAGTGTCCACAACTAGCCAGAGTTCCCGATGTTCCACCATGATAAGAATGGCGCAAATTCACCACCATAGTCTCACCAGTGGCATTTCTTGCCGCCATGATCGCGAGTTCATTGGCTTCGGACCCGGAATTCGTGAATGAAACTCGGTCCAGACCAGCAGGCGCTTCTTCAAGAAGAGCTTTCGTGGCCTCGACAGCAACCTCAGTCAGATAAAGTGTGCTGGTGTGTTGGATCATGTCGCTCTCTAAATATTGCATAAGAGCTTTTTTAATTTTCGGATGATTGTGGCCCGCTGAAATACAAACAATACCGCCAATGGCGTCCAGATAGCGATTGCCCTCTGAATCCCAAACGTACTCCCCTTGTGCTTTCACCAACTGCAGCGGAGTTTTGTGATAGAGAGCTGCCGTGTGCATAAAATGTTTTTTGCGAAAATCGATGAGCGACTGATTCGAAGGATATTTATTTTTTTCCATTTGTATTCCCGATTAAATGTCCGTGAGGACCGTGTAAGTTTCAGGTCGGCGATCGCGATAAAACTGCCAGAGGTCTCGCACTTCGCGGATTTCATCGAAGTTCAGATCAGCAACAACGAGCTCATCCTTGTTCGGTGATGCCTTGACCAAGATTTTTCCACGTGGATTGGCAAAGTAAGAAGTTCCATAGAATTCACCGATGTTCCACGGAGCTTCGGTGCCCACGCGGTTGATCGCGCCAATGAAATAGCCATTCGCCGCCGCGTGAGCGGGTTGTTCCAACTCCCACAGGTATTGCGACAGTCCTGCAACAGTGGCCGAAGGATTGAAAACGATTTCAGCACCATTCAAACCTAAAGCGCGAGCACCCTCAGGGAAATGGCGGTCGTAGCAGATGTAGACTCCGACTTTGCCGTAAGCAGTTTGGAAAACGGGATATCCCAGATTTCCTGGCTTAAAGAAAAATTTTTCCCAAAAACCCGCCACTTGTGGAATGTGATTTTTGCGATATTTCCCTAAGTATTTTCCGTCCGCATCGATCACGGCAGCGGTGTTGTAGTAAACGCCGGCCATGTGCTCTTCATAAATGGGCACAACAATCACCATATTGAATTTCTTGGCGTACTCTTGCATGAGCTTGGTTGTCGGACCGTCCGGAATTGCTTCGGCTAAGCCGTACCATTTTTTGTCTTGTGACGGACAAAAATAAGGGCCGGTGAAAATTTCTTCGAAGCACAGCATCTGCACGCCCTGCTTCCCCGCTTTTTCAATGTAAGGAATGTGCGCCTCAATCATGGCGCGTGCGTGCTCTTGGCAAGAGGCCTCTGTGGGCAATTGATTTTTCAGTTGAATAAGACCGGCCTTCACGATTCTAGACATTAGCGACTCCTGGTTTCGTTCTTGGGATGTATTTTCCGTAACCTTTTCCAATCAAAGCTTTGCCCTGATCAATGACCACCTGTCCGCGCAAAATGGTCGTGCGGCATTTGCCAGTGACCTGCCAGCCCTCATAGGCGCTGTAGTCACAATTCATATGATGAGTGGCCGCAGAAATGGTGTGCTTCACTTTCGGATCAAAGATCACGATGTCGGCATCACCACCCACAGCGATACTGCCTTTGCGTGGATAGAGTCCGAAGATCTTCGACGCCGCTGTGGAGGTCAGATCCACAAATTTATTCAAATTGATGCGCTTCTTTAACACGCCTTCAGAAAACATCAGCTCCATGCGATGCTCAATGCCAGGTGCTCCATTGGGAATTTTAGAAAAATCTTTGATTCCCATTTTTTTCTGATCCATGCAGAACGGACAGTGATCCGTGGCCACCACTTCGATGAGATTTTGATCGATCCCCTTCCACAGGGCCTCTTGATCGGATTTTTTTCTTAAAGGGGGACTCATCACATATTTGGAACCGCCAAAATTTTCTTCCAGATAAGCGGAGTCATCCAGCAACAAGTACTGCACGCAAGTCTCCACATACACCTTTTGATTTCGCAGAGTCGCCGCGCGAACTCGGTTGAGCGCATCTTCACAGGTCAGATGCACGATGTAGAGCGGATGCCCACCTTGATGGGCGATATCGATGATTCGGCCAGTGGCCTCTGACTCGACAATAGGTGGCCGTGACAATGGATGAAATTCCGGTCCCAGATTTCCCTTGGCGCGGTTTTCGGCGATCAAGGTATCGACCAGATCGCCGTTTTCGGCGTGAGTGGTGACGATGCCGCCAAATTTTTTGACCTCTTTCATCAACTGGATGATCTGTCGGTCATCCAGCATCAAGGCACCCTTGTAGGCCATGAATGTTTTAAAGGAGCTCACCCCTTGCTTTTCCACAAGGCCTTGAATTTCTTTTTGCGCGGTTTCAGTGAAATCGGTGACCGCCACATGAAAAGCGTAGTCGCTGCAAGTTTTGTCTTTGGCCATTTCATGCCAAGCGTTCAGCGCCGAATTTAAAGTGTCTCCGTGGGACTGAAAGGCAAAATCGATGATCGTGGTGGTGCCGCCATGTAGCCCAGCCAGAGTGCCTGTTTCAAATGTGTCACTGGCAAAAGTTCCCATGAAGGGCAACTGCATGTGCGTGTGCGCATCGATTCCCCCCGGGAATAAATAGCAGCCATTGGCGTCGATGATCTGATCGGCTTTTTTGCTGAATCGCGAACCAAGATCATTTCCGATGGCCACGACTTTTTCGCCTTCGATGTAAACATCGGCGTTCTGAGTGTCAGAGGCCGTGACGACTGTTCCGTTTTTGATCAATAGATTTTTCATTTTTATTTCCCTTACCAGACGTTGGAATCCGACAGCCAGCGCTGCGTGATCATTTTTTCATCGGTGAAGAAATTCACTGATGCTGAACCATGAGCTTTGATGTCTCCGAAAAATGAATCCTTAGAACCACCGAAGCTGAAGAACGACATCGGTGCCGGAACTCCGATATTGATTCCGATCATCGTTGGCGCCACTTCATTGCAGAACTTGCGTGCTGCCGGACCACTGTTGGTGAAGAGTGTTGTGGTGTTGGCATAATTGCAGCGATTGATCCAGGCGATGGCTTCGTCGAAAGTTTTTACCTTCGCCAGCAAAACCACCGGGCCGAAAATTTCTTCGTTAGCCACACGCATTTTTTCAGTCACATCGGCAATCACGGTCGGAGCCAAGAAATATCCCGGCAGATGATCCACTTTCGTGCGGCCATCGACCAAAATTTTTCCACCTTCGTCGACCGCCGACTGAATCAAACCCAAAATTCTCTGTTTTGATTCGGCGGAAATAAGCGGCCCCATTTGATTTTTCGGATCCATTCCATCGCCGACCGTGACTTCGGGTGCGGACTTGGTCATGCGCTCTTTCACAGTTTGGTAGGATTCGTCTCCGACACAGACGACCACGGAGCCTGCCAAACAGCGCTCACCGGCACAGCCGATAATGGACTCCAAGGCTGTGGCCACAGATTTATCCATGGTGGCATCCGGAAGCACGACCATGAAATTTTTTGCTCCACCCAGCGCTTGAACTCGTTTTCCATGGGATGAACAGGTCGTGTAAACATATTTTGCCACGGGAGTTGAGCCCACGAAAGAAACACCCTTCACATCGGGATGTGTGCACAGAGCCGTCACCACTTCTTTGCCCCCGTGAACCAAATTCATCACGCCTTTGGGAAGTCCTGTTTGTTCGATCAATTTGAAAACCAACTGGTTCGTGAGCGGAACGCGCTCGCTCGGTTTCAATACGTAAGTGTTTCCTGAGGCAATGGCGAAGGGCCAAAACCAGAACGGCACCATGGCCGGGAAATTGAACGGAGCGATGCCAGCAAAAACTCCCATGGGTTGGCGCACGGTCACGCAGTCGATTCCTCGCGCGATGTCCTCGGCGAATTCACCTTTTTGGAAACTGGGCATGCCGGTCGCGGTGTCGATCATCTGAATGGCGCGCTTAACGCTGGCACGAGCTTCGGAAAGAGTTTTTCCGTGCTCTTTAGTCACTAGTGTTGCGAGCTCTTCCACATGAGCTTCGAACACCGTTTTCATTTTAAATAAATACTGAACGCGTTCGATGGCCGGAGTGTTTTTCCAATCATGAAACGCCGCTTGTGCTGCATGCACGGCACGGCTGACGTCTTCAGATGTGCCTAGGGGACATTGATCAATCTCTTTGCCCGTGGCCGGATTGACGATTGAAACTGAACTTTTTCCTAATGAAGGAATCCATTTTCCATTGACGTGATCTTGTATCAATTTCCACCCCTCTTGCTATGCGATTGGGCAGATTAACTGAATCCAATCTGGGGGTGCAATTTAAACTTGCCAGCGCGGCCGTTTCTAATTCGCCGCACCATCGTCCCGAAGCAAGCGTCGATCTAAGCTCAGCGCGTGGATATTTTCCACATATAAGATCAGATCTGCATTGAGTTTCAGCTCACCGCGAATATTGCCCTGGTCGGTCTGAAAATCATAGCTCTGATCAAGTGGGCCCGGAAGCACATGGCTTGAAAACAAGTACATGGCTTTAGGGATTGGCGGAAGCGTTGCCCTCAGCAAATAGGAAATATCAAGGTCAGAGACATCCATTTCGCATTCGCGATCAGCGCACGCGGGGTTGGAATCGGTTCCGCCGTGACTCATCATCCAGACGGAAAGGATCTGCGCTGGGAACATATCGGCCACAGTGCTACCGATGGTGCTGGGACTTGCAGCAACCTGTGGATACGTTTGGCTCAGCACTGACGGAGTCCGACTTAAGCTCAAATCATGTCCGATCAAGATCAGTTTTTCCCCGGGCTCAAGCTGAGCCATCTGCTGCTGGATCTGCGCTTGATCACCGGCCTGGTAATGAAAAACTTTGAGCGGAGCTTGTCCCACCGGGCGGTGCCCATCCAGGCGACGCAGAAAGGCTTGAACCTTCTGACGCTCTTTCAACAAGGCTTGGCCTTTGGCTCTTTGCACACGCAGCGCTGGCGTGTTCATGGAAGCTTCGCTCACCGCTGGCAACGGCGATTGTTCAAAGCCGATGTGGCGGAAGCCATGGCGATAAAGATAGGAGAGAAACAGAGTTTGATATTGATAGGCCTCTTTAGTGAACTCGTCGGACATTCCCAAGAAGACGATTCGCTTATTCAAGAAGAACACTTCGTAAGATGCAAAGATTTCGAAGTCCATCTCTTCACCAAAGAACTCAAATTCGGTTTGCATCGGCACCGGCCTTACCATTGGAGGAGGCGGTGGCGGCTGTACAAAAATCGGAGGAGCCGGTGGCGGGATCGGTGGGCGCGGCGGTGGAATTGACGGAGGGCCCTGCGGATTTGGCGCCGGAGCGGCGGTGGCCGTGGCCACTGGCGCTGGCTTGTAACCAAATTTTTCTTTGGAACATGCTGATAGCAACAACAAACTTAGGATCAATCCTGCGCTTATTCTTAACGATCTCATAATTTCCCCCGCTTCCACAGCGACCATTCATTGACTATGCTTCTAGTCAATATTCAGCGAATTTACCTATGAAAACTGCAAATCCAGTGCGAAATAAGTGCCTCCATGAAGGATCTTCCCTGAGCCGCAAAAAGCGTCACCCCTATTCTTTCAATGGAGGTGAGAATGTGGCGTTGGAGTTTTTTTCCAGCCCCTGCGAAGTACTGCGTCAGCCATCCACTGGACCTCTGTCTAGCCTAGCTTTTTGCATGTCCGCCATCATCAGCGAAGACCTCTGATTTCCCTATCTTTTAAGCGAACAATGATTTTTCCCAGCCGAAAATTGTCAGTATTTTGTTAACATTGCAGACATACACTTGCAATTCCCCCACTCACCTTTAGTCTGGTACTAACCGGGGGGTTGCAGAATGAGTGCTGAGCCTAAGAATTTACTGGTCGCGATTTTTCTGATCATTTCTTCCGCTCACAGTTTTGCCAAAGTAGAGGCCGTCATCGGGCCAACTTCGCTTGCGAACAACTCCAACATCGCGATCAACTTGCCAGACACGAATGAATCCGAAATCCTAATTTCACGAGATCAATATTTGATCTCTTATAATAAAAATCGGCGGGCTCCGAATTATGTGGCGTGGAAGATCGAGCGCAGTCAGCTGGGAAATGCCGGGCGCAGTGACAACTTTCAGCAGGATCCTGACTTAGAAAATTACTTGAACCACACTTCGCAAGACCTTCACGGGGTCGATGCCACGGACTATAAAAACAGCTGCTTTGATCGTGGCCATCAAGTTCCTTCAGGCGATCGCACTGACACCAAGGCCAACAACGAACCCACGTTTGTGATGAGCAATATGATTCCGCAAACCGCTTATTTGAATCGTGTGATTTGGGAACACTTAGAAAGCTACACCCGCGATTTGGTGACAGGCCAGGGAAAGAAAATCTACGTGTTCGCGGGCCCAATTTATGATCTGGATTTCGGTGCCATTGGACCCAACCGCGATATTCCAGTTCCTTCCAAGGATTTCAAAATCATTTTGATTCTTGAAGCCAACCAAACTCCGAGAGACATCGGCCCGAACACCCCGGTGATCAGTGTAATCATGCCCAATGTGCTGAAAGATGGTTCCCAGCCCGTGCCGTACTCCACGGGGTGCGGCGGCAGTGCTATCGATACCACAGGCGCTACTGCCAGCGATGATTGGAAGCAATATCAAACCACGATCTCTGACATTGAAGCCAAGTCAGGCTTGGATTTTCACAGTAGTTTCGGCAAAGCCGCTGCTCACTGAAGCAGAGCTTTGGTTTTCTGGTAGGAAATTTCTAAGATAGCGCGCCCACGATCCATTTTCCCAGGACCAGAAGTGGGAATTTGATCCAGCCGAATCATCTTCATATTCTTCAAGTGAGAACTCTTTGGTTTCAGGCCAAACATGGCGTTTTCGCTGATATCATGAATCAAAATTCGGTGATGAGGATCAAAACCGTGAATGCCCAGAGGATCTCTGATTCCGCCGTCCAAGAACAGTGAATCCCGCACCGAAACCGGTTGAAACAATCCCGGCAAGGCACAAGACGCCCGCACCGCTTTAATCACACAGCCTTCTGCAAGGCCAACTGTGCGGAATTTTTTGAGATCAAATGCAGAGACCTGCAAAGGTTTTTCTAGATGAGTGAAATCTGATTTAACAATGGACTGCAGCAGAGAGTCCAAGCGCTCACCCCGAAGCAGTCCGAAGCCCAATTTAGGATCCCAGAAATCTTTTCGTCGTAGCGGCAAAACGATCTCTGCCATCTCTTGCGGAGTGTGGCCCGAAGCCAATGCGGATCCAATCAAAGCCCCGGCACTGGCTCCCCGAAATGCGGAGGGCGTAAAACCTTCTTCGTACAGCGCCCTGGCAAATCCCAAATGAGAATAAAAACCGAAGAAACCCGAAGACAATGACAAAGTGAAAGGCCCTTGGCCCAACCATTCTTTAATTTTCATAGTTAAGGAAGTTTAACGTCTTTATTTACCCATCGCAATCCAAATTTCTTCCAGCGTCGCAACCTCTTTACCTGCGGCGTCTGTCGCCACCGAGTTAATGAAGTATTTCCGCCCCTGTCTTTCCTTCAGAAATGTACGAATTTTGACTCGGCCACTGGTGAGCGGCGCCAAATACTTAATGGTGGCGGTTCCCGTGGCTGCAGCTTTGAACGCGTCGTCCAAAATGAAGTGGATGAACATTCCCTGACTGCTATCCATAACGCCGTAAAGGGCGCCGCCGTGAAGGATACCGTTGGGATTGAAGTGCTGCGGATTCACTTCATATTGGAAAATACATTCGCTAGAGTCGATAGAGACAAATTGGCCTCCCATGAGCGCGCCGAACTTATCTTTGTTCACGAAGTGTTCAATGTAGGCCTTTAGATCACCGGTGTAGGGCATGGCTTTCACCTTTCAAAAGTTTTTCAACGACTGCGATTTTTTCTGCATCAATTCCATGAGCGCCAGACAAGCGATGAAAAGCTCCGCCCTTCAACCTTGGTTGCATCTGCTGAAATTGCGATTCAGCTTCATCAATGTTCGAAAGTTCATCGCCAGCTGAATGAATCAAATCCAAGTACAAACCTTTCCAACGTGACTCCTGATCCACATGCAGACCACACGAGATGCCAATCAGCGCGGAAATGTTTCTGATCTCTGAAGCCAAGTACGGCATGATATACCCACCTTGAGAAAATCCGATGATCACCACCGGCGAAGAATTCAGCTGCACCTGCGCAACGAAGCGCTGAAATACCTTCTGGCAGTCTTGCGGTGGGATCATGGTCACCTGATGTTTCAGCGAACGAAAGTACCAGGCATAGCCAGGTTTCGGCCCTTTGGGTGTCAATTGCGGACAAGGAAACGGCGCACTCAAGGAAATCCATCTTCGGGCGTGAGCCACCAGAGGCTCTGCCACTTTTCGCATCATTCGCTCTTTGGTTTCGCCATAACCGTGAAGCAGTATGATCGTGCGATCTGTTCCGGTAGGATTAAGCCTCTCACAGTAGGTGACCTTCAGGGGAAGCTCGATCAGCATTTCATGGTCCACAATATTTGAGTTTTCCATAGACAATCAATACCCGCGAAAGATAAAAAATGTAAGCAATTATGCCAAATCCCTTGTTTGAGATCGTCACCACCACCGCCGGCGCCGTTTCCATTCGCAACAATTTAGTGAATGAGATCATGCACAATCCCGTGGGTCCCTGGGTCGAAGCCAATTCGCTTTACATCGAGCAGTCGCAACTGGCGCAGCTCTTGAAAATTCAAGATCAGGGTGAGCTGGTGCTTTTCGATGTGGGCCTGGGCGCCGCCGCGAACTCCCTGGCGACAATTCATTGCCACCGAGGTCTGAAAGATCAATCACGACCCCTGAATATCGTCAGCTTCGAAAAAGATCTAGAGCTTCTGCAATTCGCGCTCAATAACTCCAGCCACTTTTCCCACTTCCGCGGCTTTGAAACAGCCATCGAAGAGATTCTTAAGTATGGCGCTTGGACTCAAGGAAAAATTCAATGGCAACTGCGCCAAGGGGATTTCCTCGAACAAATCGAAGTCGAAACCACAAGACCTCACGTGATTTTTTTCGATCCCTACTCACCCAAGATGAATCAAGAGATGTGGAGCACTTCCTGCTTCCAAAAACTGCATCGGATTTCCCGTCCACCTGCCGAAGGTGGCACTCGGCTTTACACTTACAGCCAATCGACAAGAATTCGGGCGGCACTGCTGAGCGCCGGGTTTTACGTGGGCTACGGAACAGGTACGGGACTTAAGGAAGAAACCACTGTGGCCGCCACCAATCCCTTGGATCTAAAGCACCCTCTGGGTCAGTCTTGGTTGCAACGTTTTCAAAAATCCCACTGCCGCTATCCTTATCTTTGCAATGACGAAGCCCAAGTCGATGCCCAAGTTGAAAAGGCTATCCAAGCTCAGCTGAAATATGTTATCGATTCCGAATGGAAAAAAAAGCCTGCTCTACCTGCGGAAAACTAAAAGCCACCCTTGAGTGCGGCCTCTGCCACCAAGCCCTATGCAAATCGTGCACCCAGTTTGTGGACGAAGACACCTTCGCCTTTTACCGAAAAGTCCCCAAGGACTTAACTTATCAAACTTACTGTGAACCCTGCCACACATCCACAGTAGTACCAGCACTAGAAATTTATCAGCAGAAATTAGAGACCGCAAAAAACATCGACGTCTTCTTAAAAAATCAAAGCAAAGAAACTCACGGAATCAAGCGCACCGAAAACCCCGTGCGCGTCGTCGACTGTCCCGACTACAGCCAGGCGCTACTGAAACTGGCATTCTATGCGGCGGAGGCCAACTGCAACGGTCTGGTCGACGTCGACATGCAGGACAAAAAAGTCCGCGACGGAAAATACCAAACCACACTCTGGTCCGGCAGCGGAATCCCAGTGATCATCGAACCCGGAAAATTAATCAGAGACCGCTCCTTCCGCCACAACCCAAATTAACGCACCACTTCGCAGGGCCTGGAGATGAGTCTCCCTCGGGGAGACTGCAGGTACGGATGGGTGGGCCCCGGAATTGAGACACACAAACACCCAATGAACCCCCGTTTACCGGCAGATCGTCGAACTTTTAGACGAGAAAAGGATTCCCTCAAGTTCTAGACTGGACTTCCGATCAGTGGTCCAGGAGACACTCGCTATGAAAAAATGGTTCTTTGGGATGTTGGCCGTTCTATTGTCGGCAAGCACTCTACAAGCTGATGGTGTGACTGCATATCACGTATTGAGACCGGGTGAGACCCTTTGGTTCGTTGCCCAAGTCTATTATGGCGATGGAAATGAATTCACCAAGATGCTGGCAGCCAATCATCTGCGAAAACCTGAGGACGTGGACGTCGGCCAAGAACTGGTGATTCCCAACCCGATGTGGGTGGAAACTATGCCCAAATTTGACGATCACTTTAGGGCTCTTTTCCATCAGAGATCGGTGGCTTTGGCGCGAAAGCATGCACTGAAAGTTCAGTCAGAAGCCGCCCTTTCAACAGAGCAAGATCGAACTCCAGCTGCTGCTAAAAGAAGTAAATAACGACAGCTATTTTTCCAAAAGCAAACGCGAGGCCTTCATCCTTTTCGGGGTGGGGCCCCCGAATTCCTTCAGCGTGTGCCGGCGAATGAGGGCGGCAATGTCCTTCGGCGAATCGCTGACCAGAATGCGATCCATATCCATGGCATAGATCGTTCCCTCTTCACTCATCTTTTTCATGAAGTCCAAAAGCGGCTGCCAATAGGCAGAGCCCATCAACACCACCAAAAAATTTTTGATCTTCTGAGTCTGAATCAACGTGATCACCTCAAACAGTTCATCCATCGTGCCAAAGCCTCCTGGCGCCGCCACGAAGGCATAGGAATATTTCACCAGCATAAGCTTGCGCACAAAGAAATGCTGAAACTCTACAAAACTGTCCAAATACTTGTTCGGCTTTTGTTCATGGGGAAGAACAATCGTGCAACCGATGCTGCGGCCACCGACGTCTTTAGCTCCGCGACTGGCGGCTTCCATTAAACCAGAACCACCACCCGTCATCACCGAAAATCCCACCTTCGCGATCTCTGCTCCGAGTTCACGGGTCAGTTGGTAATACATATGATCCTCTTTGAATCGCGCAGATCCAAAGACCGTCACGCAGGGGCCGACAAAATTGAACTTTCGGAAACCACGAATGCATTCAATGAAAATATGAACGGCGCGAAAAAATTCCCGCGGTCGACTTTGCGGGCCTCTTAAAAATTGCATCTCTGAATTCGTCATGCACCACCGAAATAATTGCGATGTTCGATGATCAAGCAGCGATTAGACACCACGCGAATGCCGGCCTTTTCGGCCCGGGCCTCGGCCTCCGGATGGGACATGCCCAACTGCAGCCAGAGGACTTCGACTCCACCAAGTGCCAGGACTTCATCAACCAACGCGGGAATACGATCGGAGCTGCGAAAGACATCGAGCATTTTTCTGTGCTCGGCTGGAATATCTGCCAATGCGGTGTAAATCTTAAACCCACCCTCACTATGCAGCTTGGGATAGGTGCCGACAATATCCCAGCCATGATCTCTCATATACACTGGCACATAATGACTGGGTTTAGCGATATCCGGGCTTAGCCCGTAGACAGCGAATTTTTTATATTTCAACAGTAGGTCTTTGAATTCGTGATCGCGGACGTTCATGGACTAATAGTCAGCAGCTATGTTGCAGTAACCACCGCCATAACTGGCCAAGCTGTAGTCTGCGGGACAGATTGGAGCACAACCGTATTCGGTCGGTACAAAACCATAGGTTGAACAAAAAGGACGACCCGGAGGAGCGATATTATATCCCTGGTACCGACCACTACCACAACCTGGCTGACCGACGTATCCAGGATTATACGCCACCACTCCCGGATTATTATTGCTAGATCCACCGCCGTCTTTATTACCATTGCAGGCCAAAACCAAAAACAGAATCGGCATCACAGCTAATAATTTTTTCCACGAATTTTCGTTCTTCATTGTCCCACCCCTTGATCGGAGCGGGAATTTATCCCAATTTTGCCTGTAGCAACAGTGTCAATTTTTTAGACGGTAAGTTTTACCAAAAGGCCTCTATGGCCATTTTTACCTGTTCAAAATCTAACAGGCTCCTTAAGCCGGCTTGTCTGATATACCCATCAGTATCAAAGGAGAACTGTATGGGACGCATTTTATTTCTACTGGCGATTTTGGCTTCTTTTGATTTATTTGCTTCCACCTTCAACGAGGCTGCTGGGGACTATGCGATCTCTGGCTGCATCGGTAATACTTCGAATCCGAACCTCAACTATTGTAACTACGATGAGCTCATCATATCTAAGAGCGACCGTAGCCCTAATTTGACCTTGTTTAACTTTTTGAAACATGGAAAATCTCAACTGAAGTTTTCAATCAAAGTGGCATCAACTTCTGCCAGAACACAAAGCCTGAGCGAGCCAGGAAAATACTCTTTAGCTTCTGAAGAGCATGGAATTAAGAGCCAAATCTCTATTGAACCTTTGGATGCCTATGAGCATCTAGAGCTATCCAGCGAAGGCAACGGAACGACGTATTTATTTTCTCTGATGCTGAGTAAAAAATAACCTCAGGACTGGCTTTATTGAGGCTCTAATATCACAAACCCCGCATATTGTTGGCGGGCCTGTGAGTTCTTGGAGCGAAAAATAAACAATAGAATATGAGCCCACCACGGCATTGGGATTGAGCGGGCTCGGGCCACTGATTCCTCGGCCAAATAGCGAATCCGATTTTTTCGCCAACCTTTAGCTCTGAAAAATTCAAACCAGTCTTTGGGATCAAATACAAACGGTGCGTTCTTCATCTGGCGCCGGCGCACGCGATTGTTCATGTGGCGCATAACCATGTTCGAATAATAATCGACGATCCAATGGCGAAAGTTCTTCTGAGCCCGCAAGCTCTTAGCAAGGCCTGCGACCTGCTGCTCTGTCAAATAGGGAATGACTCCTTCCGTAAGAATGACTGCATTTTTACATTCGGAATTCATCTGGGTAAAAAACTGTTGGCTCAGCACACTGTTGGTGAGGTCCAACGACACCCGCTGCAACTGACACTTCGGTTTTTCACCGGCCAATCGAGTTTCCTTCAGCTGAATGATCTGCGGAAAATCCACCTCGACCCAGCGAAGAGTTGGCGGCAGATCCAGACGATAAGGCCGGGTGTCCAGACCACAGCCCAAATTGATGACGGTGTCCACGCCTTGGGCCACCAGCTCTTGGAGAAAATGATCGATGATGCAGGTGCGGATGATGACACCCCATTTTGCGTACTGCGATCCCTGCATCTGTTTTTCAATTTGCCGACCACGTTCACCGACCAGGCGACTAGCTAAAGGATCGCGAAAGAGCGCATCGGGCCTGGCCGTCTCTTGCTCGCGATAAACCGCCACCCAAAGTGCGGTGTCGGAAACATTTTCGATGATTGGTTCAGTCATGATTACCCATTTTGAAAATAGCTAAAAATCCAAGGACATTGCTTCCGGCCGAAACCACATAAGAATTTCCGGTTTGCGCGGAAAACTGAGACGTGTTGGCCCAGGACTGCCACTGTGTCGCCGCGAAAAAACCCAGCTGCACACTTTCACTTCGCTGGTAGACCATTCCTAGATATGTCCACTGTTCGTTGATAGGCATGACTCCATAGTTCAATGGAAACACTTGCTCACACTGCAAAAAAAAGTGCAAGAACGGCTGATCTTGTTTCAGCCAAAAATAAGTGAGCGTCTGGCGCAAATGCAAATTCTGATCCTGATCGAAAAAATTGTACTCATAGCGATTTTTAAATTCCAATGTCCAAGTTTCACCTGGCAGGAAGCCCAAATGCAGTTTTGGCGAAAGATCGATCACAGCCAGATCCTCCCCGCGCTGAGAGGTATTGATCCAGCCCCAACCGGTCACCGTGTCCTTTTGCCAGTCTTCATCATGCCGAACGCCGTACTGCCGTTGATAAAAAACTCCAGCCCGCCAGTGATCGTTGAGATGGTAGTACGTGCCAAGCAGAATCGATTGGTATTGCTGATTGTCGGCCTGTCCGGCCTCACGAATTTCTGCCAAGGCCGACAGATCTTGCATTTCATTGAAAGCGCGGATGCGCACTTCCCCGGTGTTGACGGTTGGCGCTCCGGCCGGAATATTTCCAGCGAAAGCCACCGAAGCCATCACCAGAAATAAATTAATCATATTCTTCTCTTAAAATTTTCTTTTCGTAGTTAATGGTGGATCGATTAACCAGGTCACCATCCTTAGGATCCATTTTCCAGTTGAGGCCCTTGGTCCATTCGTATTTCTTAGGTGGAGTAACATCCTTTCCATCGGGAACCAGGACACCCTCGCCTTCGTGCACCAAAACTTTTTTCTGATTGGCGGTGCTGGTGACTTCGACACTGCCCTCGTTCACACACATCCACACGTCCGCCTTGGTCTTGTCGTCCTGGCCGAAAGAAGTGAAAAACTGAGTGCCTCGAACTCCGATCACTGCCGACGGAGTGCGAATCCTAAACTGCTGCTCTTGAGCTTGCTTGGGAATCTTGCTGAAGATGGAGCCAGCTTTGAGAGTCAGTTCTTTTTCGGCCTCTTTAGGCACCTGATGTTCGCTTTTTTCATTGATCTTAATCACGGCACCATCGGACATCAAAAGCATCGCCAGAGAGTCTTTCCCAGTTTTCACTGAGTCACCGCTGCCGACTTTGGCCCCGATCTTAGCTTTCGCCGACTGATCGCCTGTCACCACGGTGACGTCACCGGAAAAATGATTGATCATTCCGTTGTAAGAATAGGCCAACTGAACCGCTGTTAACAAAATTAGACTAGATAACATTTTGACCACCATCGTCC
>JABDFK010000028.1:27022-27150 GCA_013286585.1 Deltaproteobacteria bacterium
CGGTGTCAACACCAGCCAAACTCAAAACGTGCCACTGAGGACAGAACAGATCCCCCGGACCAAAAACGCTAGAATTCAATTTAAAAATTTTCTGCCCCTCACGTTTGTAGCAAACAATTCCTGGCATA
>JABDFK010000029.1 GCA_013286585.1 Deltaproteobacteria bacterium
TTTCTGGGATGGCCGAACAATTGATGGCGACGAAGGGTCCTTTTTGCCCCTTGCTTTCGGAGTGAATGAATTTGGCAAACACTTCTTTTCCGGTGCCGCTTTCCCCCGAAATGAAAATACTGGCGGTGCTAGGGGCAACCCGTTTGGCCAAGTCCAATGCTTTTAAAAAGCTGGGGCTGCGGCCAATGATCTTATTTTGCACCAGGTTTCTGGATTTCACTTTTTCGCGAAGCTCCGAAATATTTCCATTGAGTGTCTTCAGATGAAGAGCCCTCTCCACCGAAATCTGTAGCTGCGGGAAATGAATGGGCTTGACCAGAAAATCGTAGGCTCCCTTTTGGATGGCCTCAAGGGCCACTTCCACGGACTTAGAGGCCGTCAGCAATATGATGGGCAAATCTGGCAAAGTCTTTTTCAACTGCAAGGTCAATTCCACTCCGGACATCTTGGGCAGTCGTAGATCTGTGATCAACACATCCCATTCGTGGCCGGTTTTTGGACTTTCGCTGATGGCAGCTTCAGCGTCAGCAAATCCGATCACCTGAAGACCTTTGCTTCGGAAGTGGGCTGAAACCAGCTCTTGGATGTCGGGATCGTCATCGATCAAGGCAATTTTTGGAATTTTTGTTTTAGAAATCATTGGTGTCCTCTTTTTTGTTTGTGTCAGTGACTCAGTACGCTTTTTCGGATTTGAATCAGCTCTTGGCGCAGGCTTTGGACCAGCGTAGAGGCCTCTTGAATGTCTTTGCTGGCGCAGGTTTTCTGCAATAAATTTCCCAGCTCTGAAATATTGGCAAAACCATAGCTGGCGCCAGAGCCAATCAACTTGTGTGAGATCGTCTGGATAGTGCTAAAATCGTTCCGCTGAACGGCGCTCTCGAGATCCAAAGCATCTTGGTCCTTTCGCTCCAGATAGCCCGGAATACTTTCCAGTAGAAGATCGGGGATCGGATATTCATGTTGTCTCATAAGCCCTCCTTTTTAAAATCCATTGGCCACTAAAAGCTCGGATGCTTTGTTGGAAAGATCATTGTATCTGAGCGGCTTCTGCCAATGATCCCAGTGATCAAAATACTGATTTTCGGGAAGTCGAACCTTCGAGCGATCCAACGTTGAATAGGTGATCACCTTCGAGGGGTCCCGTGAAAATCGAGATTTCAGATCGTTGAAGCCATCGATCATTTCAATCGAAGACTTGACCAGTTGATCCCCGTGGATATTTTTGGCCAACATCCAATCCAGCACGATAAAATCCACGTGCTGAAAACTCATTTTTTGAGAGACTCCGTCAAGACCATCAGAGATCATTGTTTGACAGCCCAGTCGGTTAAAAATGGAGGCCGTCGCGGTGGCCACATCAGCATCATCCTCCACAATCAAAACGGTGGGAGTGTGTGGCTTTTCAGTGGCGCCACTCAGGGTTGGTTGTCCGATAAAAGATGAATCGCTGGCTCTGGTTGCGTGCCATCGGTGAATTTGTTGATGCAGATTTTCTTTGACCACGGTAAATGCTTCCACAGGTGTTGCGCCAGTGCCCACGGCGCTGAACTCTGCGGCGAACGATTTGTAGTGATATCTATAAATCCAATGGTCGTCGTGCAAAGAAGCATCCGGCGGGATGAATCGCTGAGTCAGTGTCCCATCGGCCGGCATCAGATCGGTGATTTCATTCAGCTCTGTGACAGTGATGCGAGCGATCTGATCTTCGGGCGATTCAAAGTCATCGAGTGATCTGTGCAACTGGTGAAACCTAGTTCCTAGATATAGAACTTTTGCCGTCTGTTGCGAGGTATGGTGATCTTTACGACGTGTGAACAGTAGGGCATATATAAGGACCGGAAAAGCCACCAGCATCATCGCTATAAATGCCAATGGAATTAAAAATCCAAACGAAGTGCCAAGAAATAAACTCACGAGCACGAATGTAATCCCTAATATTTTTTCATAGATTTTCATCTGAACCCCCTCTTTTGAAAATCAACGACTTCTAATGAGGTCCATTGTTATCCGCATATGCGGAGATATTCCACGCAAAAGGTTTTTGTTAAAGGAACTCAATCTGCGATAACGCCAAGTTGAAATTAATTTTTCACAACTAAAACTTTTAAATCTGGAACAAACAATTTCTGAATGAGTAATGTGCTTCATCAGCAAAAATAAAAAGGGGGAAAATTTATGAGAGAAGCTGTTTTAAATAATACTGTGCAGTCCGTGAGCCCATTGTGGGACCTTGAATCACTCGAGGAATGGGGTGAGCAACCAGAGTTGCTGGCGGCAAAAAATGTCCTGATTGTCGAGGACGACTCCAGCACAGTGAGTTTGTTCAAAACGATGATTCATAACTTCGATGAGGACGCGCTGATCAAATCCATTCCCTCTGCAGAAGTCGCAGAGAAATATCTGCGTGAGTTGAAGCGAAATGGATTGCCGGGCCCGGACGTGGCGATGATTGATTATCGCTTGTCAGGAAAAGATGGGCTCTATGTTTGTCATATATTAGAGACTTATTTCCCTTTGACCAAAATCGTCTTGGTTTCCGGAATGAGTCACGAAGAGGTTTCAAGAAAAATTCAAGAACACCATTTAAAAATTGAATTCCTGCAGAAGCCGATCGAGCGTCGGCAGATCCTGCACATCTTGCAGACAGAAAATATTTACACCTGAGAATAGGATTTGAAATACTCTTGAATTTGATCAATGCAATCAGCGCATTGATCAAATTCTTGAGCCTTCGCTAGAATTTCCAATTTTTTAAAATGACCCTCCAGCGTCGGGAATCCGTAAGGGCGGGCGATACCCTTAATGGTGTGACTGATTTTTTGAATAGCGACGTAGTCCTTGCTCTGCAAGTGTCGATTCAGATCCGCCAGATCTTTCATACGAGCGTTGACGAACGCCGGTACCAGTTCACAGAGATCAGCATCGATGGGGATTTCAGTTAACATTTTTTCCACCTATACCTTCTTTACGAAAGGCAGGCTGGTCAAAGGCTTGGTCGCGGGTGGTGGCTCTGCAAAGACAGACTTCATCAAAGAATAGCCTTGGCCACGACAATTCTTGATTTCTACATGACTGTTCACAAGCTTCTTTCGCAAATGGCAGACATGAGTATCGATGTTTCGGGCGCTCAAGGCCACATTGTTCCATACAGTCTTGACCAGCTGAGTTCGATCAATTTTATGTCCATAATCTTTGGCCAGCGTCAGCAGAATTTTGAATTCAATCGGAGTCAAATCCAGTGTCACCGGTTTTTCGCCAACATTAATGTGCACGGTGTGAGTCTCTACATTGATGACCAGGTCTTCTAAGACAATAATGGACTTAAAGTCCCCATTTGCTGGACTTCGTCGTCGCTGAAGTGCATCGATGCGAGCCATAAGTTCCCGAGGTTCGAAAGGTTTAATAACGTAGTCATCAGCCCCTGCAGTCAGACCTTTGATTTTGTCTTCTAGGTCTGAATGACCGGTCAGCATCAATATAGAGAGTTGGGGATGTAAACTGAGGTTTTTAAGCTCCACGCAAAGATCAATCCCGTCCCCATCAGGAAGGCCCCGATCTAAAATGGCAAGGTCCCAGGGTTCAGTCTTTAAATAGCTCCAGGCAGTTTTTAGGTCGGCAGCGATTTTGATTTCGTGAATTGGTATGAGTGCTCGTTGCAATAGGTGCTGAGTATCAATGTTGTCTTCTATGACTAAAATCTTGGCCATTCTCTTCACCCCTCAAATGTCGGTAAGACGATATACTCGAGCTAACAAGCAAACTGTATCTAAATAGCTCCGATCTGCGGTAGCGGCTGATGCTCCATAAAATATTTTCAAAAGTCCACCGGCACCGCCCGTGTTGAGAAAACTCAAGAAATGGGCGCTGCGGCGGCTTTGTTAAATCTCCTTAACAGTCAGGCTTTATTTTGTCAGGGCCAAAATATCCGGGCTAATTCCCTGCTGCCACACAAAAATTTTAAGGAGAATCCGGCATGCAAAAAGACGGTACCATCACTGTTCCTGCTAAGAAATTAGATCTTAAATCCATCCTCTATAATAAACCTAATGAACCTAAGGGAAAGGTCGGTCGTAAGCCCTCGATGAAGAGCGGAAACTACCAAGAGCATGGCAGTTGGGAACAGTTGCGGGAGCTTCTACACACGGTCAAAGGCGTTCGCGGAGGCAATTTTGCCGTGCGTATGCAAGTGGAACAAGAGGGTATCATCGCCGAAATCGGCGAGGTTCTCAACGACATCATCGAACTCAATGAAAACATGGCCAACGAATTCATCCGCGTACGGGACAAAGTGGGTCAAGAGGGTCTGATGATGGAACGGGTTTCCATCGGCTCGGTGAAGGGCTCATGGGCCACCAGTGTGAACTCGGTGAATCTGCTCATCGGGGATCTAGTGCAACCAACGACAGAGGTCGCGCGGGTTATCACCTCGGTGGCGAAAGGTGACTTATCTCAAAAAATGTCCCTAGAGATCGATGGCCGTACGGTCAAAGGAGAGTTCCTCCGCATCGGTAATACGGTGAATGCGATGGTGGATCAGCTGAACTCGTTCGCTTCCGAGGTGACTCGTGTGGCGAAAGAGGTGGGTACCGAAGGCCGTCTTGGAGGACAAGCGGACGTGAAAGGTGCCTCTGGTATCTGGAGGGATTTGACCGACAACGTGAATGGTCTGGCCTCCAATTTGACGAATCAGGTGCGTAACATCGCCAAAGTGACCATCGCAGTGGCCAAAGGCGACTTGTCACAAAAAATCACGGTGGATGCGAAGGGCGAAATCTTCGAGCTAAAAAATACCATCAACGTCATGGTGGATCAGCTGTCATCGTTCGCAGCCGAGGTGACTCGTGTGGCGAAAGAGGTCGGTACTGAAGGTCGTCTGGGTGGACAAGCGGACGTTCGAGGTGTGAGCGGAACTTGGAAAGACTTAACAGATAATGTGAATGGCCTTGCGAATAACTTAACAGCGCAGGTTCGTAACATCGCGAAAGTAACAACAGCGGTTGCGAATGGCGACTTGTCACAAAAAATCACGGTGGATGCCCGCGGTGAAATCTTAGAACTTAAAAACACGGTCAATACGATGGTGGATCAACTTCGATCGTTCGCAGCCGAGGTGACTCGTGTGGCAAAAGAAGTGGGTACAGAAGGTCGATTGGGCGGACAAGCGGACGTCAAAGGCGTGAGCGGTACTTGGAAAGATCTAACGGACAACGTGAATGGTCTAGCCAATAACTTAACCGCACAAGTTCGTAATATCGCGAAAGTTACAACTGCGGTGGCGAACGGCGACTTATCACAAAAAATCACGGTGGATGCGAAGGGCGAAATCCTAGAGCTGAAAGACACCATCAATACGATGGTGGGAACACTTCGGTCGTTCGCAGCGGAGGTGACTCGTGTGGCGAAAGAAGTGGGTACTGAAGGAAAACTGGGCGGACAAGCGGACGTTGAAGGCGTTAGCGGCACTTGGAAAGATTTGACCGAAAACGTGAACGTCATGGGCTCGAACCTCACAGTTCAGCTGCGTGACGTTTCGAAAGTGGCGACCGCGATTGCGAATGGTGACTTGACTCAAAAAATCACGGTGGAAGTGCGCGGGGAAATCCTGCAGATCAAAGATGTGATCAATAAGATGGTGGATCAGTTGAACTCCTTCGGTGCCGAGGTGACTCGTGTGGCGAAAGAAGTCGGTACTGAAGGAAAACTGGGCGGACAAGCGGAAGTGAAAGGGGTCAGCGGAACTTGGAAAGATCTGACCGACAACGTGAATGGTCTGGCCTCCAACTTAACGAATCAAGTTCGTAACATCGCAAAAGTGACCACAGCGGTTGCCAAAGGTGACTTGTCACAAAAAATCACGGTGGATGCGAAAGGTGAAATCTTAGAACTGAAAAACACCATCAATACGATGGTGGATCAGTTGAACTCGTTCGCTGCCGAAGTAACTCGTGTGGCGAAAGAGGTTGGTACCGAAGGAAAACTGGGCGGACAAGCGGAAGTGAAAGGGGTCAGTGGTACTTGGAAAGATCTGACTGACAACGTGAATGGTCTGGCCTCTAACTTAACGAATCAAGTTCGTAACATCGCGAAAGTGACCACAGCGGTTGCCAAAGGTGACTTGTCACAAAAAATCACGGTGGATGCGAAAGGTGAAATCTTCGAACTTAAAAACACGATCAATACGATGGTGGATCAGTTGAACTCTTTCGGTGCCGAGGTGACTCGTGTGGCGAAAGAGGTTGGTACTGAAGGAAAATTGGGCGGACAAGCGGAAGTGAAAGGGGTCAGTGGTACTTGGAAAGATCTGACCGACAACGTGAATGGTCTAGCTTCGAATTTAACGAATCAAGTTCGTAACATCGCAAAAGTGACCACAGCGGTTGCTAAAGGTGACTTGTCACAAAAAATCACGGTGGATGCGAAAGGTGAAATCTTAGAACTGAAAAACACGATCAATACGATGGTGGATCAGCTGAACTCGTTTGCGGCGGAGGTCACTCGTGTGGCGAAAGAGGTCGGTACAGAAGGTCGTCTGGGTGGACAAGCGGACGTAAAAGGTGTGAGCGGAACTTGGAAAGATCTGACGGATAACGTGAATGGTCTGGCCTCCAACTTAACCGTTCAGCTTCGTGACGTTTCGAAAGTGGCGACCGCAATTGCGAATGGTGACTTGTCACAAAAAATCACTGTGGAAGTTCGCGGAGAACTCTTACAGATCAAAGATGTGATCAATAAGATGGTGGATCAGCTGAACTCGTTCGCTGCCGAAGTGACTCGTGTGGCGAAAGAGGTGGGTACAGAAGGTCGTCTGGGCGGCCAAGCGGACGTCAAAGGCGTGAGCGGAACTTGGAAAGATCTAACAGACAATGTGAATTTCATGGCCTCGAACCTGACCACGCAAGTGCGCGGAATCGTAAAGGTCGTAACGGCCGTTGCGAACGGGGACTTGAACCAAAAATTCGTTCTTGAAGCCAAAGGGGAAGTGGCGGCTCTTGCTGAAACCATCAACTCGATGACGGACACGCTAAGAACGTTTGCCGATCAGGTGACCACGGTCGCACGTGAGGTGGGTATCGAAGGAAAACTAGGAGCACAAGCGCGGGTTCCTGGTGTTGCCGGTACATGGAAAGACTTAACAGACAATGTGAATTTCATGGCCTCTAACTTAACCACGCAAGTGCGCGGAATCGTAAAGGTCGTAACGGCCGTTGCGAACGGGGACTTGAATCAAAAATTCGTTCTTGAAGCCAAAGGGGAAGTGGCCGCTCTTGCTGAAACCATCAACTCGATGACGGACACGCTAAGAACGTTTGCGGATCAGGTGACCTCGGTGGCACGTGAAGTGGGTATCGAAGGAAAACTGGGTGGTCAGGCGAAGGTTCCTGGCGCTGCCGGAACTTGGAAGGATTTGACCGACAACGTGAATCAGCTGGCGGGAAATTTGACCTCGCAAGTGCGAGCGATTGCGGAAGTTTCCACTGCGGTGACGAAAGGTGACTTAACACGGTCCATCGCCGTCGAAGCGCAAGGGGAAGTGGCCGCTCTTAAAAACAACATCAACCAAATGATCTCGAACCTGAAAGACACCACAGAGAAAAATAACGAGCAAGATTGGCTGAAAACCAATCTGGCGAAATTCTCTGGTATGATGCAAGGTCAACGAAGCATCACCTCGGTGGCCCAATTGATCATGTCGGAGCTGACTCCACTGGTTGACGCCAGCCAAGGTACTTTCTTTATGTCGGAAGGTGAGGGCGCTGATGTGTCCCTAAATCTGATCGCGACATATGCATTCACCAATCGAAAATCTCTTTCGAATCGTTATGCGATGAAAGAGGGCCTAGTTGGCCAATGCGGGTTTGAGAAAAAACGCATCATGTTGACTCAACCGTCGGACACTTATGCAGTGATCAGTTCCAGCACAACAGAAGTGAAACCAGTGAACGTCATCGTGCTTCCGGTTCTCTTCGAGGGAGAATTAAAGGCCGTGATCGAACTGGCTTCAGTGGTGCCGTTCAACCAGAACTACATCAACTTCCTGGATCAGCTGATGGATAGCGTCGGCGTTATCCTGAACATGATCTCTAGCAGTATGAGAACTGAAGAACTGCTGCAAGAGCTGAAACGCTCCAATGCAGAGTTGGAAGCGCAGGCGAAAGAGTTGGAAGACAAAGCCAAGCTGCTTGAAGTTAAAAATCAAGAGGTCGAGCTGGCCAGTCAGTCTCTGGAAGAAAAAGCTGAACAGCTGTCGCTCATTTCGAAATATAAATCGGAATTTTTGGCGAACATGTCCCATGAGCTGCGAACTCCACTCAATAGCTTGTTGATCCTGTCGAAAACATTGGCTGACAATAAGGACAAAAACCTCACAGGCGAACAAGTGAAATTTGCTTCTACAGTTTACTCTGCAGGACAAGACTTGTTGGCGCTGATCAACGAGATTTTGGATCTGTCTAAAGTGGAAGCTGGAAAAATGCCAGTCAGTCCGAAAGAAGTCTCGCTTCCAGTGATCGAAGATTACTTGAAGCAGAATTTCAATCCTGTGGCCGAACACAAGGGGCTGGAGTTTAAAATCAATTTGGATGACCGATTGCCTAAAAATATTTTCACTGATGAAAATAGAATGCAGCAAATTCTTAAAAATCTTCTGTCCAATGCCTTTAAATTTACAGAGAAAGGCAGCGTTCGTCTGCAGATCTCTGTGGGTGACAAATCACGCAGATATGCTCTGGAGTCCTTGAACAAAGCAAAAGACGTGATCCTGTTCCAAGTGATCGATACTGGAATTGGCATTCCGCTCGAAAAACAGAATATGATCTTCGAGGCCTTCCAGCAGGCCGATGGAACCACTAGCCGCAAATACGGCGGAACCGGATTGGGACTCACCATCAGTCGCGAGATTGCCCGTTTGCTGGGTGGATTTATCGACGTGGATAGTGAGCCGGGCGTGGGTAGTAAGTTCACTCTGTACTTGCCGCAACGCTATGCCGGCACGGACTTTGAAAATGTGAAGGACGTAGGGTCAGAGAGCTTGATTAAACCGCCGCTGCTGCCGGCGGATGCCGATTTCAAAGGCTACAAGGTTTTGATTGTCGACGATGACATGCGCAATATCTTTGCGCTGACCAGTATTCTGAAAGCTCGTGGAATGGCTGTGATCTATGCAGAGAACGGCATTCAGGGAGTGCAGTTGATCAAAGACAATCCGGACACACATTTGATCCTGATGGACACCATGATGCCAGAGATGGATGGACTAGAGGCCATTCGCGAAATTCGAAAACTGCCTGAGTTCAAAAATCTTCCGATCATCTCTCTGACGGCAAAAGCCATGAAGGGTGATCGTGAGAAATGTCTGGAATCAGGAGCCTCTGACTACATCACGAAGCCAGTGAATGAAGAGAATCTATTGGCGGTCATGCATGATTGGCTAAAAAACTCAGAAAGAGAACAGCTGAGCCCGGTATGAAAAATCGGGTAGACATCTTATTGGTGGATGATCGTGAGGACGGCCTTCTGGCATTGGAGGCCGTCCTTAGTAATCCACGCTACAATTTGGTCAAGGCGCACTCGGGAATCGATGCCTTGCAGCTATTGTATCATCACAATTTTGCCATCATACTTTTAGATGTGCAGATGCCTGGTATAGATGGTCTTGAAACTGCGGCACGAATCAAGAAGATCGAGCAATTTAAATCCATCCCCATCATTTTCGTCACAGCGATCAATAACGACGAAAGTTATATTTATCGTGGCTACCAGTCGGGTGCAGTGGACTACATTTTTAAACCATTCGAGGAGCACATACTGCGCTCTAAGGTGGCGGTCTTTGTGGACCTCTTTGAAAAATCAAAAAAGTTGGAAGAACAAGCGGCTCTGATTCGCGAAAATATCAACAACGAAAGATATCTGCGCTTAGCTCAGCTAGAGGTGGAAAGCCTGAAGCGCTATCAAAATTTGGCCGATTCCATCCCGCATGCGATCTGGCGTTCGAAGGCCGATGGCACCATGGACTATTTCAATCGCGGATGGACCGAGTACACTGGATTCTCCGACCAACAGAGCTCTGGAGTGGGCTGGCAGACAGCATTTGAGCCCGAGGACTTAAGAAATTTTCTAAAAACGTGGATGCAGAACATCGGTGAAGCCCTGGATTTTCAAGTCGAAGCTCGTATTCGAAGTCGCCATGGTGAGATGCGCTGGCATTTGATCAGGGCCGTCGCCGAATGTCGTCTGAACGGAGAGATCATTGCTTGGCTGGGCACTTGCACCGATATCAACGAAAGAAAATACGCCGAAGTGAAGCTGCTCGAAGCCCAGCGTCTGGCCAACGCCGCCAATAACGCGAAAACCAATTTTCTAGCCAACATGAGCCACGAGATCCGAACGCCGCTCAATTCCATTTTGGGTTTCACGGAACTGATGATCAACTCTAAAATTCCGCCGGCGGATCAGAATAGAAATCTTCTGACGATTAAGAAGAATGGTCATTCACTACTGAAGATCATCGATGAAATTTTGGACATTTCCAAGGTGGAGGCTGGCCTTCTTGAGATGGAACATGTAGAGACTTGCCTTTCCCAGTTTTTTCAAGGCATTCATTCGTTGCTGGATATTCAAGCGCAAGAAAAGAAATTGGAGTTTAATTTCCGCTACACCACGCCAGTGCCAGAAAAGGTTGTGACGGATCCGGCCCGCTTACGACAGATTTTAGTCAATATTATCGGCAATTCACTGAAATTCACTGAACGGGGCAAAGTAGAGATGGAGATTTCCTGGGAACCGACGGGCAAGCTTCGATGTCGCATCATTGACACGGGAATTGGAATCGATCCTCAGGAAGCTCAGTCGCTGTTTCAGCCCTTCGTTCAGGTGGACAGTTCCAAATCCAGAAGATTTGGCGGCACGGGACTGGGCTTGGCTCTGTCCAGGAAACTAGCGAAAGCGCTGAATGGAAATGTTTGCATTGAACAGAGCGAGAAAGGCAAAGGCAGCACTTTTTGGGTGGAAATCTCTGCCGAAATTGTAGAAAATTCAAAAATGATTCAGAAGTTAGATTTGAATCCGCAGAAAGAGAGCAGCGGCCTCTTCGCACCCTCGTCCAAGAAGGCGTTGAAAGATGCCAGGGTGTTGGTGGTGGATGACTCTGCCGATAACCGAAATCTGATGGATCAATTCTTGAGAGCCGCCGGTGCCCAGGTGGATTTTGCCGCCGATGGCTTTGAGGGTGTGCAAATGGCGATGTCCTCGAATTACCAGGTGGTGCTTATGGACATACAAATGCCAAATCTGGATGGATATTCGGCCACAGCTCAGCTTCGCCAGAAGGGGTACGTCAAACCGATCATCGCTTTGACGGCTCATGCTCTCAAGCAAGAGCGCGAAAATTCGCTGAAGGCTGGCTGTGATGATCATCTGACAAAACCCATCGATCGAAGAACCTTGATCGAGCAAGTGGCAAGGTATATATAATAGTTCGATATTTTTGAAAAGGAGCTTCACGATCGCTCATGAAATAGGACTCACCCGCTGGTGGAAAGATTTGTCTGTTTCAAAGAAGCTCTACGGCGTTGTGGGCCTTCTTGCACTGCTGATCGCCATGGAGATGGGCACGTTGGCCTTCACCATGAATATTCTGTCAGCGGCCAGGGCCTATGTAGGTGGTGAGGGTCTGTGGTCCAAGGCGCAAAAAGATGCCGTCTTTGAAATGCAGAACTATGTCGCCACTAGAAATCCGAAATTTTATCGTGCGTACCTGGACCAACTAAAAGTTCCACTGGGCGATCGCCAAGCTCGTTTGGAAATGAGCAAAGTGGACATGAATCCGAAAGTGGTGACCGAAGGGTTCTTGAACGGAAAGATTCATGCCCATGATATTCCTTCCATGATCAATCTGATGAGACGGTTTCATGATGTGAAGTATTTGGCCACCGTCATTGGGGTGTGGAATCAAGCTGACGATATGTTGGACCAGCTCATTAAAGTGGGCGACCAGATTCATACGCAAATCGCGGTGAAGGGTAAAGCTTCGAACTCTTACGAAATCCGGCAACTGATGAATCAGCTGGATCGTATCAACAGCGGCTTGACAGGATTAGAGGATCAATTTTCCTACAAATTTGGTGAGGCTTCACGCTGGTTGGAAGACATTTTGTTGATCATTCTATTGGTGACGGTACTCATTGTCGAAAGCACGGGACTTTTTCTGACCGTTCGCTTCACACGAGGACTGACCCGTGCGCTGAGTGAAGTGAACACGGCCGCCGTGGAAGTCAGTCAGGGTAAGTTCACGACCACAGTTCCTGTCCGATCCCGTGATGAGCTTGGACAGCTGGCAGAGGCCCTGAACAAAATGACCGAGAGCTTACGCACCTCCAAGGGAGAGCAAGCGCACGCTGAAGAGGCCAGCCAAATCAAAAATCTCTTCCTAGCCAACATGAGCCACGAGATCCGCACACCGTTGAGTGCGATTTTGGGTTTTGTGGAGCTATTGAAGGATCCGCATGTTTCCGAAGCTGAGCGTTTGCAGTTCTTAGAAATCGTCGAGCGCACGGGGAATTCCTTGGCAACAGTGTTGAACGACATTCTAGATATTTCCAAAGTCGAGGCTGGAAAACTGGAAGTCAATCGCGTGACTTGCCAGCTTCCGAAGCTTTTGGCTGACCTGCAGTTGCTTTTGCAACTGCGTTGTGAATCCAAAGGAATTTATCTGCAGTTCAAGCCAGTGGGTTATGTACCTGAATGGATTTATACGGATCCGATGCGTCTGCGCCAAATTTTGTTAAATATGATTGGTAACGCCATCAAATTCACCTATCGCGGTGGCGTGGCGGTTTCATATAGCGCCACGCAGGATTCCTTAGAGTTCTCTATTGTTGATACTGGAATTGGAATTCCTGCAGAGAGCATGAACAAGCTGTTTGTGCCTTTTTCCCAGGGCGATCTTTCCATCCGGAAGGTTCACGGCGGCACGGGCCTTGGGCTGTCCCTATCGCGAAGATTGGCTCAGCTCTTGGGAGGGGACATTGTCCTTGATAGCAGCAAAGTCAATGTCGGCAGCAGTTTCAGGGTCAAGGTGGCCCTGGATCAAGCTAAGGCCTCCACTTCCAATTTGTCTGAAATTTCCAGCCGTGCATCGGCAGTTACGGGCGATATGAAGCTGGATAAAAAAAGAATTTTGCTTGTGGATGATTCCACGGACATCCAACTTCTCATTCGGCTATTTTTATCTAAGAGTGGAGCCAACGTAGATATAGCCTCCAACGGCCTAGAGGGTGTGAATCGCGCTCTCGAAGAAAAATTTGACGTAGTCATCATGGATATGCAAATGCCAGTGATGGATGGCTATACAGCTACCGAAAAGTTGCGGCAAAAAGGCTACCTAAGCCCGATCATTGGTCTTACTGCCCACGCCATGCGTGAAGATCTGGCCAAGTGCATGCAGGTGGGTTGCAATGACGTTCTGACGAAACCGGTGAACCGTGGTCAGTTGATCGATTTTGTACAAAAATATTGTTGAAGCGACGTTCACAATCCAGAGATCCATTTTTTCCAGATATCGGGATTAAAGCCCACCAGCCCGCGTTGGCCAGCCAGAACAAAGGGCCGCTTGATCAGTTTTCCGTTACTGGCCAACAGGCCAAGCGCTTCAGCCTCGCTCAGGCCGGCTTTTAGCTTTTGGGATATTTCCAAAGAGCGGTATTGTTCTCCGGACGTGTTGAACAAGTTTTTGAGCGATCCACCTGATAGCTCAAGGCATTTTAACATGAGCTTGAGTTCGGCCCGTGTAGGCGGCTGATCGATGATCGGAAGTTCCGTGAATTCGATATTTTGGGAACTCAGGAATTTGAGCGCCTGCTGGCAGGTGCTGCATTTTTTATAACCGTATATTTTCACCATACATTTTCCTCATCGTATTGTCGTATATAAACATATATTGTTTATATTAATTAACGAAGGCAATGTCACTTAATGTCACTTAGGAATGATTTACATAGCGCTAGAGAAAAAGGCAAATTTTTACTCCACAATCCATGGTGAATGACTTATGTTCCTGCCATGAAATTGGCTCCCGGTAAGAAATTCAAGCAATGGCTGCTTTATGCAACCCTTTTTAATATTTATTTTGTGATTGGTGAACTGGCGATAAGGATTCACGCGTTCATTGGCTATCATCCGATGGTGTGGTTTCCGGCGGGATTAGGCTTAGGAATATTGGTGATCGGCGGCGAAGCTCTCTGGCCAGTGATTTTTCTTTCGGCCACGTGTTTATCTGCGTCTGTTGGTATGTCATTCGTGCTGTCTTGCTTGCTGGGATTCTCCACCACTCTTGGAAATGTATTGGGTGCGCGGATTCTTAAGACTATCTGTGCCGGTCGGACTCCCAAACTGGACAACGTGACAGAAGCATTTTTGTATGCGGTTTTAGTCATCGGGGTCAGTTCCTTCATCAGCACTGCCATTGCCTCGGGCAGTATGATTTTGATGACTGGCATTTCAGTGGAAAAATATTTTTTCATTTGGAAAATCTGGTGGTTCAGTGAAGCCATGGGAATTTTGATTGTTGGAACGGCCATCATCTGCCTTACCAATGACATCCGCTTTCAGCTGCATCGATATCGTCGCAAAGAATATTTCACTCTGCTGGCGGCCATCACACTGGCCACCATTTTCATTTATACGCCACTATCGAAGTACAATCAGAGTCTGCTGATTCGACCCTATTTGCTTTTTCCGTTGATGATCTGGGCCGCCCTTCGTTTTGATACGCTGGGTGTGGTCACGGTGAACATAGTGATCATGTTTTCGATGTTGACGGGTGCACTCAATGGAGTTTTGCCGCCGGGGACAGGCTCTGTGGATGATCGCATGCTGATTCATCAACTGGTGGCGATGACGATTGGGCTCACCGGACTGGCGCTCTCTGCGGTGGTCCGGGAAAAAAATACCGTGACTAAGGAATTGATTGCAGCCAAGGAAGCCGCGGAAGCCGCGAACATCGCCAAGAGCGCATTCCTGGCCAATATGTCCCACGAGATTCGTACACCGTTGGGCGCTATTCTTGGCTTCGCCGATTTGGTGACAGACGTCGCTGTAGAGCCCACTGAAAGAGGAAATTACGTTTCTGCCATTCGACGAAACAGTGAGCTTCTTTCTGGCATCATCAATGACATTCTGGATTTGTCAAAAATTGAAGCCGGAAAAATAGAATTGAATCTTCGCCCAGTGGAGTTGTACGAGATCCTTTCAGAGACCAAGCCCTTGTTGGAATTCTTAGCTAAGCAGAAGGGCATCGATTTCAATCTGAAGGTCGATCAGGAAGTGCCGGCAATGATCACGACGGATCCGTTGAGGCTGCGTCAGGTGCTGATCAACATCGGGGGCAATGCCATTAAATTCACTTCGAGGGGAAGTGTGAACGTCCATGTTCAGTATGACCCAAACCGGTTTGGTGCTGGTCAATTGGCTTTCGAAGTCACCGACACCGGATGCGGCATTGATCAAGATCAGGTCCAAAAACTTTTTGCTCCTTTTTCACAGGTGGATGTCACTTTGAAACGAAAATTCGGCGGCACAGGATTGGGACTATATCTCTCCAAACGTATCGTCGGGCTGCTAGGCGGCAGTTTGACCTTGGTTCGCTCGGAACCCAATGAGGGAAGTACGTTCCTATTCAAGATCGATCTGGGACTTCACTCATCCGTGGTGACCGAGAAAAAGACCAAGGCAGAGATTTCCACTGGAATTCGACTGGATGGAGTGCGCGTGCTCTTGGCTGACGACGCTGTCGATAATCAATTCCTGATCAGTCACATTTTAAAATTGGCTGGAGCAGAGGTCAGTATCGTATCCAATGGGCAAGAGGCCGTGGACAAGGCCAAGGCTGACAAATTCGATGTGCTTTTAATGGACATCCAGATGCCGAACATGGACGGGTGTGAGGCCACCACTCAACTTCGCAAAGAAGGATATGACGGAAAAATCGTGGCACTCACGGCCTATGCACTCACCGAGGAGCGCGAGCGATTCTTGAAAAGCGGATTTGACGATTACATCAGTAAGCCCATCCAGCGAAACTTGCTCATCGAGCGTGTTTCTTCCTTTGCTAGGGAACTCAGTTAGCGCGCTTCCGGTGGCAACTTATTTCGAAACAGCTTGTTGACGCTCAAGAAAACGATCACGCCCACCACTCCCAGCGCGGCCTCTGTCATCAGCATGGTGCGAGGTCCCTGCTTATCGGCCACGAAAGCCAGAAGCAGGCCGACCCACCAAATCGGAAAATTAGACACCGAGGCATAGACATTGTAGCCCGTGGCTGCGGAACCCTTGTCGATGGCAATCAGAACCATGGCAGTGAATGCCGCATAAGAAAGTCCGACGCCGAATGCGTAGACTATGTTCCAACCGATATACATGGAAATATTGGCGGGACTTAGGGACATTCCCGCAGCGATCGCGGCCAACAGAATTCCAAAAATGGCGTAGGCCGTGCGTGCGCTCATACGATTGCAGACCCAACCTCCGGCAAAACATCCGAGCATTGTGATCAGTCCAGAGAGAAGCCCTTGCACCAGCTCCACTTGTTCGGCGCCGGCTCCCCAAAAAGCAGCGACAGCCGCCTGCGCCAGTGTGCTTTGCGCCGCGCCCGTAGAGATCGGCATTATGCACAACAGTGCCGTAAGAATTCCGATCGGGGCCTTGAGTGAATGCCAAAATTCTCGGGTGACATGTTTCACGGCTTCAAGGGGCTTGTGCGCACTCTCAATGGATTTCACCTCAGGAAGTGGCAGTAGCGCAAAACAACAAGCCAAAAACACCACGCCCATCACGCCACCTGAAACCCATGATTGCGTCACGTGTTCTAGCAAGAACAGTCCCAGTGCTCCGCCTAGGCCTGCGCCGCCCAGATTTCCGGCTTGAAACCAAGCGCTGACTCTTCCGATTTGTTCCTTCGGTGTGAGCAGTGTGATCATCGATTCCACGGACATGCCGACGATGGTGTTGATCAAGTTTGCGCCGGCGATGATGACCAGCAAAAGACCCAAGGTCTCTTTTCCGAGGGGAACTGCCGACATGGCGACCACGCCGGCGGCGGAACATACGGTAGAAATCATGTACCAACGTTTGGGGGAAAGAGTGATATCAACCACCGGCGCCCAAAGCCACTTCAACCAATTGATCAAAAGCTGCGAGCCCACTAAAAGTGAACCCTCAGTGATCGATAAGCCGCTTTTAGTGGCCATAAAGGTCAGAGCCACCGTGACAAACCCGCCCATGGCTCCAAACGGAATATAAAGAATGAGCCAAACAATCGGATGTGGAAGACGGGTGGTTTTCTGTGCGAGGTTCATTTTGTTTTCCTTTTTGTTAATGGGCGGGAAGGTTTGTTTTGCCAAAGGCACTCAGCGGTTTCACCTTGAGCGTAGGGAACATCTTGTTGGGCTAAAAAGACTTTGCGAAATTTTTTGTGAATGAATATTCCCACTTTAGCAGAGTCCGGGTACTCGCAGATTTCTTCTGGAATCATAGTGCTGAGCGCCAGGTACTTCAATTCCGTGGTGCCGGTATTGATCACTTGGTGGGCGACCTCGCGGCCTCCTGCAGGGCAGGCCACAAAGTCACCTTTCCGCAAGTGAAATTTTTGTTTCCCAAAACGCAATAATCCTTGGCCCTCTAAAATGAAAATCATTTCTTCGTTGATGCGATGATTGTGAAAGGGGCATGTGGACTTACCCGGCGGGCATACAGAAATATTGTAACCCAACTTTTGGGCTCCGATTTTTTTAGAGACGGGCGCCGAACTCCCGGGCAGGTTGGGTCCGTCAGGAACATATTTAAGCTGATCGATATTAACGATGGGTTTCACGTTCCCACCAATAAGCAGAGATCAGATAAAAGTCACATATTTTGATATTATTTCTTCACTCGGGTCAGGTTGTTTCGGTCCCGATGATGGAACGGTTGAGATTGTCCCGGAATTTGCAAAACCGTGTCTTGTTCGTAACTAAAATTATCAGCGGAGTGCACCTTCACGGTCACCTCATAGGACAAGATCTTGAACTCTTTGTCGAGGAAGGGATTGACACAAATTCCGAAGGTGCTGGATCCGCTTTCGGCCTTCAGGTAAAATTCGCAGGCGTTCATTTCTGCCTTGCCACCGGCAATCAGTGCGATTCCCCGGGGGATCAGAAAACATCGGAGGACCTCCTGGGTTTTTTCTTCCCAGCTCCAGTAGCCCAACTCTTCATGAAAGGAATTTTCTTCGCCCAGGCGCCAAGCGCGAGTGGAATAACGTAAGACGTGAAGATTCTGCTCATGGTTTTGCACGGGACCGACCTGTTCAAAAACTATGCGCTCGCGATACAGATTGTTTTCAGAGCCCCGATCATCGGAAGGGGCCAGATCATCGCCCTTGTCGCCTTCCCACACTCCAATCAATGGAGCCAGGGGTCCCAATTGGTTTCGTAAAAGTTGATCATCGGTCATTTATTAATGAATCCACTTGGAAAAAGTGCCGGTGCTCAGTGAAGTGAGTGCCAATATCTTAAGCATGGATTCTCCGATCTCGAGGTGTTGGATTTTTTAATTAGCATGTCCAATTCGTCGGTCACCAAAAAAGTCCATTCCGGCTGACACCATCGGTCGAAGCTAGTTCAGCAAATCCTCATAGAAAGCGCCAAAGGGCTTTTGTGTGTGTCGGATCTGAATTTCTAGAATCCAGCGGTTGGCCGCGGGCTTTTCGGGAAACTCCTGGATCGAGCCTCGCATTTTCGCGATGTGTGGGAAATCAGAGATCCGATGTCCGTTGGCCTTTTGCAAGGACAGCACCCATCCACGAGCGGCAGCACACTGTTCGGCAAATCGATAGAGTTCTTCACCAGAGACATTGGTTCGCAGCCAGTGCGCCCGAACCTCTTGCCAGATGGTCTCTGCGTCCGCGCAACAGCGCTGCATTTCGGGATCATTGCCCACTGTGAAAGAGCGGCCCACGTCGCCCTCGTGACCATTGAAAATGGGCCCAAGATCTAGAAAGAAAATGTCGTTCTCTTTTAAGATATTATTTTCCACGCCCTTTTGCCCAAAAGGCAACAGAGTGTTTTCACCAAAACGGATTTGCGGAGGATGCCAGGATTTCGGTGCCCCTAGATCCTCTTGGATTTGCTGGATGAGCTTTTTAGCTTCGTGTTCACTCATGCCGGTGACAATGCGGATCGATGCCTGGGTGATCACCTGAAGCGTTTTATCCCGCGCGTTTTGAAGCAAATCAGTTTGAAATTGTTCACCAACGGTTTCATTGGTTATTCCCTGCATGCCTGGTTCCTATTTCTTAGTGACTTCGGTTTCTTTCAAAACATATTTGGCGAACAAGAAAACCACCAAACCAACGATCATGAAATCAATGCCGGCGCCAAGGACTTTGCCATAGAGAATTCCATTGCAGTTCAATTTACGAATATCATCGACATTGGCAGCCCGAAGTGCCGGCTGTAAAACCAGCGGCAGCAGCAGGTCGTTCACCAGACTGGTGATAAAGTCATTGAGCTTGCCGCCAATGACCACGGCGATCGCAAGGCCAATCACTCCGTATTGCTTCAAAAATGAAATAAATTCTTTAGTCATCTTACGCATGAAATCTCCCTGAAAATTTGTAATCTATGAGTATTTTCTTCCTTTGCAATCAGATTCTGTGCCGCATTCAAAGAATCCGACGGACCAGGACCATAGTGCTCCCAAGAGTGAGTAGTTTCTCCCCATGGATGGATTCTCTGGCCCGAGGAGGTGTGCAGTGGGCACTTCAGGAGCGAGCTAGTATTGGAAAGTAAATGGTCTGCATCTTGCACCTACTGCAAAGCGCAAGGCGGGAGACTTTTATGGAAAAAAAAAGAAATTACCAAGATATTATTTCAGAGCAAGAATTCACCCTTCAAAATCTTCGTCATCGACAAGGTATCTTGGCAGATCCTCAGGAAGATAGCCCTGGCGACTCAGAGCAAGATGCCGGAGACGAATTCACCCTAGGTATGAATTTTCATCCAGGCGAAACTGATTCTATGGGTGACCCCGATGAAGAAACTGCGGGAAATGGAAGATCAATCATCGAAAGGCCCAATGACTTGGTGGTGGCTCCTGTAGCAGCAAAATATAGGGTTCCGTCTTCGGCCATGGCGAAGTCTTCGGATCAACCGGCTCCGCGAGAAGATCAAGATAAATCTTCTAGTACACACTGAGAACAGAAGAGGGATTATGAAAGATTTTGTTGTTTGGCTAGATTCTAAAAGTGCCCACGTTTTTGCGATGAAGACTTCGGGAATTGAAAAAACCATCGTCAACAAAGACGAAAAGGATCACCATCGACGCCACAGGAACGACATGCGCTCGGACAGCAATTCAGAACATTACTATCGGGATCTGACAAAAGCGCTCGAGGGCGCCGACCACTTGTTATTGATGGGGCCGGGTTTTGCGAAGATCCACTTTAAAGAGCACTTGGCCACTCATGCGGCCCATACCCTTGCAAATAAAATCATAGGCATTGAAAATTTGGAAAGTTTCGAGCATAAGACCGAAAAGCAAATGATGGCTGCGGCCCACAAGTTCTTTAAGACTTATGATCTGTTTCATCAGCCGATCTAAATAGAAAAAAGGTTTATCGATGACGAAAATTGCAATCCTAGTTGGCAGTCTTAGAAAAGGATCTTTCAATCGGATGGTGGCTAAAACCCTGATGGCCGTCGCTCCCAAATCCATGACTTACGAAATTTTGGAAATAGGCGGGCTGCCGATGTACAATCAAGATCTGGACGACGCACCTCCGGTGGAGTGGACCGAATTCCGTCAGCGGCTCAAAAGTTTCGATGGAATTGTCTTTGTCACGCCAGAGTACAATCGCTCAGTGCCAGGTGTGCTTAAGAATGCGATTGACGTGGCCTCAAGGCCCTACGGTCAAAACGTGCTGGGTGGAAAGCCAGGTGCGGTCATCAGTGTTTCCCTCGGTGCCGCCGGAGGATTCGGAGCCAACCACCATTTGCGCCAATCCCTCGTTTTTCTGAATGTGCCGGCGATGCCCCAGCCAGAGGCTTACATTGGTGGTGCGGATAAGTTATTTGATGCCAGTGGAAATTTGACCAACGACTCTACTCGTGCATTTTTGACAAAATTTATGAACTCTTTCACCGAGTGGGTGGAAAAAAACGCCGCCAAAAGGTGAGTTTCTCAGTTTTTGGCCAAGGCCGGTGGACTCTTCGCCATCAGGGCTTTGATGATAGGCAGTGCAATCGTGATAGCGAACATCAGGGCCGCAAAGACTTCGAAGTAAGCATTGCTTTTTTGCCCCGGAAGCACCGGCTGGTGAGCCGGTTCAAGCCGAGTTTCTGCCAACTGCGCGGCGGTGATGACCTCGGCGCTATTGATCGTGACGTCTTCGGTTGGTTCAGACCTGGTCGCCGTCGGTACTTGCTCGATCTTATCTAAAACTTCCATGCCACCAACGACCGCTCCAAAAATGGTGTACTTGCCGTCCAGATGTGGGGCATCGCCCAGCATGAATGAAAAAGAAGATTCGGCACTGTTCGGGTCATCGTATCTGGCCATGGATAAAAGACCGCGGCGGTGATGGATGGGGCTGAACTCTCCAGGTAATTTATTGACGACAGCTCTTTCGGCGTCGCTCAGGGGAACAGCGCGCTGATCGAAGTTGGACAATTGGGCGACAAAGCCGGGTTCGATTCGATAGATGGCTGTGCCTGTGTAAACTCCGGCCCGAACCATCTCAAGAATTTGCGCCACGTGCTTTGGAGCCACCGAAGGATAAAAACCCACGGCGATATCACCCAAATTCGTGTGAAAGATAACTCTGTCATTGGAAAGTTCGGGCAATTGTTCGGGTGAGGCGTTCACAGTCACAGCACAGAGCAACAGGATGGAAAAAACCAGTTGGATCATAACGCCACCTTCGCCTGATTGGCCTTCACTAGATTTTCCTTTAAAAATTCGTTGTCACCACGCCAGATGACGTTGTCGATAAAGTAATGATGCAAATTGATGAAAAGCGCGATGGCAAAATACCACATGGTCGGATTTCTAAAGCCGCCATCCATACCGGTGAAGCGATAAAAGCGGTCTAGATTTTTCGGCACGTATTCAAAGCCCAGGGCACCTAAAATGATGGCCAATGCCGCGAAACCAAAAAGAGTACGAACAAAAGTCATTCGACTGGCCACGGGACTGGATTCTTTGCGGGCATTGGCGTCGGCCTGATTTTTTTTAATGGTGTAGACAAATAGCAGATATTGCAGGGAATGAAAAAACGGAATGACGTAAAAGAACGCAGGATGAGAAAACGCGGGAATGTACCAGATATAAATGGTGAAAAATCCGACAATACTAGAAGTGGCGGGGCGAACGCCGGTTTTAATGTATTTCCGAACCATCACGGCAATGGTGGCAAGCAAAGTGAGTACGGTGATGGCGTAAACCGCGGTCATAAGCTCTCCGGGAAGTCCCAAAGAAAAATATCCGATGCCATCAAGGTCCAATTTGCGCGTGTCCAAATTAGTGTTCACCCAAGACATCGCCCAAACGGAATACAAATTCATCAGGGCCACGTTGCGTTCGAAAACCGTGAAGTATCGCTTTTGCACGGCAGAAGTGATCAGCGAAACTCCAAAAATCTGTTTCACGTAATGCCAGCCCACAGTGAGGTACATGGTCTGTGCCAAGAACGCGAGCACCTCGTGGTTGAAAGTCGTGATCCCGTAAAAAATCAAGCCAGCAATCAGTAGAGGCGATAAAACTGCCGCCCAAAAGAAAGATTTTTTTCGAAAAATTTGATCGCGATAATCGCCATACAATAGCTGGTAAGATGAAGCAAAGTGTGGAGAGTTGACTAAGAAGGCCAGAAGAAAAGCCATGAAGGCGACATTGGTGGTCGGCGCTCCAGAGTCGACGAAAAACCAAAATGCTAAGAACACCAAGATGGAGGCTCCACCTATCATCAGGGAGTCCGCTCTTGGTCCTATCAGATAAGCTTTGATGGTGCCTGCGGCCGAGGCGTGATGAGCCGAAGGCCTGCCAAGGGAAAATGCACCGGTGCTGGTTTGACTTGTCATTGATGGATTCCTTTCCAATGGGCGCACTTTGGACACGGCCATTGAACAAAGCAAGGGCGATGCCAATGCCACAGTGTCACCCTGACACTACTGTTGGCGTCATGCACGCAGATTCTTGAAATTGACAGCTCACATCCGTGCTAGCAAGATAGGTCTCTCATGCGAATTTGGTCGGTTCATCCAAAATATCTTGATGCGAAGGGCTTAGTGGCCCTATGGCGGGAGACTTTGCTGGCACAGCATGTGCTGTTAGGTAAAACCAAAGGCTATAAAAATCATCCTCAGCTGGATCGGTTTAAAGCTCAGTCAGATCCGGCCAAATTTATTGGGTCTTACTTAAGCGCCATTCACGCAGAGGCCTTACTTCGCGGTTATAACTTTAATAGGGCCAAGATTATTCGCAAGCTTCCTTCGGGGTCCACGGTGAAGATCAAGGTGCACCGGGATCAGCTTCGCTATGAGTTTGAACATCTAAAAAATAAGCTTCGGAAACGAAGTTCCAATGATTTTGCGCGTATAGTGACTACAGTGAAAATTCAACCGCATCCGATTTTTAGAGTCGTCCCCGGAAAGGTAGAAGACTGGGAAAAGCGGTGATCGTCATTGACATCAGTGGCCGAATAAAATCATATGAACGGGATGGAACAACCAGTAAATAAAGTGCTTTCCTGCATCGTTAGTTATCGCGATCCGGCGGCCATCCAGCGGTCTTTGCAAAGGCACAAAGAATTGATTGTGCCTCAGGGCTGTCAGCTCTCGGTCATTGTTTTTGACAATTCCCAATCACCGGATGTGGCAGAAAAATTAAAAGCGCTGGTCGAAGAGTTCAGCGCCACATTGATCATTCTGCCAGAAAACTTAGGTGTTGCCGGACCCTATAAATTTGCCGCGGAAATGGCGCTCAAAAAAGGCTTTCAATTTCTTTGGCTGTGGGATCAGGACAGCATCATCCCCAAGGGTTGCCTCAGCGAACTGCTTCAGGTTTTCACCAACAACCAGTCCATAGAAAAGCTCGGAATTGTAGCGCCTAAGCTAGAGGATCCCACGGGAAGTGAATCCAACTGGATCACCTCGGCAGCCCCTTTTGATCTTTGGGCCTTACGTGGTGGACGCATTCCCATGGCCGAACTTCGCGAGGGCGTGATGCCCAGCACTTTTGTTTTCAATTCAGGGGCGCTGATCTGTGCGGAAATGCTGAAGGCCATAGGTGCACCAAGTACTGAATATTTCATGGACGTCGTGGATTTTGAATACTGCGCTAGAGCCTACAGGGCCGGATGGAAGATTTTGGTCCATGCGGGCAGCCCAGTCGTTCATGCTGCCGGTGATCCGGAAAGATTTCAACTTGGGGTGCAATTCTATGCACGCAACCATCCTGCATATCGCTTTTATTACATGGCAAAAAATGAAATGCTTCTGGCCCATGACTATTCGACAAACACGTTACTGGTTCCGAAAGCGAGCTTGCGGATTTTCATGGTCTCTGTGCGAATTCTTTTCGAAAGAACGGGAAGGTTTAAAAAACTGGCGGCCTTTTTCCGAGGCTGGTGGGATGGGCTTAGGAACATCAGAGGCAAATCCCACCCTAGCTGGGTCGGCTAAGCCTGCTGCGAAGAAAAAGTGTCACTAAAGGTTTCACCGGTCGCAGCAAAGGCCGCGCCCAGGAACTGTCCCATCGTAGTAGCGCCCAAATTCCGATCGCAAAAAGCGCGGAATATTTCCGTCGAAGCTCTGCCAGCGAATACGGGTAAATGATCGAGCGAATTTCAGCTTTCGCTTTCGGTGTAGCCATAAACGTCGAATAAAGTCGCTCAAAAAGATAGGCAGAGTATGGGGCGTTGCTCAAGTTGTCGGCAGGAGCCGCATACATTTTCCGTTCTTCCGCGGAGGCCTCATTTTCAAAATATTTCCACAGAGGGCCAGAGAAATCCATGAACATTTGCCAAAATTTTTTATTTCCCACCCAAAAATTGCAATACAGGGTGTCCGTCGAATCATTTTCAATTTGCTGTAAATTGAGATGGTATCCGCTGTTATCCATAGCTCTTTGCGCCAGTGCCATCATACCTGGATGAAAAAAATCGCCCTGTTGCCAAACCGAACGAAAAAATGAAAACCCCGGAAAAGGATTGATGCTATAGACGTCATAGCCCGGGTTGGCTTCGATAAAATTTTTAAAACGTGCACCATCCACGCCAGTTTTTGCTCCGAATTTCCAGCTCACAAAACCACGCAATTCATCCGTCGTCAGGGGTTGCTGGCCGGACGATTTATAAATCACACCGAATTCATAATTGTAGGGGAAGATGGCTTGAGCGTTATCGAATGGACGAAAGCTTGGGTCCAAAAGTCCTTTTTGTGAATCCATGTAAAAAATCTGATGAACTTGTATCGCCATTATTAACGTATAACATATTGAATCAACGGGTGTTTTGCAAGTTTTTTTGGGTTGTCCGGGACTCTGAGGCGAAGCCTCAAAAAACCTACCAAAATCAACTAAATGCACTATCGTATAAACTAATTTACTTTATATAAAAAAAGGTATTCCATAGCCCCATGAGTGAGCTGCAAATGACATCGTCATGGAAACTTTTGTTGGTCGAGGACAACCCCGACGACAGCGCTTTGTTACTAAGACACCTAAAGAACGCTCATATCATTCCCTCCAGTCAAAGAATCGATTCAAAAGTAGATCTTAAGCTAGCACTCAGAGACGGTGATTGGGACGCGGTCATATGCGATTATAACCTGCCACAACTGAACGCCTTAGATGTTATTTCTATCGTGAAAGAATTGAAACCAGAGATACCTTTGATCGTAGTGTCAGGTTCTATCGGGGAAGACCTTGCCGTCGAGGCCATGCGTGCAGGAGCCAATGACTATATCATGAAGGGTAACCTGACTCGACTGGTCCCGGTCATTCAACGCGAAATCAAAGATGCTTTTCATCACCGGGAAAGAAAAGATCTGGAAGAGACTCTAAAAAAGAGCGAGGAGAACTTGCGCCAAGCTCAGAAGCTGGAATCCATCGGACAGTTGGCTGGTGGAATCGCTCATGACTTCAACAACATGTTGACCACGATTTTTTTGCAGTCGGATGTGTTGATGGAAGGTCTTCAAGAAAAAAAATGTCTGGTGGAACTGGTCCAACATGTCAAGCGGGGGGTTGGACAAATAAAAAAATCCGCGGATCGGGCGACCAATTTGACTCGGCAGCTTTTGGCTTTCAGCCGTAAGCAGGTGATCCAATCAAAGGTCGTGAATCTCAACACCATGATTGCGGACATCGAAAGCATGCTCCGCCGAGTGATCGAAGAGAACATTGCTTTTCATACCACTCTGGCTCCCGATTTAAAAAATATTAAGATTGATCCAGGTCACTTGGAACAAATTCTTCTGAATCTAGTCGTGAACAGCAGAGATGCGATGCCGAAGGGTGGAACCTTGA
>JABDFK010000030.1 GCA_013286585.1 Deltaproteobacteria bacterium
GTTCTAGAGTTCGGCAGTAATATCGGACTTAATTTGATGGCCCTTCACCATTTATTACCGGACGTGGAGCTTTCGGCCATTGAGATTAACTCTTCGGCAGCAGCAAAGCTCAAGCAGCTCGGATTTATGAAGCATATTTATGAGCAGTCTCTATTGGATTTTAAGCCTGACTATCAAAGAGATTTTGTCCTTTGTAGTGGTGTTTTGATTCATCTTGATCCCGAAGCCCTTCCGGCCGCCTATGAATTGCTTTACAGATCCAGCAAGAAATACATTTGCCTGAGTGTTTACTACAATCCAACGCCTATGGAAGTTCCTTACCGCGGTCAGCGCAATGTCCTCTTTAAGCGTGATTTCGCTGGTGAGATGCTTGATCGTTATTCCGATTTGGAACTGGTGGATTATGGATTCGGCTATCGTCGCGATCCGTCTTCTGCTGCTGATGATGCCACTTGGTTCTTGTTAAGAAAAAAATCTTAGTCAATTATGTGGTCTAAGTCGGACCGCATACACTGCATCCACCGGTTGGCCATCGACTAAAAAATGGCCCTTTTGAACACCATCATCGACCATACCGGATCGTTTCATGATGGATCGCATTCCAAGGTTCGTGGACATGGCTCCGGCGGTGATTTTTTGAATTTCCTTTTTCTGAAACAGAAATTCCATGACGGCATTCCAAGCCTCAAGTCCGTATCCCTTGCCCCAATATTTTTTCTCGCCCATCAGAATCCCTACGTCGGCCACTCCATTCGGGATATCAACAGAGGCGGTTATATTTCCGATATGCTCGGACTGGTTTTCATTGAGGGTGATGGCCCAGAATAAATTGGGCGAACCCCGGAAACTTTGAAAAAAATCCAGACAGGACTTCATGGTGTGCTTTCGATGTCGTTGCTCACTGTAGCGAACGACCTCCGGATCATTGAGCCAAGACACATATTTTTCCGTCAAAAACTTTTGATCGAAGGGCTCAAGGGTCAGTCGCGCGGTCGTGAGTTTACCCATGGTCAGGTCTCTCATCGCAGCAAAGACGCGCTGGCGCCCCAAGCCATCGATCAGATTTTGTCCTTGGGCGGACATGTGCGCCCTCTTGTCTTGATCAGCCATCAAGTTTTCTAACAAATCAATGATCTGCTGGTCGGTCACATTTTCGGTCAGCCCAAGATTCTGCCCGACACCCCGTTGAACTAGGGCATTGATCGTCGTGTCCTCATCCTTAGTGGTGGCCATCATCATAAAAGGTACGCCCATCAGGCCAAGCTCATAGCAAGTGGAGCCTCCGGCTGAATAGGCCAAATCAGCGACGCTCATGTATTTAGGCATTTCAGAGGTGTTCTTGACGATGGTAACCTCATGCGGAGAATTCTCTGCCAACTTCTTGAGATTTTCAAAATCGGCATACAAGGCGCCAACAATGGCGACGACCTTCAATTTCCTATTTTTGATTTTGCCTAGGGCCTGGATCACTTTGCCAGTGCAATTCTTTTGATCAGAGCCGCCAAAGGTTAACAAAATATTTGATCCGATTTTCTGAATCATTTTTTTCTGGCTAATATGATTTAGAAATTCATTTCTAAACAAAATATAGCTGGGACCTAGCAGCAGCCGAGTGGTCGGCGCCCGCTTCGTGTAATACCCGTCCTTGGCATAGGCGTTTTGATTCAGCACGAGGTCGGAACAATACTCGCTGGCATGGCCAAAATCATCAATGGTTAGAAGTTTAATGGCGGACTGCTTAAGACACTTCTGATAGTCATGTTTGAAATGATAGCCATCCAGGACAATCCAATCGGATCCTTTAAGTGAGGCAAACTCTAAAGTCTGGCGGGCGTCTTCCAGACTTCCTGGCTCGGAGAAATGCGTGATCGTCACAGAAAAGTTTTCGCTGGCCAATCGCTTTTGTAAGTCTTCGTTGAGATCAGAACTTAGAAAAAATACCGAAGCCCCCTGGCTTTTCAGCTCTTGCGCCAAGGCCAAGCAGCGCATGAAATGACCCGATCCCATCTGTGAGCTTGCATCAACACGGAAGACAGCGGTCATCTCAGCCAAGGTAAAACTTCCTTACCACTTTGATCACATGGCCTTGCTCTTCGTCGCTCATGCCGTGGTACATCGGTAAGCTGAGTGCGGTTTGGTAATGCTTTTCCGCCCGTGGCAGCTGCATTTTTCCATAGAGATTTTGGTAATAGGGTTGCTGGTGAATCGGAATGTAGTGCACCTGAGGATTCACTCCATTTTTCTGCAAATGGGAAAATAGTTCACCCCTTTGCTCTGTGTGAACCACATAGAGATGATAAGCGTGTTCCAAATTTTTCGGCACCTTTGGCAGACTCAAAGCTTTGATATCGCCCAATTCCGATGCGTACCTGTCGGCGATGGACCTGCGGCGCAAAAGATTTTTCTGAATCCGCTGAAGCTGGCTTGCCCCCAGTGCACACAGAATATCGGAGATGCGATAGTTATATCCCAGCACCTGCATTTCTTGAGACCAGGGACCATCCACTGGATTCAGCATTAAAGACGGATCTTTGGTAATCCCATGGGTGCGAAACAGACGAACCTTGGCCGCCAACTCGGCGTTGGCCGTGACGACCATGCCGCCCTCGCCAGTGGCGATGTGTTTCACCGGATGGAAAGAGAAAACAGAAATATCGGCATATTTTCCATTGCCCGAAAAAATCCATTCGTTCTTAGAATTTAAAAATCGAGCGCCCACCGCATGACAGGCATCTTCTATGATCCACAGGCCGAACTGATCGGCCAGGTTTCGCAAGCTCTCGGTGTCCATCGGATAGCCGGCGAAATCGACGGCCACCAGCCCGGAATAGGTTCCCGGCTTTGCCGATTTCAGCTTCTGCTCCAACGCTGGCAGATCCAAACACATGGTTTGGGGGTCTATGTCGAGGAACTCCACATCAGCGCCACAATATCTAATGCAATTGGCACTAGCGGCGAAAGAGTTCGTAGTCACCAGAACTTTTTGTCCTTCACGAACGCCCAAAGCCAGCGCCGCTAAATGCAAAGCGGCCGTCCCATTGGTCACGGCTATGGAATTTGAAGCTTGAATAAACCGCGAAAAATCATTTTCAAATTTTTCAACCATCGGACCCTGGGTCAGGTAATCGCCCTTCAGAACCCCGACCACGGCTTTGATGTCGTCTTCGGTGATTTCTTGGCGGCCATAAGAAATGGTTTTCATCGGTCAAACCTGAAACAACGGTAAGACATGTTCTTTGATCAAGGTCCTCATCTGCGCGACCGTGAGCCAATCCGTATTCGTTCCAGAATTATATTTGAAAGAAGCAGGAACCTTTTTGGCCTTAAAGGTCGTTTGCCATTTTTCAAGGTCCCACACGGGAATGGCAGGATTGATCACATAAAAATTCCCACAATCATAGGTGTTCAGTGAGTCCGTTTCCGTGATCATTTCTTCGTGCAATTTCTCTCCGGGGCGGACGCCGACGATCTCTATTTTTGATTCGGGGGCCACGGCCTCGGCGACAGTGGTGATTCGATAGGACGGTATTTTGGGCACGAAAAGTTCGCCGCCCCAAGATTTTTCAATGGCTAGAAAAACCAAGTTCACACCCTCTTCCAGCGTAATATTAAACCGAGTCATCTCTTCATGAGTCACCGGGATCACGCCGGTCTTTTTCTTTTCCAAGAAATATGGCACCACAGAACCACGAGAGCCTAGAACATTTCCGTAGCGAACCACTGAAAACTTCAAATCCCGCTGACCGCGAAAATTGTTCGCTGCAATAAATAGTTTGTCCGAGCATAATTTTGTCGCGCCGTAAAGATTGATGGGTGCTGCCGCCTTATCGGTGGAAAGTGCGACCACCGTTTTTACTCCGCAGTCCATGGCCGCGTTGACGATGTTTTCCGCGCCGCCGACATTGGTCTTGATGCATTCAATGGGATTGTACTCGGCAATGGGCACGTGCTTTAGAGCCGCCGCGTGGACGATGATGTCCACCCGCTCACAAGCTCTGCGCACACGCTCGGCATCGCGAACATCACCGATAAAAAATCGCATCTGTGGATATTTATTGGACGGATATTTCAGCGCCATTTCATATTGTTTCAGCTCATCCCGGGAAAAAATCAGAATTTTTTTAATGTCCGGGTATCGCTTCAGGGCCATGTCCACGAACTTTTGGCCAAAAGATCCAGTTCCACCAGTGATAAGAATATTTTTTCCATTGAGCATCTAAGTCTCCAATCCTTTAAGGCCTTCCAAGAGGAATCGTCTTGCGCTTGGCCCTTCGTTGAACAGCAAATCAATGGCACTCATGAAAGGCACAAACTCACCGAAGGCTTGATGATATGTGGGGTGCTGAAATTGATGATAGACAATTTTTATTCCATTTTCTGTAAACGCCGTTGATTGCTCATTGTACTCTTTGGAGCCTAGGGCGGAAAGATAAACTTTCGCGCCAAAATGATTGCAAATATTCACCATGAGATCTGCCTTCGCACCTTGAAAGTCAAAGTTCGAGGACCTCACCCATTTTTTTTCCTGAACACCAAAGGACTGAAGCAGCCAGCGGATCACCTGAATATTGAGCTCGCAGAGGTTCGTAGCCTCTGACAAAAAAACGCGCTCAAAGGCCGGAAAGTACTCGTTAAAAAATGGCGCTGAAGAGTAATTGGTTTTAATCGCATTGAGAATCTTTGCCTGCGGATTGGCTTCTGTTTCAATTTGGACATCGATGATGGGCTGGTCGCGAAGGCCTTTGGACTTGACGGGCATCGTCAACCACTGCGGTCCGCTGGCAGTTTTGATTTGATTTCGCTGTTGCCAAGAGCGTTTGGCAAACTGAACCGAATCCAGGAAGACGAAAATATCGACATATTCAAACATAGCCAAATAACCTATCCACGGAAGAAAGGTGGGTTGCATTATGGCTATTTTAGTCAAACTCAACTCCCGGAAACTGATCAGAGGCTTTGTCGAATATCTAAATCACATCGAAAGATTCCACGTCAATGCAATAATGGGTCTAACTCCTCTCCGTGGCTGATAATTTTCAAGTCTTTCGTTGGCCGTGGCGCACAGCGCATGTTAGGCTCTTTGGCTGATGCTCAATTTAAAAAAAATGAAATCTCAAATCGGAAAAGAGACCTTAAAATATCTCTACCTTTCCATAGCCATTGGTTTTTTAACATTTTTTGTTGAGTCCGGTTTTGTGTTGGTGCTGCAGAAGTTCCTGCAGTCCATTGGCATTCTTTCGATGGCGACGCAGTCAAAATACCTGAGTTTTTTAGACTCTGTATTGATGAGTTCCATTGCCCTGGTGGTCGTCGGCGTGATCAGAGCCGTGATTTACGGTCTGCGGGCATTCTGCGCCAACCTCACTCAGCACACTTACATCTGTAGCCATCGTCTGACGATTCTTTCTGCGGCTCTCAATAAAATTTCTGCCACGTCCACGAAAGAAGTGGTTTCCATTTTTTCTGACTTGGTCGGCACCGCCGGAAATTTGATGAATTATTTGTCCATCTTACTGACCAATCTGATGGCGGCGGTGGCCTATTTCTTCTTGGCTTTGTATCTGGCACCCTATGAGACTATTTTTGGCATATCATTTATTTTTGTGCTTTTGCTGCCAACGCGCTCTTTATCGAAAAGGGTGAAACACTCTGGCGAATCTTTGGTCAAGGAATGGGAAAATCTCAATGGAACGCTGTTGCTTGGGATCAAAAATAATTTTCTTTTGAAAGTTTACAATTTGATTCCTCAAGAAATCGCGATTGCGCAAAAATCGGTCGGTCTTTATCGTGGACATATTAAATATTTTTCGATGATCTCTTCGCTAGTGGCATCGCTTCCGTCCATTGTGGGACTCTTTGTGTTGGCGGTACTGACTTCGATCAGTCTGCATTTTGGGACTCCGCCTTTTAAATTGGTCAGCTTCTTTTATATCTTTTTGAAGTTGGTCCAGTCGCTCAGTGATATCAATCAAACCTCTGCCAATATTCGCATGGCCTACCCGTCTTTGAAAAAGCTGATGGATTGGGAAGATAAAATGCGCCAATATTCAATGGATCAGGATGTTTCAAAAATAGCGGACCAGTACAAGGTGGATGCGTTTCATCATTTCAAAGCTTCGATCCAATCATTTAGCTATCAGAACGAAGTCATTCTGAAAGATATTTCGCTAGAGTTGCACAAAGGCGATGTGTTGGTGATCAAGGGCCCTTCTGGCGTCGGCAAAAGCACACTGCTTGGCCTTCTATTGGGGATTTTGACGCCGAACCAAGGTTGCATCGAAATGGACGAAAAACCTGTGGGTCCCATGATTCAGGCCAACTCCAGATTGGTGGCCTATGTGGGGCCTGAACCATTTTTAATTCAGGGCTCTGTCCGGGAAAATTTGCTTTATGGTTTTCATCAGAATATTTCCGAGGCTCAGTTATTTGATTCATTGAAAAAAGTGGGTCTGTATGACTTTGTTCAGGCCTTGCCCAAGAAAATGGACTCTGGACTTTCGGAAGTGGCCGAACTTTCCACCGGACAGCGCCAGAGACTTTCCATCGCCCGCGCCTTGCTTCGGCCATTTGACCTTTTGGTCCTCGATGAAGCCACTGCCAATTTGGACCTTGTCACAGAAAATCAGGTGATTCAGTCCATTGCCGGGGACTTAAAAAATAAAATCACCATCATAGTGACGCATAAAAAATCCTTCGACCATATTGGCACGCAATTCATTGAGCTCGAGAAGTCGAACCAATGAACCATCGGGAAGAAAAGATCGTTTATTTGCAGGGCGGACTTGGCAATCAGCTTTTTCAATACGCCCTGGGCCTTTACCTACAGTCAAAAACCGTTTGCGCCGTTAGATTCTCCACGGCGTTTTTAGGAGTCAAAGCCCGGCATCGCACACCACGCAGTTTGGCTCTGGGTTTCTTAAGACAACCAGAGAACTTTATTCAGCCCTCCTCCGTCCGCAGTTATTTCCAATTTTACTGGATGCATCTGGCCCACAAATTTAAACTGGATCGATCTTTAAGAATCGGATGGGACAGCGCCGATGAAAGCTCTGGCCCTCTGGATTTCACACGAAAACACTTTATCGGCTATTGGCAGAATCTTGATTTCTTGTCAGAGATGCAACCCCAGATCACGAAAAGTCTAAAGTCCAATTTTCAACTGAGCGCAGAGGCTCAGGCGATTCAACGGCAAATCCGCTCTACGACCCATTCCGTTTCCTTGCATGTTCGCCGTGGGGATTACTTCACAAATCCACTGGCGGCCAAATACTATCTTCCCTTAGGAGTGGACTATTATAAAGCGTCCTTCGAAAAAATTTCGGAAAGACATCCAGGTGGAACTGTGTTTGTTTTCTCTGATGACTTGGCCTGGTGTCGGCAAAATCTTAGTTTTTTGGATCGGAAAATCTTTGTCGAGCTGAAATCTTCCGGCCCTATGGACGAAATTGTTCTTATGTCCGAATGCGAAAGCAATATCATTGCCAACAGCAGTTTCAGTTGGTGGGGTGCCTATTTGAATGAACACCCCGAGCGGACAGTAATCACTCCCCAGCGATGGTTTCATGACCCAACTGCCCGTCCGCCGCGAATTCCTGAGGGCTGGATGACGGTTTCCAATTGAACAAGCCACCCGACTCATACTATCTTTAGTCCATGTCTAGCGCCCAGCCTCAGGTTTCAGTTATTTTAGCCACGCATCGTGATGACGGTTTTTTAGATGCCGCTATACAAAGTATTCTCGATCAAAAAGGCATCGACTTTGAGCTGATCGTTGTCGCGAACAACTGCACGGATGACCTGTGGACGAAAATTCAACAGCTCAAAGACCCGAGAATTCGAAGTTTCCGCACGCAAATTCCGCAACTTTCCTTCAATTTGAATTTTGCTCTGGATCAAGCTCGCGGGGAATTGATCGCGCGAATGGATAGCGATGATATTAGCCAGCCTGATCGCCTAAAGTTTCAGTATGAATTTATGCGGAAACATCCTGAGGTGGCTGTCTTGGGATCTCAGGTACAGCTGATTGATCTTCATGGAAAAGTCATCGGCACCCGGGAATTGCCTTTGACCCATAAGGAAATCGTTCGACGGATGAAGTGTTCGAACTGTCTTTGCCATCCATCGGTCATGTTTCGCAAGTCACAAATTCTAGGCTTGGGTGGATACCTTGGTGGAAGACAATCCGAAGACTATCAGCTTTGGCTTCGAGGCATCGCTGAAAAAAAACTCGTCTTTGGAAATTTACCAGAAACCTTGCTGCAATATCGGGTCAATCCCAATTCGGCCCAGGGAAGCCCGCTGGCCTACAGCGAAATGGTCGGCCACTTCGCACAATTATTTCTAGAATATAAAACTTGGTATTTCTTCGTGGGTCTTAGTGTCGCTTTATTGAAAAGACTGAAGAAGTTCTTTTAGCGCCACACGCACCGGAAAGTCCCCCGCGGGAAATATTTCTTTCAAGGAATTTTCACCCACCAAGTAAGGAATATCATTCTTGCGCAAACGTGAAGTATCCGTTTGTGTGATGACTTTGGTTTTGGCCTCATCGGCGATCATCTGGATAATTTGGCTTAAAGAAAACCCTTCCCCACTGCAAACATTGTAGGCCTCGCTCTTGTTGCCTTTGACGGCCAGCCATAAGTATTTCAGCGCCACTTCACGCACATCCGAGTAATCGCGGATGACGTCGAGGTTGCCCACCTGCAAAGTCATTTCCGATTTTTTCTCTCGCAGAGCCTGAGCTATTTGGCTGGCGATGCTGGCTTCAAAAAAACGGGCCGGACGTCCAGCGCCCGTGTGTGTGAATGATCGCGCAATCACGAAGCTGATGTTTGTATTGGCAAAACGGTGAAGTAAGACCTCCATCATGGCCTTGGACACGGCATAGGGGCTCAGAGGTTTGAGTGGCAGATTGGTTTTTGCGGCGGTGGCTTGATTTCCGTAAACTTCTCCGGAAGACACGGCTAGCACTTGCACAGGTTTCGTCAGCTGCTCTAAGGACTTCATCAAGTTGTGGCTGGTTTGCACGTTGGATTCAATGGTCTGCCACTCTGAGGTCCAAGAGGTGCCCACCGAGGACTGCGACGCTAGATGAAAGACGATATCTGGTTGGATCGCCTGAATGAGTTCCCTCACCGCAGACAAATCGCGCAGGTCACAACTTCTATATTCGTAGATAGAGCCTACAGGCCGTTTAGCTTCAGGCTGTAGACCGACACCGATGACAGAGGCCCCGGCGTTTTTGAGCAATGGAATTAAATAAGCCGAGACAAAGCCATTGGCTCCGGTCACTAGGACTTTCTTGCCTGTGTAATCCGATTCTATGCTGTGAAGGATTTTGTTGGTCATTCTCTGTTTAGCAGTACCTGCTTGGGTTCAATTTGGCAAATACCTCTTGTAAGCCATCGGTGAATGTAATACCCAGACTGCCATGAAAGCGACACTGCCAGGCCGGTCGAATGGCTAAAACCTGCGATTTTTTAATTATTGGGGCCGGCGTTGTCGGACTGTCCATCGCTATTGAGCTCAAGAAACGCCATCCCTCAAAATCAGTTTTGATCATCGATAAAGAAACCACCTTGGCCTATCACAGCAGCGGCCGCAACAGTGGTGTTTTGCATGCGGGTTTTTATTATACGGCCGACAGTCTCAAGGCCAGATTCACGCGTTTAGGCAATCTGTATTTGCGGGACTATTGCAAGACCCTGGGATTGAAACTGAACAACTGCGGAAAATTGGTGGTCACCAAGAACGAAACTGAACTTCCCGGTTTGGACGAGCTCTTTCGAAGAGCCCAGCAAAATCAGGTAGAGCTTCACGAGATCAGCGAAGCCGACGCCAAAAAAATTGAGCCCCGGGTGAAAACTTATCAGCGGGCGGCCTGGTCACCGTTGACCTCCACCGTCGATCCCATCGAGGTTATGGCCGCCATGGCCCAAGAGGCCCGAAAACTAAGCGTCAGTATCGAACTTGGTTGCGAGTTTGTTGAAGTTAAGGACCAGAAGGTCACCACCAACAAAGATCAAATCGAGGCCGGCTTTGTGATCAATGCCGCCGGTCTTTACGCCGATCGGATCGCGCGCAAAATGGGATTTTCCAAAGAATACCGAATTCTGCCGTTCAAAGGAATCTATCTTTACTGCGAGGGCGAAAGTGTTCCGCTCCGAACACACATTTATCCAGTCCCAAATCTGAAGAATCCTTTTTTGGGAGTGCATCACACACTGACCGTGGACGGAAGATCAAAAATAGGACCAACCGCAATACCCGCATTTTGGAGAGAGCAATATCATGCTTGGTCGCGGTTCAAACTGGACGAAGCAGTTTCCATTCTGCGCGATGAAGTTCAGCTATTTTTCAAAGGCGGTTTTGATTTTAGAAGCCTGGCCATGGAAGAGCTCAAAAAGTACAATCGGAAATACCTTGTCGCAGAAGCGTCCACCATGGTGGAAGGCGTGCAGTTAGGCCATTATCAAAAGTGGGGAAAGCCCGGAATCCGCGCTCAGTTGCTGAATGTAAAAACGAAAAAACTGGAAATGGATTTTATTTTACAAAAGGACTCTCGCAGCCTTCACGTGCTCAACGCCGTGTCGCCGGCCTTCACATGCTCTCAGCCCTTTGCGGTCCATGTCTGTGAGCAAATTTTTTCCAATTAACTGACTAACTAACGACCACGACCGCCGGACGACCAACGCTGAGGTAATTGAAACCTTTGTCCCTAAGGTCCGCCGGGTGATAGAGATTGCGTCCATCACAAATGACGGCCGACTTCATCAGTTGTTTCATGCGATCAAAGTCGGGATTGCGAAACGACTTCCATTCCGTAGCGATGACTAAAACATCCACCGATTGTAAAGCCTCATATTGATCGGCATAAAACGAAAGATGTGGGTCGTTGCCAAAGTGCTCTTTGGCATTGGCCTCTGCCACCGGATCATAGATGGAAATCGTCGCGCCATGATCGAGCATTTGTCGCATCAAGTAGATCGCCGGAGCTTCGCGAATATCGTCCGTGCCAGGCTTGAAGGCGACCCCCCACAGACCGATTTTCTTTCCTCGCAGAGAGTTTCCACAGGCTGATTTTATTTTATCAAAAAAGTTTTGTCGCTGGAGCTGATTGGTTTCATCCACAGATTTTAGAATTTTCAGATCTTGGCCGACTTGGCCCCCGGTGTGGATCAAAGATTTAATGTCTTTGGGGAAGCAAGAGCCGCCGTAGCCAACTCCGGCGTAAATAAAATGGGGTCCTATGCGCTCGTCGGTGCCGATTCCTCGGCGAACGGATTCGATGTCAGCGCCGACCCTTTCGCACACTCGGGAAAATTCGTTCATCATGGAAATTTTCGTGGCCAGCATGGCATTGGCTGCATATTTGGTCATTTCACTGGAGCACGGATCCATCAGCAAAAGTGGTGCACCTTTCAGAAAAGGTTCGTAGAGCTTGCGCATGAATTCCGCAGATTTTTCATTTTCACATCCGATGATCACCCTTGCTGGCTTCAAGCATTCCTCGATGGCCGTGCCCTCGCGAAGAAACTCTGGGTTAGAGACCACATCAAAGTTGATCGAAAGGCCACGCTTTTTTATGGCATTTTGGATGCGCTCTTTGACTTCCTTTTGGGTTCCGATCGGCACAGTCGATTTGTTGATCACGACTTTGTATTGATCGATCTCTTTGCCGATGTCCTCGGCGACTTGATAAACATAGCGAAGATCCGAAGATCCATCGACATCCGAAGGCGTACCCACGGCAATGAACAGCAAGTCCGAGTGTCGAACAGCATGGGCAATATCCAGAGTGAACTGGATGCGCTTGGCTTTCAGGTTGGAGGTGATCAAGTCATCCAATCCGGGTTCATAGATGGGAGAGATTCCATCTTTCAAACGCGCGATTCTTTTTGCATCAATGTCCGCACAGATCACGTCGTTGCCCATTTCGGCAAAACACACGCCTGTTACTAGTCCCACATATCCAACACCAAAAACCGAAATTTTCATTGGTAACTCTCCGGAGGGTTCATGTTTATCTGGCGGACTCTGAATTGATCAATCAATACCTCGAAATAGGCCCCAATGACAGTATCCGTCATTAGGGCCTTTCACGTCCTGGTTTCAACTTGACCAAGTTCAAGGCTAAAAACTAAATTCGGTCATGGCAAATCCAGACTCTAAAACGCCACTTTTTTTCAGGAAGGCGCATGATTTCCTTCTAACAAAATCGGCTGTGATCATTGCTGTCATCCTTACTTTTATTTTTTCTTTCCGCTGGCGCAACTGTCTACCGTTTTCTGGTTTTTCCCCGGCTTTGGACAATATCGATCGCCTTGGCATGATCGGAAGATACCTTATTTATGCTCGGGAAAAGTTCGGATTTCCCCTGGGAGTGGTTCACGGTCTTTCGTTCCCTTTCGAAGCCGCCCGCATGGACCGGGGACCGATTTTCCTATTTGCCTTGTTTTTTAAAATCCTGGGCCGGATCTATCCACCGTTTTTGCAGTTTGATTACCTAGTGCTTGCAGAGCTGGTGGGATTTTTTGCCACAGCCTATTTTGCCGTGCGCCTGTTCCAACTTTTTTCCATTCGAAACTTTTGGGTGTTACTGCTTGCGGCCACTTTTGTGAGCCTGTCCCCGACTTTGCTTTTTCGAAGCTCGGAGTACTATGGGTACACGTTCATTGTTCTGAATTTTCCCTTGTTAATGATGACGGCGTATTCCTTTATTCGACTGTGTCTGTCCCCGACCCAGTTGAAGTATCGCCTGTTCTTTGTCGTAGTATTTGCGGTGATGGCAACGATTGACCTGTATCTGCTTTTTAGCGCCACGGTCATGGTGGGGACCGCCGGACTTTTCTTGATCCTACATGACAAAATCACCCATGGTGGCCCTGAAGAAAAATTGAGAATTCGCACTCTTTTCTTTTTGTTTGTGGCCGGACTGTTGTCGTCACTTCTTACTTTTTGGCTCATAGGCAATCAAAATCATTTTGAAACGCCCGACAGAAACTTGATGTACCGAGGCCGTGATGCAACCACTTGGGGATACGGCGGCGGCTTTGGCGGTGGTTTTCATGTGGCGGATGTTTTCTCCGTTTTCACTGCGAACCCTATCACCACTGGATCGACAGCACCACCGTCATTGATCATGCGTTGGAATGTGCCTGTTCTGAGTGAACCTCTGCAGCCGGGTCAGTATGAGGGCTTCAATTTTATCGGCACCGTACCACTTCTACTTATTTTTTCATTTTTGGCTGTTTTGGCCTTCCGGTGGCTGCGCAGTCCTGTGCCTATGGGCCAAAAAATCTTGGCGGGAAAAAAAAGAATTTTGGATGGATTGAACCAGCCATTGCTTCTGGCAGTCACCGCGGTCGGGGTGGGCTGTTTTTGCCTGTACAGCTTGAGTTGGGGATATATTCTTCATGTTTTCGGCCATCGTTTCAACGACGTCACCACTCCAAGTTTTATTCTGGGCTATATTTATCCGAAATTTATGTTCAGCCGTTCGCTGGGACGTTTGGGATTTTCGTTTTCGATGATGGTGTCGCTTTTAGCGGCTGCTATTGCCTATCGCACCATCAAAACTTTTTTTTCCAGCAGTGCTCCCCGTGTTTTTTTGGGCGTGCTCTTTTGTACGTTTTTATTCGCGATTCACTTGGTGGACATCGCTGACTATCTGAAGCCTCCGTCAAAAGTGGTCCAAGGAAATGAGCTAGCGAAAGTCTTCAGTGACGAGGACATCGAGACTCTAAAAAAAGTCACCCAATCCAAGGTGGCAGTGATGCTAGAACCTGCACTTCTAAGTGATATGCCATGGAATAAAATTGGCCTTTCCATTGCCTATTTAAGTCAGATTCCCGTTAGTGGCGCGACCATGGGCTTTGGCGAAAACCCCTCTGAATTGCAGCACTATAGCGATGACCTGCAATCCATCAAAGATGGGGATGTTAAAAAACTGCTCTTGGCGTATGGCGCCGTAATCATAGCTACGAATCGCCACGATTCACCCGATATTATGGCCAAGGCCAATGTTCCCCTAGCGAAGATCGAGCTCAAGTCCCAGGACGTGGTTTTACTAATTCCGCTTTGACGAATAGTATCGGTATGAATATAGTCTGAAAAGTCATGAAATTAATCATCCAGATTCCCTGCTACAATGAAGAAAAAACTCTGCCGCAAACGTTTCACGACTTACCTAAAGCCATCGCCGGAATTGACGTCATCGAAACGCAAATCATTGATGACGGATCCAGCGACCGCACGGTCGAAGTTGCGCGGCAGCTGGGTGTAAATCATATTGTTCGCTTTAAGCAGAATAAGGGACTTGCTGCCGCATTTTGCGCCGGAGTGGCCAACGCCATTGCCCTGCGGGCCGATATTCTGGTCAATACCGACGGTGACAATCAATACTGTGGTGCCGACATTGCCAAATTGGTTCAGCCCATCGTCAATGGTCATGCAGATATGGTCATTGGCGCCCGTCCAATCACAGACCATCCGGAATTCAGTTTTTTAAAAAAAATACTGCAAAAAATCGGCAGCTTCACTCTGCGCAAAGTTTCCAATACATCTGTTCCTGATGCCGCCAGCGGATTTCGTGCCTACACCAGAGACGCGCTGATGCACATCAATGTCTTTTCGGATTTTTCCTATTGCATGGAAACCCTCATTCAAGCCGGTTACAACAATCTGAAAATTGAGTCCGTCAATATCGGAGTGAATAAGAAAACGCGGGAATCACGCCTGTTCCGCAATATTCCCCAGTATGTCTGGAAATCCGGCCGTACTATCGTTAACGTTTTTCTGCTTTATCGCGCGGGATATGTATTCTCAATCCTAAGCCTGCTGATGTTCTTGGCCGCGGCCTTGGTCTTTGCACGCTACTTTTTCTTGCTGCTTGTGTACGATAAGCCGGGCGGCGTTTTCTGGCCTTCTATCATCGTCGCTTCGGCTTTACTGACCACCTCATTCATTTCTTACATCGTGGGCGTCGTGTGCTCTCACATCGCAGCCAATCGAAAATTGCTCGAAGAAATCGTGTATCGTCAGCGCGTGTCGGATTCAAAGAACCTGTTAGAAAAGACTTCCTAGCATGTGTGGGATTGCAGGCATCTGGTCGAAAACGAGCCGACCGGCCTCTGTGAGTGACGTTCAGCACATGCTGGACAAGATGGTTCATCGGGGTCCCGATGCTCAAGGTGTGTGGACATCAGATCGCTTAGTTCTAGGCAATCGTCGCTTGAAAATCCTGGATCTTTCTGATGACGGCAATCAGCCCTTCACTGACGGCACCGACGTTCTGGTTTTCAATGGGCGCATCTTCAATCACAAAGAGATCCGAGCTGAATTGGAAAAAACTTACGCTTTTAAATCCACCTGCGACACTGAGGTTTTATTTCGCGCACTTCAAGCTTGGGGCACAGAAGCCCTGCAAAAAGTTTACGGTCAATTCGCCTTTGCCTTCTATTCCAAAGTGGGCAACACGCTTCTTCTAGCACGGGACCATGTTGGGATTTGCCCGCTCTACGTGATGGAAACCGAGGAGCATCTTTATTTCTCTTCTGAAATTCATCCGTTGTTGAAATTTCATTCTGGTCGCTTGGATCCCGATGCGACCTTGGACTACTTCACTTATCGTTACAATATTCAAAATGGAAAAACTTTGTTCAAAGGCATTCAACGCTTTCATCCAGCGCACTTTTGCCTCATCCATTTGAACACTCAGACCAAACGCGACGAACGCTATTGGAATCTGAGTTTCAAAACCCAAAAGATCAACATGGAGCAAGCCCAAGCCCAGCTGGACACTCTTTTGGATGCAGAGATTGCCCGGCAGCAAAATACAGATGTGCCGGTGGGAATCTATCTGAGTGGCGGAATCGATTCTGGCGCCCTACTTCAGGGGTACTCGCGCTCATCGTCGTCGATTCAATCTTTCACTCTGCAAATGCAGGAACAGGATCCCGACGTCGCCCGGGTCGAGGAACTATCTAAGAAGTTGGGATTGAAAAAAAATATTGCCGTATTTTCGGACTCCTACTTTGATCAGCTAGAAACCGTGATCGAGGACTTGGAAGAACCCTTCGGGGATCTCATTGTCTGCGCCAACCACCTTTTAGCCAAGACTGCCAGCCGTGACGTGACTGTGGTTCTTTCCGGCGAGGGCGGTGATGAATCCTTTTTAGGCTATGATCACCAACGTGCCTTTCTAAAACTTCTGCCACTTCATGGAAGAGGTTTGTTGCGAAAACTGACTTCGGCCGCACTTCGAATGATGCCGGCTTGGCTTTTTGCCCGCATTCAGTCCTACCCCGGATATTTTTCCACCGATGAGATGAAAAAGGTCCGCAAGGTGGTCGGCAAAATGAGCGACGCTTCGGACGCATACATTGAGCTGATTTCTCTTTTCCCTAGAGATGAACTTCCGTCGTTGTTCAGCGCAAATTTTTGGAAGCAAACATCAGGTTCGCCCGATGTTCAGACGATCTCGGAATCCTTTGCCAAAGACGAGGAACTTTGGAGATCCGTTTTTCGCGTCGAGGTGGAGCAGTTAACGCTGATAGTTAACCTCCTGAAGCAAGAGCGCTTGGGCATGCACTTTTCTCTGGAGAGCTGTGTCCCTTTTGCTTCAAAACCGGTGTTAGAATTCGTTGCTTCACTGCCCAAGGAATTGCTCTATCGCAAGATCAACAAAGAACTGATTTTAAATTACAGTCATCAGCCCAGAATCAAAAAAATGCCCTTTTCCTTCTTTCACAACAAACAACATCTGGCAAAGTTGATTCAGCTGATGGACAAACATGTGAACACCGAACGCGTGGAGGCCGAAGGAATTCTGTCTGTGTCGGAGGTTCGCCGCATTCGTGACTCCCTAGAAACTGGCAGCATACTGGCGGTGAAAAAAGCCATGGCGATCCTGGTCTTTTGTGTCTGGTATCGGCGCTTTTCACTTCGCTATCAATAGAGCTAAAACTTGAACTTGGAATATCAAAATGCTATCAAATCCAATAACAGCAGCAGACGGAGCCAATCTATGAAGCACCCTTTTCACAATGTCATGACGACTCGATTTAAGTTCCGAGTGATGGATTCGTTGCTTCCAAAGAAGCACCTGGGAAAAGTCCTCGATATCGGCTGCGGCGCTGGCTATATTATCTTTCGCTTGGACAAGCATTTTGATGAATTGTACGGAATTGATATGTCCGAAAAATCGATTGCGCTCGCAAAGACGTTGTCCCGGGCCAATTTCCAAGTGGCCAATGCCGAAAAACTTCCATTTTCGGATGCGATGTTTGATTGTGTAGTTTCAACGGATGCCTTTGAACATATTCCTGATGACAAAGCGGCTGTCAAAGAAGTGAAGCGAGTGCTAAAACCCGGCGGAACTTTCGCCATTTATGTTCCGACCACCGTCGGACTTTTTTCAAAAAGCCGCTGGGTCGATCTGTTTCACACGGATCAAACCAGTTACCTCTTGGATCAGCGATATTACACCGAAGACAGCTTGAAAAGTCTGGTGCAAGGAGCGGGTTTTCAAGTGATCGCCTACGGATATCACGACGTCTTTTTTCAAGAGCTTTTCACTCAATTTTTAAAATGGATCGGTTTCAAACTGGGCAAGCAATATGCTCATCAAGCTGATATCGGAGCTTTCACGCAATCCAAGCTCTACAAAATTTATCGGTACCTGGTATTTCCGGTGATCTTTGTCCTGGTCCGCACCGAAGAGCTGATTTGTGAAAAAATCTTTCGCTCAAAAATTCCCGGACATCGCCTTTTTATGGTTTGTCGTTCGTAATATTTTGCGGAGCGCCCTTGTTTTTGGCGGACTCGTAAATGGAATCGATCAGCATCTGTATTTTATATCCATGGAACAAGTCACATTCGACCGCCGTCTTGGAGCGAACAGCGTGAATAAAGGACTCGTCTTGTCTGGTGTAGTGAGTGCCTCCGATATCTACGGATGCCCCTTCAAACAGATCCACCTTGCGCTCGAATGTCCATCCCGACTTGAATCCCGCATTTTCTTCGCGCAGGAAAATCTTAAGACCGTCATCGTTGACGTGAAGGCTTCCTTTTTCCCCACGGATCTCTAGAGTCGTGTCCAGCATTCGGTGGTTGTCCACACTCCAAGAGCTTTCCATGCTGCCGATGACGTCACCTGGAAATTCCATTAAGACGTTGGCGAAATCTTCCACGACTTCGGAATAAAATGCGCTGGTCCTCGTATTCACCGTGGTCGGAAAACCAAAATACCAAACCAAGAGATCCAAAAGATGACTGCCCTGAGTGATCAGAACCCCGCCCCCGCTGGATTTAGGATCAAATTTCCATCCCTTGCCAGGCTTAAATTGCTGGGAAACGTAGGTGGTGCCCCGGAAAGAGACAATTCTTCCCAGCACTTTTTTAGACAGCAGGGCTTTCACTCGACGAAAAACTTCGTGATGTCGCAACATGAAGCCGACCATAGTCACTGGCGGGACCTCGCCCTTTTTTTCGCGCAGGAAGGACATCAACTTTGAAGCACTGGAAGCATGATCACAGAGAGGTTTTTCAACGAATATGGGAACACCTTGGCTTAAAAAGTCCAAGGCAACCTCGGCATGAGTGTGCGGAGGACTAGCGATGAAGGCAAAGTCAGGCTTCTGCCAAGTCAGTAGATCTCTGTGAGATTTAAAGGCCTTGATGCCATCGCCGAAGCTTTCCAGTGCGGAACGCAGAAGACTGCTGCCCGGATCACTGACGGAAATTAATTTGGCGCCAGGACAGGCTTCAATGAGCGCCGAATGCAGCAGGCCCATCTTGCCAAGCCCGACGACGGCTCCCTTAAGTGGTAGAGATTTTTGTTCAAGATTCACTGACGACCTCCCACTGAAGATGGAACTCACTTGACCCGTCCAGCTTTGGAATGGGTTTTCTCGACGGAGTCATATATTGATTGTGAAAGTATCGACTGGAAGGACTGTGGACGGTAGTGAAGCCGTCTAAGGGCAATACTTTTTTAAATCCACCTTTTTGGCTGGAAATGTGGTCTTGAACAGTCAAAGTTTTCCCAGACAACTTCATGTGACGTTTAAATCCAATCGGTAGCATTTTAGAATCGGCAATTTTCGTCTTCTTCAACCAGCGACTGTAAAAAACTGCCAGGACATCCACTTGCAGTAGCGTTCGACAAACCCATTTGAAGGGAACCATCCAGCGCACCAGTGGCAAACTCAAATCGACTGCTCCTGCATGACCTTTGATTTGGATTTCAAGACCGTTAGAGCTCTCGGTGAAATTAATTTCTGCCGAGGCATCTTCTGTTTGGGTCGCGGCGACGCTTCCGTCTAACAATTCAATTTCGTATCCACTGTCACCGCACTGATTTTTTCCGTGACGGAACCAGCGGAAAACTCCGTTTCGCTGACGGGAAATCCATAGGGCGTTGTGCTCATCCGTCCATCGAGCCAACCCAGCCAGAGGCCAGGTCAAAAGACCCTTTTTGCCAATCACAGCTGGGGGACTGACAACAGCTGCATCCAACGATGGCAGAAGCTCCGCCTGAACAAAAGAAAAGAAATAGAAATAGATCAGGTATTTGTCGTCCACCATTTCGGGACCCATGGCAGTTTGCTGGCTGCGATGATACCTATACCAATTCACGGCGCTGATCGCCGCCTTTGAGCCCTTTCGTGACATCCATTCAATCCCGAAGGGAAAAACGTGCTCGGTACAACGACTGCCGTAAGAACCTCCGGCCGTGCCATCTGGATGCAGGAAGTGCACGATGAATTCGGTTAATTTTTCGGCGGCAGTTTGCGCTTCGGGATCAGCCTCTTCCGCTAAGTAAGAACATAAAAAATCCAGTTGCTTAAAACTGTATCCGATATCGGCGCCACCATATTCTGGGAACCAACCCTCGGTGCTTTGCGACGCCAAGACTTCGGCACGCCTTTTTTGAAAGGCCGCTTTGTGAGCTGTGTCGCCAGTCAATCGCGCCACCCAGTACAGAGCGTTCATCGAAACGATCATCTGATTTTGAACATCCGGGTTGCTGTAGCGACTCAGCCACTCGGACCCACGCACAATCTTAGCGCGTATCAGCTGCTGCTCTTCCGAATTCCACGCCTGGGGAACCCGAGAAAATGTTCGAGCCACCGCAAAAGTCGTGAAGGCGGTCGCGCAGAAGCTTCTTTCATTTTGATAGTACTCGTCCTGCGAGCCATCTTTTTGTTGGATCTGGCACCAAAATAAAACTCCAATGCGAACAGGCCTTGAGCAAGAGCAGCGTGCAGATGGTCGCTATGAGTGTTTTCGCCGCTGGCGCCGTGAAGCCAGCCCAGGCTGTCCCGCATAAGGCGTTCTGGATTCTTTGTCGGCATAGAGTTCAGAAAGTCCCAGAACCGCCTGCTGGAAAGAGGCACAGGAAAAATCAGTCATTGTTTTATAATTCCAGAAATTGCGATCGAAACTGCCATAGGCCGGTGACATCGGATTGCGATTCCACTGCATCAACACACGAGGCACGATGAGCTCTAGTGTCACCCGGTAAATCCTTTGAAGAGAGAAAAACTTTCTTGAATGTGCTTTTCACTGGACGCGCCCAGAATGACCGAACGTATTTTTGGATGACTCTTGATGTATTGAGCGGCCTGGGCTGGCTTCACGGCGCCAGCGGCGAAAACACTCATAGCGACCATCTGCACGCTGCTCTTGCTCAAGGCCTGTTCGCATTCCTCACGCGAGGGGCTCATCTGAAAACCGATGGGATTGAATGGCGCCATCACCCAGGGACTTGGCATACCCAACTCATCCAGATAATTCATCGCCCGCGCTCCAGAAAGAGTGCAGAATGCCGGAGTTGTGTTCCATTTCTTTTGAATTTCTTCGACAAAGAATTCCATAATTCCCCGCAAGCGAAGTGCCACGGCCAGATCTGTCAGAGAGTTGTGCAAAAAAACA
>JABDFK010000031.1 GCA_013286585.1 Deltaproteobacteria bacterium
TAATAAATTCTTGAAATATCAGGTTTTTAAGCGCAAAACAGGGCCATGATTCTGAAACCCAATCAACGCCAGACGATCGCATGGATTTTATTCCTGCTGCTTCTGATTTTACCCAGCCTTTTTATCACGCCTAAGGCTTTGGGGCGGTCGCTGTATCCACTGTTGATTTTGAGTGCATTGATCAATCATCGTCGGACACTCATCTTCCTGTTGGCTCCGCTGATTTTAATGATGCCGGCAGCACTTTATTTTAGCCATGTCTACCATGCTCCGATGAATGCCAGCTTTTGGCTGATTGTCCAGGGAACCGATGCCACCGAAGCCGGAGATTTCCTTCGCCAGCTTTGGATTTTTCTGGTCCCGGCCCTGATGATCCTTTTTGCCACGCTGATGTGGATTTGGAAAAATTCGACAGGACCTGTATATACAAATAGAAAACGACGGCTGGCCACTTTCATTTTGTTGATTGTTCCAATTTATGCCGTGGGCACCAACTATTCGGCGGAAAATGTGAAGGTAGAGATGAATCATCATTTCACCGATTCTTATCCGTGGAGTTTCCTCAGCGGCTACATGGTGGCGCAAGAAGAAATTGAGATGTATCGGAAGACTGATTTCACCACGCGCTGGAACCTTCAGGCTAAAACCGATGATCTTCTTAAATCCAGCTCAGAGGTCGTGGTCCTAGTCATCGGCGAAAGCGCCCGTCGTGATCGACACGAAGTCTACGGTTATCTAGAAAAAACCACTCCTGAAATGCAGAAGCTCAAAGACGCCGGAGAGCTAATGACCTTCAGCGATTTCATCACTTTGCATCCCCATACGGCCAATGCAGTGCCTACGCTGATGACAAAATTCGACAACATTCATGAAATGACCGAGGTCCCACCGTCGTTTGTGCAAATCTACCGGGATGCCGGATTTAAAACCTACTGGCTGAGCAATCAGGCCGCTATGGGCGGCAATGAAAATCGCATTTCTGTCTATGCCCGTCGCTCTGACTATTTTCACTCGCTACATATTAGCTCGATGAATTTGCCGTGGGCTTACGATGGCGAGCTTTTGCCAGAATTCGATGAAATCTTACAGAAACCTGATTCGAAGAAATTCATCGTGCTGCATTTACAAGGTAGTCACTACGGATTTGATAAACGATACCCCCAAAGAATTTGGACAGTTCAAAGACCCGTACGACAACACCATTCTCTACACCGATTACGTGCTGGGCCACGTGGTGCAGAAACTGCGTTCACTGACGGCAGTCACTGCCATGATGTATGTGTCTGATCACGGACTGATGTTGGGAGAATGCGGTCAGTACACTCACTTTGATATGCGCCAGTCTTACGAAATACCTTTCTGGATTTGGGCCTCACCCCAGTGGCGCACTTTATTTGGCAAAAAATACGCCAATGCTTTGAAAAATTCTTCCAAAAAATTAAGCACGCTGTACACCTTAGACTCTTTGGTGGATTTAGGCGGGGTCAGCTACCAGCAGTTCGAACCTGAAAAGTCAGTTTTAGAATCCCAACTCAAAGAAAGTTTCCCGCGATGGGTGAAGACCTATAGCCAAGTGGTCGACTATGATCATGGAAAAAATGACAAAGACTGCCACCTCGTTAATGAATAAGCAGCCAACAAGAAAAGGTAAAAAATGAGCCAAAAAACTTCAGTGACCGAATTCAAACCTCTTGCGAAACCCGTTGTTGGAAAAACTTCCTATGGTGACTTCACTTGGGGGGACGCGAAAAATTTCGTGCTCTTTGCTGGACCTGATATCATCGAAGACGACGGAATGGTGATGGAAACAGGCCAAGAAATTCAGCGCATCACCCAGCGCTTAGGCATCCCCTGGATTTTGAAATGTTCTTTTGACAAAGCCAATCGCCAAAGCTCTGCCAGTTTTCGCGGGCCCGGCATGAAGCAAGCTCTTAAATCTTTAGATGCCATCAAATCCAAAATTGGCGCCCCACTTTTGACCGACGTGCATGAAACGTGGCAGGTGGAAAGCACGGCCGAGGTCGCGGATGTTCTGCAAATTCCGGCATTTTTATCACGGCAGACAGACCTGATGTTAGAGGCCGCAAAGACTGGAAAAGTCATTCACATCAAAAAAGGTCAGTTCCTAGCGCCCTGGGATATGAAATCCATCGCCAACAAAGCCGTGCAAGCTGGCAACAGTAACTTGCTTCTGTGCGAGCGGGGCACCACCTTCGGCTACAACCGACTGATCAACGACATGACCGGTCTTGTGGAAATGCGTCGACTGGGATTTCCCGTGGTCATGGACTGCACTCACTCCACTCAGTTGCCAGGGGCCACCGGCGACAGTTCCGGAGGCCGCGGTGATATGGTTTGGGCCTTGGCCCGCGCTGCAATGGCTGTCGGTGTGGATGGAATTTTCGTGGAAACCCATCCGCGTCCAGAAGAAGCCCTGTGTGATGGTCCCACCAGCTTGCCGTTGCGAAATCTAGAAACTTTCTTGAAGAGCTTGCAGAGGATTTTTCAAACTCACTTCGAGTGAGTCACCCGTTCGCGCAATACACTATACTGATAAGCTAACCAAACAGTGAGAGCCCACACCAAAAGCAGTGCGTGCCTCATCTTCGAATGCTCTAAATTGGATTCGGTCACGCCTCCAACCAAAAAGGCCACTTGCGCACCAATGAGGCCCAAGGCCAAACCCTGGTGAAAAACCTCTCTGGATCCGATTCGATACCAGACTCGGAAAGCCAAAACTAAAAAATAAAGAATGAGCGCCAGATAAACAACCAGTCCTACAATCCCCGTGCCCGACAGCATCTGTAGATATTGATTATGAGCATGACTTAGGGAAGCTGCGATGACGTCAGCCGGTGCCCCGATTTTTTGATAATAGCTGGTCAGTGCGTTGACGTTTTCTCCATAACCAATGCCAAATACAGGATGCTCCTTAAACATTTCAAAATTGGCTTTCCACATCCACACTCTTTCAGTATCGCCTCCGTCGATTCCGAAGCGAACTCGCTCATGAAACGTCGGACTGTAGTTGTAGGCCGCCGTGAAACCGAGCACACCCACGCAGGCCAATACCAATGAAAATCGTCGGCTCATCAAAAAAGTCATCACCAAGCAGGCCACCGTGAGCGAAAGCCACACGCCTCTGGTGAAACTCAAAAAAATCGCCAGCGTTCCAGCCAAACTGGCCACCGCCACCCACCAAGCGCCCATTCGTTTCCAACGCCACATGGTCAGTAGCAATCCCATGAGCAGGCAAAGCGGCAATTGGTAGAGATGAGCAAATGCAATGGGCTGAAATAAAAACCCGCCGGTGCGAAAAACTCCGTTTCCGGTCAGTTGCAATTTATCGTTGGGATGAAGAGGATCAAAGCCCATGAACCAAACGACCACCGCCCAGGCACAGCAAATCGTAAATGCGATAGCAAATGGCTTCACCCAAGACTCTTTGGGCTCCAAATAGCGAACCGCCGTGATCATCATATAAAAAATGAAAATCCAGCGAAACTCTAGCATCTTTATGTACCACTGATCGCCGTCGAATCCGCGAAGGGAAAAACCCACTAACACAACGCCAATCCAAAGAAGAAACAACCAATCTATGCCGGTGCGATTCCACCAAACACTTGGCGACTGCTGCTGGTGCCAACGGTAACCCAACCACATCACCTGAAGAACCAACAGACTGGCAAATAGATCAATCGCGGTTTGCGACATCAACAGCGACAGACCAAAAAGTCCAAACGTCCACATCAGCATCACAGCTTGGCCTCTTGCAATCCGCCGACCACTTTGAACTTAATTGAGTCCATCAAATGCAAATGATGTCTGAACTTAAGTTCCTCCACCCACGTTTGAAAAGTATCTTGAGCTTCTTCAGATTCAGCCGATGCCAACAGAAACACTTGGCCGACCCCTGCCAAAACTGCCGTAACTGCGTCTTTGGCATGATCGCCGACCATCACGGATTGGCGAAGATGGATGCCTCGGTCGCGCGCCGCTTTTTGCAGCATTCCTGGCCTGGGTTTACGAAACTGTCGGCCGCGGCGGAATTCCTCTTCGTTGGCATTGGGATGAAATGGCGAAAATAGAACCTCATCCACTTTTGCCTGCTCTGGCCGTAACAATTCAGAGATCCGCTTCATCACCTGTTGATAGTTTTCGGTGGTGTAATAGCCCCGGCCAATTCCCGATTGATTGGTGACAATCACGACATCCTTGTGTTGATCATTGGCTTGATGAATGAGCTCGCCAATATGAGGAACAAGGTTCACTTTCAGAGGATCACCCACGTAACCATGATCCACGTTGACGACACCATCACGATCCAAGAAAAGCGCGGACTTTGTGTGACTGGACGGCGAGTGACTAGGAAAGGTTTGGCCTTCGGATAGTTTCTTCAGCTGGTCACAAGAACCTTTGTCAAAAATTCTCCAGTCATAAAATGGGGAAAACACCTCGGGAATCACTTTCGCTGAATCGATAGCCACCTGGCAGGCCTGAGTTCTAGCAATCTTCAAAAGGTCCTCTGGGGTCCACTTCAACAGCAAGATCAAATCGTGGGGACTCAATTGCGTGGTGGCTTCAGGCACACCTAGATGAACTTTTCCGCCATAATAGTTGAGCTCGCTTAAGATCAGATCCAGTTCAGTGGCGGACATTTTTCGTCACCTGCCCGATCCATTTTTGATTTTGCAGATACCAGTTGATCGTGGCCAGTAGTCCATCCTCAAAACTTCGGAAGTGTCGTTCAAATCCCAACTCTTTGCGAGCTAAGCTGTCATCAATGGCATAGCGGAAGTCATGACCGGCGCGATCCTTGACGAACTGAATTCCCACTTCGTGGGACTTTCCATCTTTTCTGGGTGAAACTTGATCCAAAGTTTGACAGATGGATTTCACCACTTGAAGATTATTGCGCTCAGAGTTTCCTCCTAGGCAATAGGTGCCGCCAGGCTTCCCTTTCGCCAAGGCCAAGAGAACTCCCCGCGAGTGGTCCTCGACATGAATCCAATCACGGATGTTCGCCCCTTGCCCATAGACAGGAAGTGGCAATCCCGCCAGCGCGTTTCGAATCATCAGCGGAATTAATTTTTCCGGAAACTGCCTAGGTCCATAGTTGTTAGAGCAATTGGTGGTGATGGTTGGCAAACCATAGGTGTGAAACCATGCGCGCACCAAGTGATCACTGGCGGCTTTTGTCGCCGAGTAAGGAGAGTTCGGAGCATAAGGCGTGGACTCGGAAAACGCTCCGGTCGCACCGAGGGCACCGAAAACTTCATCCGTCGAAACTTGTAAAAATCGAAACTCGGATTTCTGAGAGTCCTTAAGTTTTGACCAATGCCCCCGGGCGGCCTCCAAAAGTGTGAACGTGCCGACGATGTTGGTTTGAATGAACTCTGCAGGGCCGGAGATGGAATTGTCCACGTGACTTTCTGCTGCGAAATTGATCACTCCATCGAAATGGAACTTTTCGAACAGGCCATTCACCAACTGAAAGTCGCGAATATCACCGTGGAAAAATTCACAAACACCGGGTTTGAGCACCTCTTCGATATTTTCGCGGTGTCCGGCGTAGGTCAAAGCGTCCAAAATCGAAACACGGTAGTTGTTTTTCAGAGCTTCACGAACAAAGGCACTGCCAATAAAACCCGCTGCACCAGTCACCAAAATGTGTTGCACTGCTTCACCCCGCATTTGACGAAAAACCACGAAGCAGGGACAGTACAAGGAATCTTTGTGATTCTCAACCGGGTCAAAATCTTGACAGTGCTGCATCACAAAACTAACTTCTGAGGCTTAATGCCATATTCCGAAACCCACCAGGGCATAAATTCAAAAGTCGAAGGGCCTAGCAGCCAAACAAAATCATGGGTCTCTGGTCTGAGTTTGGCCGTCGCTGACGGATTTTCGATGCTCTCGTGTTTTCTGTTAGGGGTTTGGGGACTGACTTTTTACGGACACTATGTGGGTGATCCCACTGCGTGGAACACTTGGATTGCCACCACAGGTATTCCCCATTTTTTCGTGGATATCTTTTTTATTTTTATTACGATTTTCGTGCTTTGGTTTTCAGGCCTTTATCATAAGCGTTTGCCCTTTTGGGATGAGCTTGGACAAATTCTTCGCTATCTGATTTTCATCTGCATGATGCACGGGGCAGTGGTGCTGGCTGCAAAGTGGCCATTTTCGAAATTTGTTTGGATGGTCAGTTGGATGGGCTCCATGGTCCTGGTTCCGGTCATGAGAAGCCTCACCAAAAAGTTGCTTCATTCCCTAGGATATTGGGAGATACCAACCGTGATCTTGGGTGCCGGTCAAAATGCCTTGGCCGCCTATCGCGCTTTGAAAAGTGAGCCCGCGATGGGTTTCAAAGTCTTGGGATTTATTACCTTGAATGGTCAACAGGAACTTCCTGCTCCGGTCACTCAAGTCGCTAAGGAAAACTTATTCCCGACATTGCAAGCGATGCAGTTTCCCCACGTCATTTTTGCCATCGAGCAACTGGATTTGTACAAGCATCAAGACATCATTCAGACGATGACCCTGAAATACCCTTCGTTCAGCTGGATTCCAGATGTTGCCGGGTTGCCGATTTTGGGCATGGAAACCAATCATTTTTTTAGCCATGAAGTGTTAATTCTCAATGTAAAAAACAATCTCTCAAATCCCCTGGCGCGCACTCTTAAGCGATGGATGGACGTTTTGGGATCTAGTTTCTTACTGCTGTCTTTGTCCCCACTTTTTGCTTATTTGGCTTGGCAGATTTCTAAAACTAAGGGCCCGATATTTTTCGCTCATGATCGCATCGGCCAGGACCGAAAAAAATTTCGTTGCTGGAAATTCCGCACTATGGTTCCGGATGCAGGAATACTGTTGGAGAAACTGCTATTGACCGATCCTGTGGCTAAAGCCCAATGGGAAACTGAATTCAAATTGAAGAACGATCCCCGCATCACTAAGGTGGGTCATTTCTTAAGACGGTCTTCCCTCGATGAATTGCCTCAACTGTGGAATGTTTTGATCGGCGATATGAGCTTGGTCGGTCCTCGACCGATCATTTCGGAAGAGCTTAAAATGTACGAAAGTAAACTGGATTATTATTTAGCCGCACGTCCTGGGATCACGGGACTGTGGCAAGTGAGCGGGCGCAATGATCTTAGCTACAGCGCGCGCACGGATCTAGATGCTTGGTATGTCAAAAATTGGAATATTTGGTATGACATTGCGATTCTATTTAAAACTGTTCACGTGGTCTTCGGCAAAAAGGGGGCCTATTGAATCGCTTGCGGCCGGCCGGTCGAAGTTCGGGGCTGGAAAAGCTGCTGGATAAACTCCTTGGCGTGCCGTTTTTATTTGTGGTGGGACACCTTCGTTTCAAAGCCCAACCACCTGCTCAAATTCAGCGAATAGCACTCTTGAAAGCTTCGGCCATCGGCGACACCGTGTTGATGAGTGGCACCGTGCTTTCGATCAAAAAAAAATATCCGAACGCACACCTCACCATTTTCGTCGGTAAAAGTAACGCGGCCATGGCCCGATTGATCCAGGAAATCGATGCTGTGGTTGAAATTCCGGTGGCTTCGCCTTTGAAGGCCATCCGCCAGATTCGCAGTCATGCCTTTGATGTATGGTTGGACTTTGGTACTTGGACCCGCCTGGAAGCTATCTTCAGTTTTTTTTCCCGAGCTCGCTTCAAGGTGGGCTTCAAATCTCATCGACAGTTTCGCCATTTTGCCCAAGATGCCTCAGTGGAACACTCTCTCAAAATTCATGAAAGTGAAAATTATTTTCGCCTGCTAGCACCGTTGGGTCAGTTGGATTACCTGTTGCCGCAGCTACGTATTCCAGAAGCCACGAATGTCGATATTCCCAAAATTCCTTTCATCACTTTTCATATGTGGGCCGGTGGCACCCAGGGTGAAAAGAAAAAGTGGCCACAGCAAAACTGGATCCAGCTTGGAAAAAATCTGTCAGAGCGCTATTTGCTGGTTTTAAGCGGCGGACCTGAAGACCGCGAGCGCAACGACGCCTTCATTCGTGAAAGCGGACTGGGTTCGCGGGCGAAAAATATTGCTGGCTTGAATTTGCTTCAGACGGCGCAGATTTTGAAGAGCTCTCAGGCCGTGGTCTCTATTGACACTGGGGTATTACATATTTGTTCGGCCTTAAACTTACCCGTGGTCGGCCTCCATGGCGCCACTCATTCCAGTCGCTGGGGCGCCTTAAGTCCGCGTTCACGTTCGCTCAACGCCGGGACGTTGGAGCAATCGCCTTTGCATTTTGGCTGGGAAAATATTCCCGGCGATCCCATGACTAAAATCAGCGTGTCGCAGGTGCTGGCTCAGCTCAGAGAGATGGGTCTATAAATGCTGAAACGCCTATTTGACCTGTTGATTTGCGCTGCCGCACTTGTTGTTGCCAGTCCAATCTTGATTCTGACGGCACTCGCAGTGCGCCTGACTTCGCGGGGGCCTGCCATTCATTGGTCAAAACGGGTGGGCAGGAACAACGTGATTTTCTTGATGCCGAAATTCCGCACGATGAAGATTGAAACTCCTCAGGTGGCCACGCATTTAATGAAGGACCCTGGCCAATTTCTGACTTCTATCGGGGGGTTTTTACGTAGATCCAGCTTAGATGAACTGCCGCAGCTATGGTCAGTGATCATTGGCGACATGTCCATGGTGGGGCCTAGGCCTGCCCTATTCAATCAAGACGATTTGGTTCAGCTACGCACTAAAATGGGTGTGCACACTTTAAAACCGGGACTTACGGGCTGGGCCCAGGTGAACGGAAGGGATGAGCTACCCATTCCGGTGAAGGTGAATTTTGATAGCGAATATCTGCTCTGCCAAAGCCTTGTCTTCGACCTTAAGATCATGTATCTCACTTTAGTAAAGGTTCTAAAATCAGACGGGGTTGCGCACTGAAAAATCCACTCACTCAATGGCTTATGAAGGTCAATTTCCGGGTCAATCCCAGACACCTGACTGTCGACCTATTCATGGTGGTATTTTCGTTTTTTGCGGCGCTGTTCCTGAGGGTGAATTTCGTTGAAGCTAAGACCTTTCTACCTGCGATGTACACGCATCTGCCTTTGATTGTGTTTTGTCGGCTGGTTTTCTTCGTCTACTTTGGAACCTCAAATATTCTCTGGCGATATGTGGCTGCTGTGGATGCCTTTCGCTTGGCGAAGTCGGTGGCTGCAAGCACGGTGATGATCATTGCCCTTTCCTACTTGCTGAACCTGGGCGTGATTCCCCGCTCGATTTATTTCATCGATTCTTTCCTTCTTATATTCATTCTTGCTAGCGCCAGAGTGGCCCGTCGACTGGTGCACGAACAAAGCACTAGTATGGAACTGAAAAAGTTCGGCGAAAGAACCCTCATCTACGGAGCCGGAGCCACCGGCCAAGGTGTGCTGAAACGCCTACTCAACGACGGCGAACTGAAATTATACGTGGTTGGTTTTGTCGATGATGACGTGAAGAAGATCGGCAAAGAGATCTCTGGGTTCAAAGTCTTTCCAGGAATGGAGCACCTGAAAGATCTCATTGCGGGCCTGCAAGTCAAAAAGGTCGTTGTTGGTCTTCCCAATCCATCCCAGGAGTTCCTTAAACAGTTGGTGGCGACATGCACTCCGTTTGACATCAAACCGCTGATCCTCAATTCGTCGGACGGCACTGAGATCGGACAGACCTTTCGCAAAATCGAACTGAAGGACCTTTTGGTTCGGCCGCCGCACAAAATCGATTTAACTTCGACCCAACAGATGATTTCTGGCAAGCGTGTTTTGATCACCGGTGCCGGAGGTTCCATTGGAAGTGAATTGTCCCGGCAGGTTTTAGGGTTCAATCCTTCGCGCTTGATTCTGCTCGATCATTCCGAATTTAATCTTTACACCATCGATTCCGAATTCCGTGATGCCCCCAACTACAATGAAGTTGTTGTGCCTTGTTTGCTCGACCTAAAAGATCTTGAAGGATTGTCCCAAGTTTTCTCCCAATATTCGCCAGAGATCGTGATCCATGCTGCGGCCTACAAACACGTGCACCTCGTAGAGACCAATCCGCATTCGTCCATACTGAATAATATCCTGGGCACTAAAAATGTGCTTCAGCTCAGTGAAAATGGCGGCGTCAGTCACTTTGTGCTGATTTCTTCCGACAAAGCGGTCAACCCCGCCGGAGTCATGGGAGCCACCAAACGCGTCTGCGAAATCATGACTTGCCTCGCGGGAGAGCGCACGGAAAGAATTTTTTGCGCCGTTCGTTTTGGCAATGTCTTGGGCAGCAGTGGCAGCTTGATTCCAATTCTAAAAAAACAAATTGAGGAAAATAAGCCGCTGACACTCACCCATCCGGACATGGAAAGATATTTCATGCTCATTGAAGAGGCGGTCTCTTTGGTTTTGAAAGCCGCGTCCATTTCTAAGCCCGGCGATATCAACGTGCTGAAAATGGGAAAGCCTGCCAAGATCGTGGACGTGGCCAGCTCTCTTGTGAATCTGATGGGAAAAAAGGAAACCGATGTGCAGTTTAATTTTATCGGACTGCGCCCCGGCGAAAAAATGTTCGAGGAACTCTACATATCAGGAAATGAACTAGAAACGGAACATCCCGACATTCTGTACGTACCTAAGGGCGATGAATACCCCACAGGTTTTACCGCAGAGTCCTTTGCTCAACAAATTCAACAGATGATTGAGGCCTCCAGAGCCGGAGAGAAAGAGTCTCTTTACATCTTAAGTCGTATCGTCAATTCGAACTACGAGCACCCCACCTACCAAGGTGAGCTTAAAAAACTCAAAATCGTATCGCCCTCCAAATTACCCAGCTAATCAGGAGATGATGACTTGAAAACCACAGAGATTTTAATTCTGGGCGCTCACGGCCAGCTGGGCTCCACACTTATAAGAACCTTCGGCGTCGGCTCCGCAGCGATCGGCCTTGGACGAAGCCAGGCTGACCTACAGAAGCTTCCAGAGCTGGTGAGCACACTGAATGCGCTCAAACCCAAAGTCATCATCAACGCTGCGGCTTACACGGCTGTCGATAAAGCCGAGGATGAAATTGAACTGAGTCGACAAATCAACGGTACGGCGATGGCGGAGTTGGCGAAGTGGTGTCGCGAGAACGACACCCTTCTCATCCATTTTTCTACTGACTATGTCTATGGGAGCTCTGACAAAACTTATCCCGCACTCAAAGAATCAGATCCCACGCTGCCACTGGGTCAATATGGAAAATCCAAGTTAGAGGGAGAGCTGAACATCCAAAAAAGTGGCTGCCGATATCTTATTTTTCGCCTGAGCTGGGTTTATTCCTTCGAGGGCAATAACTTTTTCCTCACCATGCTACGCTTAGGACAAGAGAGAGAAAGCCTTTCGGTGGTGGCCGATCAAATGGGATATCCGACTTACACCGGAACGATCGCTGAGGCTTTGAAGCAAATACTGCCGATGGCACAGAAACCTGGATTTTCCCAATGGGGAATTTATAATTTCGCGGGCCCAGATTTTGTTTCTTGGCATCAATTCGCAACAGAAATTATTGAACAGGCCGCCGCCAGAGGTTGGCGCAAGAAAACTCAGGAAGTTAAGAAGCTCACCACTGACCAGTGGCCCAGTCGGGCCAAAAGACAGCTGAATTCACGTTTTGACTGCGGACTTTTCAAAAAGACCTTTGGCTTTCAGCCATCCGAGCATGCGCTTGGCTTACGTCAGTGCATGGACGAGTTTCAGAAAAAATTTCCGGAAAAATTTAGAAACTAGGGCGTGCCCTAAAACATTGGCGATTTGTCGTAGTCGGCAAAGCTTTGGCTGACACTGTCGCGCTTGCTGAGCACTGGATCTTCCACCGGCCAAGGAAGCGCAAAATGCTTTTCGTTCCACATAATGCCGCCCTCGCCCTTAGGATTGTAGTATTCGGTCACCTTGTACAAAATATCTGCGCCCTCTTTGCTGGTGATGCAAAAACCATGGGCGAATCCCGGTGGAATCCAAAGCCACTGCGGCTGATCACCCCGCAACGTGAAGGAAAGACTCTCCCCATAGGTCGGTGATTTTTTGCGAATATCGACAATACAGTCAAGAATTTCACCAGCCATGCAAGTCACAAGCTTCCCCTGAGGTTTGTCGTACTGGTAGTGAAGGCCCCTCAGCACCCGATGGGCCGAGCGGGATTGATTCTCCTGTGGAAAAAATGTGGGTAAGCCTGCCTGCTCGAAAAGATCGGCGCGATTTCGTTCGCAAAAGAAACCACGGCCGTCGGGAATAACCATACAGTCGATGAGTTTAGGTCCCGAAATGTGAAACTCTTTTATTTTCATGCTGACTCCCGCGAAAGCGAATCTACGCAGTCCGGTTTTCCGAGACAATTCTTTATTACGTCAATTAGCGTCAATCCAATGCCAGTGTTCATTCCAAAATTCCTGTGCTTAAATGCCAGGCCGTGACGCGCCATTATATCAAAAATCTCATAGTAAAATTCAACCCTCTGACCGACGGATGGGTGTTCTTTTTGGGCGCAGCTCTGGCCTTCAATTTGGGAATTTTACTGAAGGCCTCCGTCCAACAGGTCAGCATCTGTTTCCAGACCTTATCCTTAGCGTATTTTGCGATGTTGATGATCTTTCTTTTTAAAAACCGTCAGCAAATCAAATCGGGCTTCGTGCTCACCTGTTTAGCTGTCTTCCTTTTTTTCCTTTTTCGGGGCGCTTACCTTGTGTATCCCAACGATGGCTGGGAGTACTTTCGGCTCATCACCCAGTGGCAAAATAAGGTGGACCTGACCAACACCGGATATTTGCCCAATCGGTATATTCTGGATCCGCCTCGGTATTCATTTCTTCTCTATTGGGCTCACCTGCAGTATCTGCCGCGCACCTGGTGGCGCTTTGGTTTGGATCTGATCTCTGCGGGGACGATCACTTTGGTTTTTGTGCAAATTTACGAACTGACCCGGTTTTTTGTCACCGATCGCAAGCAAGCTCTATGGATGGCGATTTTTGCGCTGGTGTTCACTGGTATTTTTAACATGAGTTATTTTTACTCCTTGGCCCTCAGTTCAAATATTTTATCCTTCGTATTTTTTTACCGGGCATTGATTTCACTTTTCCGTTTATGGAATAAAAAATGGAATGAAATCCCTGTCCTGATTTTGCTTTCGGTGCTCATGTATTACACTCATGTTCAAGGCCTGCTGCTGCTGGCGGTGGCCGTGTTCTCTTTGATGTTTCATTCGTTGTTCTATGTCGGTGAATACAAAAAGCTTCGTTGGATATTGATTTCTTTGGTGAGCCTCACTTCGATGCTGATTTTGTATCTGCATTTCGACGACTTTCTGTCCGGTTGGGAGAGCTGGTCTGATGCCTATCTTTTTACTCTAGGTCAGCCTGCGATATTAGCTTTGATCGTAGGATTTTTTGTCAGGAAGAACATGAAGTTTCTTTGGTCTTTGAGCATTGCCCCCGTTTTACTTTTGCTGGTGCCTGCGTTCAGTTTCCCACTGTTTAAATATATTTTGCCCCACCCGGTCCTTGGACATCGAATTCTTTATTTACTACCGACTGGTTTTTTAATGCAGCAGGTTTTGCATCATTTCCTGAAACGAACCCGCCGTGAATTTTTATGGATGGTCTTTTTTCTGATCCTTTTTTCAGTGAATCCAAAAAGACCTTATTGTGGAAGGTTAGAAAGCCTAGTAGCGCCAGTTCCACCGGAATTGACTCTGCAAACACTAGAGCCCACGGCTTTTTGGTTAGAGAAAAATCGTCCGGATGTGCTTAAAAAATGTCGGTATGCCACCGACCAAGTCACTGATTTTATGCTAACCACCTACTTCGGCTGGGAACTGCACAACCCACGAAACTCGCACCTGGATCAGCAGTTTGAACTGGCTTTTAAAAATGTCGAAAAGGGCGAAGGTTGTGGGATCCTGATCAGAGATTGGACCCAACCTCACGAATTTCCGGAATCGCGCATGAACAACGAGCTTCATGAATGGAGCCCAGAGTTAGGCTCCCCGGATCTAATGACAACATCCGTGATGAAGGACGTGGCCACCGAGTTGATTAAAAAAGGCTGGAGCAAAACAATGCTTCCTTCGGGCTATATTTTAATTGAAAGAAATACGATGGACAATGGCTGAAAATACTGCGAAAAACACGGGCTTAGATCCACTTTTTGAAAGGCCTCAGTGAAGCTTTCCGTTGTCACCATCACATTTAATAACCTGGATGAACTACGCACCACGCTTGGTTCTTTGCCCAATATTCCCCAGGTGGAATCCGTGGTGATCAATGGTGGATCCTGTGAAAAAACCAAGGCCTATTTGAGCGAACATCGGGACATCGTCAGCGTTTCAGAACCTGATCATGGAATCTCAGATGCTTTCAACAAGGGCTATGCCGCATCCCACGGAGAGCTCGTGACCTTCCTCAACAGCGGGGACCAGCTGATCGATCCGAACTATTACCCCTTTGCAATGGAGTATTTGTCCAATCATCCTGAGATGGACTTTGTTTCTGCGGACATCACCTTTGCTCACCCGACTCTTGGAAAAATCCTAGTGAAACCCAACAGTGATGTCGCCAAGACACCTTATCCCCATCCTTCGCTGATTGTGCGAAGAAAAGTCTTTGAAATGGTCGGCGGATTCGACAGAGACTTAAAAATCGCCATGGATTTTGATTTTATGTGCAAGATGGTTCAGCAGAAATTCAAGGGTTTTTACTATGAGAAAAATCCGGTGGTGCTCATGGATGGCTCGGGGGTATCAAGCACCCGAGGATTTAAGGCGATATCCGAACGACGCCAAATTCTCAACAAGTATAAGCTATCCAATGCTCACACTGAATATTATTTTTGGCAGCTGAGAGTAAAAATGCATGGTCGAAATCTACTCGAGCGCGCAGGACTGTTAAAGCTTTACGACCATATAAAATATATGTTCGTCAAACCAAGAGCGGAATAGCCCAAGGAGTCCCGTTGAAAGTCGCTCGTGTCGTCACATCACCAGAGTCCATTTTCTTTGTGATGAGAAACACTTTGAATCAGTTCAACGGCGAATATGATCTCACGATCATTGCGCCGTATTCGGAGGATATGCCAAAACGCTGGCCTAAAATTAAATGGATTTACTTGGATCTGGGCCGGAAAATTAGTCTGACGAAGGATATTGCTAACCTATTTCGGCTCATCTTAATTTTCCGAAAAGAGCATTTCGATATCGTGCATTCGCTGATGCCAAAGACCTCTTTAATGAGCGCGGTTGCCGGATTTATCGCTCGTGTTCCTATTCGAATGCACACCTTCACAGGACAAGTCTGGGCCACAAAATCTGGCATTGCCAGATGGGCCTTGCGGCAAGCGGATCGGCTGGTCTGTGCACTGAACACCCACTGTTCTGCTGACAGCGCTTCACAAATTGAGTTCTTAAAAAGCGAAGGCATTCCAATTTGCGGAAAGATCGATCTTTTGGCGGACGGCAGTCTTTCCGGAGTCGACCTGAACCTTATCGATAAAGTCGATCCAAAATTCAGAGCTGATTTTCGAGCGACCCACGGGATTCCACAGGACGAATTCGTCTTTATTTTCTTGGGTCGCAAGCGAGCTGACAAAGGCGTTCTAGAAATCATCGATGCCATATCCATGATTCCCGATCGGCGCTTCACTATGGTGTTTGTCGGTCCCGATGAGGGTCAATTTTCTGAGCGCCTTCAATCACGGTCCCTCAGAAATGTGATTGAAATTGGATTTGTGAATAATCCCTTGGACTACATTTCCGTTGCCGATGGCCTGTTGCTGCCCTCCCACAGAGAGGGCTTCCCCAACGTTATCATCGAATCTGGCGCCTTAGGAATCCCCAGCATTGGAACTAACATTCCGGGTATGACTGATTCTGTGGTGAACGGCAAAACGGGAATTCTTGTGCCCGTAAAAAATCCTTCGAAGCTGGCCGAAGCGATGATGTTGTTATCCACAGATCGAAAGCTGGCCAAAGAAATGGGTGCGGCAGCTAAAATAAGAGCTCGGACGCTTTTTTCCTGCCAAAGACTTTTTGAAGCGTTGACCAATATCTATAAAAACGAATTTTCCAAAAGGAATCCTTAGAAAAATGAATATTATCCTTACCGGAGCCAACGGAAATCTTGGTCAGCACATTCAGAAATTGAACGAACGGAACAAGGCCTTCACCAGCATTTTCCCGCTGGTGAGGGACAACTGGGACTCCCTGACCAATTTAGATTATAAAAAAGTCGATGCCATCATCCATACTGCGTCAGACATTCACGCCGATATATTCTCTAAGCCCGATGAGGTTCTTGAATCCAATGTTATGATCACAGCGAAGCTCTTGCGTCTATGCAAAGAGAAAAACATCAAAAAATTCGTCTTCATTTCCAGCTGTTCCGTTTATGGAGAACTCAGCAACTCTGCCGAGGAAAAACCGATTCAACCCATCACTCTGAACGGGTTCACCAAGGCCTTCAACGAAGAGCTCATAACGGCTTTCTGCAAAAAGAATAATATCCGGTATTTAATTCTGCGAGTTTTTAACTCTTTCGGCGGGGACGACAAGTTTTCCGTGCTCTTTAAGATCTTGCGCTCGGCCAAGCAAGGCACCCCTTTTGTCCTGCAAAACGGAGGCTTGGCAGAGCGTGACTTCATCCACGTCGAAGACGTGGCCGAACTGACACAAAAACTAACTTTGATGAAGTTGGAAGACGAATGCATCAATGTGGGCTCCGGAAAAGCGGTGAAAATCATCGATCTGGTCAATTTTGTGGAAAAGAAATTTGGAATGCTGAATAAAGTCGAAGGCGAAAATCCGAATGAAACCAGTTATTCGGTGGCCAACGTCAAAAAGATCAACCGACTGATCGAGTTCAAACCCCGCGACATTTTTGCGTTCATTGATTCGCTTTCATGACCGCTTCCAACTGACGGGACGTGATTTGCCAAGTGAAACGCTGTTGCCATGCCCTTCGGCCATTGTCCCCGGCTGTTTTTAGTTTGGCTGGGTTCTTTGCAATTTCTTCCAACATCGATGTGAAACTGGCCACGTTCACATAGGTCCGTCCATTTTTTTTGCGCACATCCGTGCACAAAAATCCGCCGTGACTCCATTCGACGATTTCGTCGACATTGCCGGCGGGCACCGACAGGAATGGCAGGTTCGCAGCCATGCTTTCGAAAATCACTAGAGGTGAATACTCCACATGCGATGGAAACAAAAATAAATTGGCTTCAAAGAAAAGAGAAATCAACGCGGGCCGATCCAGATTTGTGAACAGCACTCTTTTATTAGGATCGCGATTGCGCTTTGCAATTTGATAAATATTTGCCGGAGAAATTCCCAAAAACCGCTGTGCCAACTCCTTGGCCACAGAGCGTATTTTTCTAAGGGAGGTCATTTTTTTAAGAACCTGAACCCATGTTTCGGCGGCCAATTCATAGTCACCATTGGCCACCAACACCGAGGGAAAAGGCAACTTTGCCTTAAGATAAGCCTGCACAGCCTCTTTCTGGCCCTTGTGATAAGCCGGCGCTCCTACGGTTAAGAAAACAAATTCGTCCTGTTTAATTTGGAGCTGCTTTTTGGTGGTCGGCGCTGGTCTTTGCTCAAATTCCAATTCGCTGGCAGCAGCTGGGATAATGTGAATATTCTTTAGGCCCAGCTCGCGCGCATAGTTGATGTCTCTGTAATTGGATGAATTGTATATCAGCGCTTGAAATTTCGAAAGCAGCAGGCCCATATCTCTGTAGTAGTCGCGAAAAGCTGGCAAATAGAACGAAGAGTATCCACATGGCATATGGTATTTCTTGTAGGGAATGGAATCTAAAATTGGCAGCATGGCATCCAAGGTCCACTGTTGTGCGGCCACAACGAATAAGCAGTCAAAATTTCCTGACTTCAGAAATTGCTGATAATCCCCAACCTCGCCGGTCATTCCAGAAACGGCGTTTCCACTCACCTTGAATGAGTAAATCTTCATTCCCAAATATTCATCGGAGGTTCGCTGACTTGTGTAACTTGTCGCTACGGAAATCTCGTGACCAAATTGGTGAAGTCGCGCGCCATACTCCACCAGGGTTTTGGAAACCCCACCACCGAGCGGATGGAAATGTTCGCACACCAATAAGATTTTCACGGCTATTGGAAAAACTTCTCTGGGTTCAATCCCTCTTGTCGAAGATCTTCCTTGACCATCATTTTTACGAGATCAGGGAATGAGCATTTTGGTTTCCATCCCAGCTGTTTCTTAGCTTTCGCGGGATCGCCAATCAGTAAATCAACCTCGGTGGGACGGAAATACTTTGGATCGATCTTCACATACTCGTTCCAGTCGCGGCCAACAGAAGCAAATGCGATCTGCAAGAATTCTTTCACTGAGTGCGTTTCACCGGTGGCGATGACATAGTCATCGGCTTTAGGCGCCTGCAACATCATCCACATGGCTTCGACGTAATCTTTGGCATAGCCCCAGTCACGCTTGGCATCCAGATTACCCAAGAATAGATCTTTCTGTTTACCAGCCACAATTCGCGCCACCGCGCGAGTGATCTTACGAGTGACAAAGGTTTCTCCGCGTCGAGGGGACTCATGATTGAACAAAATGCCGTTGCTGGCATGCATGCCATAGGCCTCGCGGTAATTGACGGTGATCCAATGGCCGAAGACCTTGGCGCAGCCGTAAGGACTGCGCGGATAAAATGGAGTGGTCTCTTTCTGTGGAACTTCCAAAACCTTGCCGTACATCTCTGAACTAGAGGCCTGATAAAACTTCGTGTCGATTCCAGTGTCGCGAATGGCCTCCAACAGGCGAATCGTGCCCAGACCTGTGACGTCCGCCGTGTACTCTGGAACATCAAAACTCACGCGCACGTGGCTTTGCGCCCCCAAATTATAGATTTCGTCAGGCTTGATGGTTTTCAGCGTGTGATTGAGCGCGCTGGAATCCGTCAAATCACCATAGTGCAAAAAAAGCCGAGTGTCGCTGATGTGTGGATCTTGATAAAGATGTTCAATTCTTTTGGTGTTGAAAGAGCTGGATCGACGAATAATGCCGTGGACGATATAGCCCTTTTCTAACAAAAGTTCGGAAAGGTATGAGCCATCCTGTCCAGTGATTCCGGTGACCAGAGCGACCTTTGTCTTCATCAATAACTCCTAAGTCCGTTTGCGACGCCCAATATCAGCACGATTGCCAGTTCTAGCAATACGCATGGCGCCACGAGTCGCGATGGCCCCGATTTGATCGAACAAGGTTCCCTGTGCCATAACTTTGGCCATGTTAAAAAATGCCAAAATATTTGTCGCCGGCCATCGCGGCCTGGTGGGCTCTGCCCTGGTTTCGCAATTGCGAAAGGGGGGCTTTACCAATTTGCTTCTGAAGACGCATCAAGAGCTGGATCTTCGTGATGAGAAGGCCGTCGATCAGTTTTTCGAAAAGGAAAAGCCGGAGTATGTATTTCTAGCGGCGGCCAAGGTGGGAGGAATTGCGGCAAACAATGACTTCCCCGTTGATTTTATCGTTCAAAATATCAAAATCCAGACCGCTGTTATTCAGGCCTGTCACAAGTACAACGTCCAACGCCTTTTGTTTCTAGGCTCTAGCTGCATTTATCCCAAGTTAGCCCCGCAGCCCATGAAGGAAGAGCACTTACTCACCGGAGAGCTTGAGCCCACCAATCGCCCCTACGCCATTGCCAAAATATCAGGGATCGAGATGTGTTGGGCTTACAATCGCCAATACCAGCGAAAATTTTTGGCGGTGATGCCGACGAATCTCTATGGACCTAATGACAACTATGATTTGCAGAGTTCTCACGTGTTGCCAGCGCTGATCCGCAAGTTTCACGAAGCCAAAGTGCAGGGAGCTTCCGAGGTCGAAGTTTGGGGAACTGGCCGGCCAAAACGCGAATTTTTGTACAGTGAAGATTTAGCCGATGCTGGACTCTTTCTGATGTCTTTGCCTGACGAAAAATTCAATGCCCTAGTGTCCCCTGAAAAGTGTCCCTTGCTGAATGTGGGCGTTGGTGAAGATCTCTCAATTTTAGAGCTGGTGCACCTGGTGCAAAAAACGGTTGGCTATAGTGGCGAACTCAAATTTAACACCAACAAACCCGACGGCACGCCAAGGAAACTCATGGACGTCACAAAGATCAATGCTTTGGGTTGGAAAGCAGCAACGTCTTTGCAAATAGGAATCGGTAAAGCCTACGCGGATTTCCTACAGAAATTAGACAAGGCCTAAAATTTTGAATGTCCTGTACGACCACCAGATTTTTCAAATGCAAAATTACGGCGGAATCTCACGCTATTTTTTTGAATTGCTTCATCACTCGCGGGAAGTGGGCTTTGATGCGGATCTTTCCGTTTTGGTGTCC
>JABDFK010000032.1 GCA_013286585.1 Deltaproteobacteria bacterium
TATGGACTGAAGGATCGCGGCGTGGATTATTCTGCGGATGAATTCAATGCCAAGGTTCTAGATGCTCCTGTGCGGAAAAAATTGGACGATTTAAAGGCTCAGATCATCAGCGGAAAAATTCAGGTCCCCGATTACTACAAAATCGGGAAAAAATAGTTTGAGGCGGAAAAATGGCCACGCAGAAAAATTCCGCTGACCACTTTTTGGAGTTTCGTTCCGTCAGCAAAAGTTTTGGCACGTTGAAGGCCAATCAAGACATCTCTTTTTCGGTGCGTGCAGGATCTATCCATGCCCTTATCGGTGAAAATGGTGCCGGTAAATCCACCTTGATGAAAATACTTTTCGGTCTTTACAGCGCCGATGCCGGGTCGATTCTGCTGGACGGACAACCGACTGCGTTCACGAACTCTATCGAGGCCAAGGCCGCAGGACTGGGAATGGTGCATCAGCACTTCATGCTGGCCGGACCCATTTCGGCATTGGATCACATCATTCTTGACGAAGAGTCCCCTCGCAGAGGCTTGGCCCGTTGGCTGGCACCGCTCCCTCGAAAAGCCATTTTAAAAAATGTCGAAAAGGTCGCAGAAAAATTCAACATGCCGGTGCCATGGAATGAGGCCGTTGAAAATCTGCCAGTGGGTTTGCAGCAACGCTTAGAAATTTTGAAGCTACTGTACAATCAGGCAGAAATCCTAATTCTGGATGAGCCCACCGCTGTGTTAACCCCCCAAGAGATCGACGGATTTTTTTCCCAATTGCGACAATTGAAGGCCGCGGGAAAAACGATTCTTATCATCACCCATAAACTGAAAGAGGTCTTGAGCCTAGCCGATGATTTCAGTGTTCTCCGTCAAGGTCAGCTGATTCATAGTGGCAAGGTGGAAGGACAAACGCTTTCAAGCCTAGGCGAACTGATGATCGGACGAAAACCGCGAGCTCTGCCCAAGGCCACCACGACTTCCACGCATCAACCTCCCGCTTTGAAAATCGAGGGACTTTCTTATCAAGAAAGCGATCGCACTTGGCTGCATTCGATTTCCCTGCACGTTCAGCCTGGCGAAATTGTTGGCCTTGCCGGAGTCGAAGCCAATGGGCAGTCTCAGCTTTTGAATTTGCTGTTTCGACCCCGTGATATGGACGGGACCAAAGCAGGTCGCATTCAAATTCTACAAAACGACAGCCTGAATCTTAGCAACACCGAAATTCGTTCTCTGGGGGTGAATTACTTTCCGGAGGATCGGCTTAGGCAAGCTGTATTGTTGAACGGCAATGCTCGGGAAAATTTTCTTTTGGGCCAACAATGGCGAAAAAAATTCTCGCGCTGGGGCTGGTTGAAATGGAGCTCCATCGAAAACGAAGCAGCGCAGATGATGCAGAAGAATGACGTGCGCCCGCTGGATGTGCATTTGCCCATGAGCCGTTTCTCTGGGGGCAACCAACAGAAATTTGTCGTCGGTCGAGAGCTTTCGCAATCACCAAAACTTTTAATTGCGGCCCAGCCCACCCGCGGTGTCGATATCGGCGCTATCGAAAGCATCCACGGCGAAATACTTCGGCACAAGGAATCTGGCACCGCCGTATTTTTGGTTTCTTCGGAGCTGGAAGAGATCATGAAGCTCTCTGATCGGATCTATGTGTTGTTCCAGGGCCGCATCGTCGCCGAGATGTCCGCAAATCAATACGACGAAAAGCGAATCGGCGCCTTCATGGGCGGAGCTGAACAATGAAAATGTTCAGTAGCCTTCTACGAAGTTTCCTTGGATTTTCAGTGGGCCTGTGTCTGGCTTTGGCGCTCACAGCTCTAGCTGGTGAAAATCCGACCCACGTTTTGAGTGTGCTGCTGCACTCGTCGTTTGGTTCTAGCTATGATTTTGGCTTGGTTCTTTTTTACACGACCTCTTTGATTTTCACGGGTCTAGCGGTTTGCCTGCCATTTCAAGCGGGGCTTTTCAACATCGGGGCCGAAGGACAGCTCACTATGGGCGCACTGACCATGGCGGCCGTTGGTATTTTATGGCCGCAGTTGGGACTTCCGTGGGCACCGCTTCTGGCGGTGAGCGCTGGCTTTTCCGTGGCTGCCCTTTGGGGATTTATCCCGGGCTGGCTGCGCGCCAGCCGCGGCAGTCACGAAGTCATCGTCACGATGATGTTCAACTTCATCGCTGCGGGAATCTCTAGCTACTTCGTCGTGGGTGCGCTGAAATCCGTCGAATCACAAAATCCTGAAACGGCCAGTGTCGGGTCTGGATATCTTTTCAAAGATTTCGATCCGCTTCATGCGCTAAGCCCGGACTCTCCGGTGAATATTTCGTTGGTTATCGCCATAGTTTTGGCCGTGATCACCTGGTTGGTCTTGAATAAAAGTCTGTGGGGTTATGAACTCAAAGCCGTCGGTCAGAGTCCCGATGCTGCCAGCACCGCCGGAATCAACGCCAAAAAATATAAAATACTTTCGATGCTGATCGCCGGAGGATTCGCTGGCCTGGTCGGAATGAATGAAATCTTAGGATCTGCCGGCAAATTTCGTCTGGGTTTTTCTCCGGACTATGGATTCGTCGGCATTGCTGTGGCACTGCTAGCTAGAAATAATCCGCTGGGCATTATTTTTTCTGCCTTTTTGTTCGGTGCTCTTCAAAAAGGTGCCACAGATTTGGATCTAGAAACGGCGACGATCACACGTGATTTTGCGAAGATCCTTCAGGCCATCATTATCTTGGCCGTAGCGGGATTTTATTCGGTTCAATTCTTAAAGGTGAAAAAATGGATCAAGAAAACTTAATATCACTTCTGATGAGCAGCTTGCGTGTTGCAGTTCCGCTGATCTTTGCGGCCTACGGCGGCTTACTGAGCGAGCGTTCTGGTGTGATTCAAATTGCGCTGGAAGGTTTTTTGCTGATTGGCGCCCTGGCCGGAGCTGTGACCGCCCATTACACGGGCTCTGCCTGGCTGGGGGTTTTGGCTGCAGCGGCGGCAGGACTAACCCTGGCTGCTGTTAAGGCTTTTTTCGTTTTGAAACTGAAAGTGGATCAAATCATCGCCGGAACTGCCATCAATCTTTTGGCCTTTGGCGTGGCACCCTTTGTGACGAAAGTGCTTTTCGATTCCACAGGATCAACACCTTCGTTACCAATAGAGGCCCGCTTTTCATCAGCACCCATCTTCATGGCGGCGGCACTTTCCCTCATAATGACCTACTGGTTTCACAAAACCAGGTCAGGGCTGTCGGTTCAATTCGCCGGCGAAGCTCCGGAAGCCTTGGCCGTCGCCGGCACTTCCGTGCTGAAGACACGATGGTTATCACTGATGGCCTGTGGCGCCCTGGCCGGAATCGGTGGAAGCACTTTGTCCACGTATTTGTCCTCGGCCTATTCTCCGAATATGACTGGGGGGCGCGGGTTCATCGCGCTGGCAGCTTTGATTTTTGGCCGCTGGAAACCAATTCCGACTTTGTTCGCTTGTCTGTTTTTCGGCTTTACAGATGCGCTGCAAATTCGTCTGCAGGGCATAAATTCGGCCATTCCAGTTCAGTTCATTCAGATTTTGCCGTACCTTTTCACAGTCATTGCACTGGCCGGATTTTTCGGGCACAGTCGAGCACCAAAAGCGTTAGGACAATCTTTCGATCGGGGATAAAATGAAAATTTTGTTGGCAGTGACCGCGGCATTTATCTTGAATGGATCACAGGCCCGGGCTTGGGGCGGCCGTGGCCATCACACTCTTTGTGATGCCGCCACGTTTTTAACCCAGGAAAAAGAACTGCACACTTTTCTGACCACGCGACCACACACCATGGGCCATCTCTGCAATACGCCAGACATCTACTGGCGTGGCCTTTCCGGTGACATGACCAAAGAGGGAAATTCAGGTCACTTTATGGACTGGGAAATGATCGGTGGTACGGTCAAAGATATTCCTTTGGACTACAAAAAGCTGGTCGCCGATTTCGAAGGCAAAAAACATGCGGACAGCGACGCCATCATTCACAGTATTCCCCACGAATTCGGTTCACTCTGGTGGAGAGCCGACCAATTTTATCGTCGCGCCGTCGCCAACAAAGCGGACATGGCTAATCTTCCCACCGGCACCGATAGCGACGAAAGTGCTTTTAACAAAGCAGTTTATAGTTTCTACACCAATTTAGGTTTAATGGGCCACTTCGTCGGCGACAATTCACAACCTTTGCACATCAGTTCCGATTACGATGGCTACGGTAAAGGCCATGGAGGCATCCACGGCTATTACGAAGACGTCATATTATCCGCGATGGATGCCGATCTTCAATTCAGAGTTTACAAAGAGGCCAAAAAAATGATGACCGCTTCACGCAAAGAAAAATTCCTGACTGAAAAAACCGTGCTGGAAAAAATGCGGGCGCTGGCCGTGCTTTCCAATGCAGACATTGATCTGGTTTTAAAAGCGGATCTGCTGACAAAACCGTCCGAGCAAAAAGATGAGCGCGGAATGAAAATTCGCAAGCCAGCAGAACGCCAACCCATGGAAAATACCAAAGCGAAATTTGAACCACTGATCGTAAGGCACTTGGCCCGAGGTGCTGCACTGCTGGCGACCTTATGGGACGAGGCCTATCGCGAAGCCGGATCACCAAAACTTTCCGCTTACAAAAGTTATAAATATCCACTGGCGCTCGATTTTGTATTTCCGGATTATTACGAAATCAAAAAAGACGAGCCCGCGAAAAATTAGAAATAAAAATCTTTGCACGGGTTCGGCGAATTCACGTGTTCTCGTGTGTGCTGCTTGTAGAGTCTGGCGTAAAGCTGCAGCTCTATGTCCGAAAGCCTCTGTACCAATACACCCAACTCAGTCACTTCAGCTTTATGCAATTGGTAATAGTGAAACAGCGGTGGGTAAAGACTCAGATCTCTGTTCTCTCGCAGAGCATTCATGAAGCTCATGCAGCTGCCAAACGTTGGGCCACAAATTTTATCTGGCTGTAGAAGTGGATCGACCACCACTCGTAGTTTCACGTAGCGTTTGAGATCATTCATGATCTGTGTCGAATTTAGCTCGGGCGGCAGAAGATGACGTAGCTGAACTTCTCTTAGGGCATTGTTGATGTTGTTCACTTGGGCCGCCGAAAACTGGTCGTGGTTCTTAGGATCCGTATCGTCAGTGGCTGCCACCGAATCAAATATTTCGATTTCATTGAGTGTTTGCATGCCAGCTTGTGTAGAAATTTGCATGTGATGGAAGCTTTGCCAGTTGAGCCCATAATTTTTATTACCGCGACTGTCCAAAAAATTCTGCTCTAGATTGGATCCACGACTGAAAAATGAATGCATTGTTCGAAATAACGTCAGTGGTTGCTGAATATAGGCAATGTTTTTTTGATTGGTGGAGGTGACAACGCATGTTTTGGCCGACCCCAATTCAAGACTTTCACCGCTATAGCAGGAGGCATCTATGATGGCCAACTTCACGCCTTTGAGTTCTGCGGCCTTCTTCACAACTTCTAGAACATTTCTGCTCACACTTCCATTCCCTGTAGAAACTATTCCTAGGTCATTCGCTCCCGTCCCCCCGGGACCTCCATGAGAGTCGACCACCAGAAGCAGTTGCTGACCGGACTTAATTTTCCCTGCTAAAATATCATGTTGAAGAATGTTGAGTGCGGCGACAAAACTCTCATTGGTAAACTGTACCACCGAGCCTTTGGTGATCGCCTGCAAAGCCAGACGATCACTGTTTCTGGTGTTATCACCAAACCATATCTGAACATTCCACGAATAGTGGGACAACTCCGCCACCGAGGTCGCACCGGTGATAAGATCAGAGCCTGATCCTGCGCTTTCGCCGCCGCCGCCAAAAAAATAGACGTAACCGCGAAAACCAAATTCGGCCTCTGTTAAGGACTTAATAGTACTCAAGGTCACCGAGCCAGTTTCAGCAAGAACCCGCAGCGCTAAAAGAAAACTCACCAAGAATATAAACCCATAATTTCTCACGACTTCTTTTCGGTTTCGGAGCCGTAATATTGAGGCATTTCTTGTGGCCAAAACGTGCTCGGACCAAAGTTGGGGTTAGGTCGAAGGCACGCCCGGCTGACAGTCCTCTGAACAGGTCTGTCCTATATGACCATCGTCACCGGACGGACCGCGGGCACCTGCCGGTTGAGGGACTGGGCATATCACATCGGCAGGATATTCCAGTGAGGTTCGAATCATGCGCTCGGTGTGACAACGACCAATGTAGCCGGAGCCTCCATCACCGCCGATGCCTCCATGCCCGACCAGGTGAAAGACCTGCACTTTGACCATGGGTGGGATTTGCAGATGAACAGTTCCTGTGTCGCCGGCGGGAAAGCCCGGATGACCAATGCCCCCGGGATGGTCGTCGGCTCCGTTAACACCCGGAAGACCTTTGCCGCCGTTCTCTCCTCGCATGAAGATCTTCAGCAAGCCATCAGCGTCGGTGATTTCAATTCGCAAGTCACCACCACCACGTCCTGTGTCGCCCATGCCTGCCGTTGTATTTTCCGCAAATGTTTGGATGGAGCCGTCCTGGGAGGACAAGTGTTCGGCATGAACCAATATATCTAACCCATTGGTGATCAATGTGGAGCCAGGAAGAAAAACCAAATTTCGCAGATGCGCCCATTTCTCAGTGTCGTCCGCCGTGATTTGGTTGACTCCGCTGAGGTACAAATCCAGAGGTACGGTGATTTTGATTTCATGGCTCTTACGAAATTTTTTTCCAGTGATGGCACCAATGGAATAAATATACGTGTGGCCGGCCTCCACCTTTTGATCCAGGAAGACTTCGGCCACCGTGGTTTGCCACTCAGGTTCCGGATTTTTTTCAGATTCGCGCACCAACATATAGTTGCTGCCGGGTGGGAACTGCAACTTGACCGAGAATTCGTTGACCGACTTTCCTTCCACGATGCTCGCTGAAAACGGGGCAGGCTCTGCAATGGGAGCCGGGGCCCCGCCGTCATCCAAGGATTTAATATCACATCCACTGAGTCCGGCGACCAATACGGATGCAAGCAAGCGGTTTGTCCAATTTACATGTTTCATAACTGACCCTCCATGAGTTTGGTCTCTGCAGCGAGGATGCCAGATTCAACTCAAAGCAAGACACCGTCCCTATCCGCATTTCGGACGATGAAGCAATGCGTTTTATTGGGTTGTTGGTTTTATTTCGACGTCGAAGTGTTAACTTAGGGGCAACATGCAACCTAGAAAAATCATCTCTGGAAAAATCAAAAGAAGTGCCGATGGCTTCGGCTTTTTAATCCCCGACAACCCCGAACATCCCGATGTCTACATTCCCCGCCACTGTATGGAGGGGATCATGACCTCCGACAAAGTCATGGTGCAGGTGGAAGAAGAAAAAGGCGGAGAGCGCTTCCGCGGAGAGATCATTAAGATCACCGAACGTGGATTTAAAAAAGTCGTCGGCCAATTTTTCCGCAACGGCACAGACAAATTCGGCATCATCAAAGACGAAGGCAAAGGCTGGGGCGGCGATCTAAAAATTAGAATCGAAGATTCTATGAATGCCACGAATGGACAGTTAGTGGCAGCGACAATTCTGACTTATCCCGACGACGCCAAGGGCTTTAATGGCCGGATCTCTGAAATCCTGGGAAATGCCCAAGATCCAATGAATGACATCAAACGCGTTTTGTTGGCGAATAATATTCCTCATGAGTTCAGTCCAGCCTGCCTGCGCGAAGCTGAGAAGTTTTCTGAGTTGGTGTCCGAGGCCGACATGAAGGGCCGCCGGGATATCCGCTCGATCAAATTTATCACCATCGATGGAGCCACGGCGAAAGATTTTGATGATGCTGTTTATGTTGAGACCAACGGCACCGGATTTCTATTGTATGTAGCGATTGCCGATGTTTCCCACTACGTGCAGGTTGGCTCTGCGATCGACAAAGATGCTTACGAGCGCGGAACTTCTGTTTACTATCCTAATTTCGTGACACCGATGTTACCGGAAGTTCTTTCCAATGGACTCTGTTCTTTGAATCCTCACCTTCCGCGACTGGCTTTGGTGGCGGAAATGCAGATGGACTTCAACGGTGTGGTTCAGAAGTCTAATTTTTATGAAGCCATCATCGAAAGTAAAGCTCGCGTTACCTACGGCGAGGCCCAAGAGATCATCGAAGGAAATGTTATTGATAAATTGAAGCACGTAGAGCCCGAAATTCGGCGCTGTGCGGATTTGGCCAAAGTCCTCATGGCCAAACGCTTTCGGGAAGGCTCGTTGGATTTGGAAATCCCGGAAACTCAGATGATCATCGACGCCAGCGGTGTGCCGATCGACATCATTCGCTCGGAAAGACTGTTCGCCCACCGAGTGATTGAAGAGATGATGTTGGCGGCCAATGTCGCCGTTGCTGTTTTTCTTTCGGGAAGAAACATTCCGGCATTTTATCGCATTCATGAAGATCCGAATGCTGATGCCATCGCTATTTTGGAGCGCTATCTGCAAACATTTGGCGGAAAATTTAAACTTAAAGGTGGCAAGCTTCAGAAGCAGCTGACCAAGGCTTTGCAAGAGTTCGAAGGCAAGCCACAGGCACAAATCCTGAATATTTTGACTTTGCGTTCGATGGCGCAGGCTAAGTATTCGAATAAAAATGTGGGTCATTTTGGTTTGGGTTTTGCCCACTACTCTCATTTCACTTCTCCAATTCGTCGCTATCCTGATTTGATCGTGCATCGCTTGATCAAGAATCAAATCATGCCGAATTCCAAATATCGCCTGATGAGCGACGACGACCTGGCCACTGCCGGGGTCATGCTTTCGGCCTGTGAACAACGGGCCGTGAAGTCAGAACGGCAGTTGATCTCGATCAAAAAAGCCCGCTTTATGGAAAAGCATGTGGGTAAAGAGTTGGACGGAATGGTGAGCTCTATCGTCAAGTTCGGTGTCTTCGTGCTGCTGCGGGAGTTCGAGGTCGATGGTCTAATCCATATGGAAAAGCTGGGCCACGGATACGAGTATGACGAAGAAAAAATTCGTCTTTACAATCGTCGCTCGGGGCATTCCTACAATATCGGTGATCCCATCAAGGTGCGCGTGGAAAGTGTCGACATCGACGCTGGCCAAATCAATTTTGAGCTGGCGGCCGCTCCCATTCACAAGCCGACCAATGAGCCCGGAAAATCGGTTAAATTTCGTGGTGAGGATCGCGGTCGTAAGGGCGGCTCTAGACAAATGCAGTTTCGCAGCCCCAATGATCGCCGGCAGTCCCATCAGGGGCAGCGCCCTGTAGTAGGCAAAGATGAGCCAAAGCGTCGAGAGCCATCTGAGCAACGACACCCCGCAGAGAGTAAAACCGAGAATAAGCTCGCCAAAAAGGGTCTTTCCTTGTTGGAGCATCTCAAGCGACGCCGCCAGGAAAATAAATCTTCACGACCTCCACAAAAGCCCACGGACCGTTTTCAGGCCAGAAAGAAACCGGAAGAGGATTCTGAAGTCGACACTTCACCCGGGGGCATCAAGACCCAGATGAAAAACAAGAAACCAAATAAGCTGGGATTCAAGAGCAAAACCCGTGGACAGAAGAATCCCCGCCGTCGATAATTTTTTAGGGGCCTAAGATGCAGTTTTTAAAGACCTCTCGACAAATTGGACAGACGATTCGCAATGCGGCCCGCTTGCGCACCATCGTTGGCGTCTTCGCCAAGCATGGCTTTCACAATGTCGCTGAACGCATGAAGCTGGGGCGATTCCTTCTGGAACGGCTGAATGCCGGCCAGGATATGGATCGCTACACCATGGCCGAGCGTGTACGCATGAGCTTCGAAGAGCTTGGCCCCACCTTTGTTAAGCTGGGTCAGCTGCTGGCTTCCCGCCCCGATCTTGTGCCCGAAGAGTTTGTCGCCGAATTTTCAAAGCTGCACGATCAAGTTCAGCCCCTGGAATTTGCACTGATCGAAGAAGTCTTGAAAAATGAGTTCGGGGAAAATCTTTACACGATATTTTCTTCCGTCGAATCCGAGCCCTTGGGCTCTGCCAGCATTGCGCAAGTGCACCGGGCGACTCTAGCGAGTGGCGATCTGGTGGTGCTCAAAGTGCAACGTCCGGGCATTATCGAAAAGATCAATGACGATTTGAATGTCCTTTATTTCCTGGCCGAAATGATCACCACTTATTTTCCAGGATCCCGAGCCTTCAATCCCGTGGGCATTGTCGACGAATATTTCAAAACCCTGGAGCTTGAGACCAATTTCGTTGTCGAAGCCAACAATCTGCGCCGATTTAAAGAAAATTTCGCCAACGATCCCACCATCAAAATTCCCCGAGTGTATTTGGAACTAACCACAGAAAGAGTGCTGACCATGGAAGCCCTGAGCGGTTTCCCTTTAAGTCAAAGTGTGGGCCATCAGCCGGATTTTGATCATGCGGAGGTCGTCCGCCGTGGACTGCGCGCCTATTTGAAAATGGTCTTTCAAGATGGTTTTTTTCACGGGGATTTGCATGCCGGAAACTTTTTTATTCTGCCCGATAACCAAATCGGATTGATCGATTTCGGTGTCGTCGGAAGACTGAACCAACGCACCAAATCTTCCATCGGCTCCATGTTTTTGGCGCTGTCGAAAGAAGACTACGATCGCCTCGCTTTTGAATTCGCCGACCTGGCGCCCTTCAGCGAAACGGTGGACGTCGATGTCTTCGCCAAGGATCTGCGCGATTTAATCGCGCCATTTTATGGTCTAACTTTGCAGAATGTGAATTTGGGAAAAATTCTTTTATCTTCTGCGGGGGTGGCGGCCAGACACGGCTTAGTGGTTCCCACCGAACTGATGCTGTTCTTCAAATCTTTGGTCTCTGTCGAAGGCCTTGGAAAAAGAATTCAGGCGGACTTTGATATTCTTAATTACGCTTTAGATTTTGCCGTAGAGATGAGCAAAAACAATTTTGATCCGCAGAAAATGCTCACTGGCTTTTCTCAACTGGCGCGTGAATCCAAAAGTCTGTTGAATAGCATGCCCCGTCAGCTGCACTTCATGTTGCGACGGCTGAACAGTCCCGATTATGCCTCCAAGATTCACATCAAGAATTTGGATGATTTAAGAAAGTCGGTAGAGACCTCTTTCAACCTTCTGTTTTTGGGTATCATCATGGCCGCACTGTTAGGAAGCGCCTCATTTATTTTGGTGCAACCGACCACCAATCAGCTGGGTGGAATTCCCGCCTTCAGCTTTATTGGATATTTCTTGGCGATCTGCCTGGGTATTATTGCTTTTTTCAATTACATCAAAAAATAGGGACGACGAATGCTTCACAACCTCACCTACGAAATGTCGGTTCTGGCCAAATCTGTGCAGCACAAAAACCTGTCGGCAGCGGCCGCCCACGTTGGTCTTAGTCAGCCCCAGTTGGGCCGAGTGGTTTCGAAGATTGAACACGAACTCCAAATTGTTTTACTGGATCGCACGGCCCGCCGTAAATCAGGATGGACTCAAATTGCTATTGATCTTTCTGTGACCTTTATGAAGGGCATGGGCCGCCTCGAGGCCGAGATCGGTGCGCTGGCGCAAGAACAGGAAGTTTCCGAATTGCATGTTGGAACTCTCGAAGGAATTTCTCTGATCGCTTGTGATTTTGCAAAGAGTTGTTTTGAGCGTTTGAAAATGAAAAAGATCTATCTAGATGTTTTGGATTTTAAAGATTTGGATTCCCAATTCTTGAATGGTGGATTGGACCTAATTTTCACGGTACGACCACCCACTAAACAGAAATTCGCTCACATGATCGAAGTCGGTTATCAACAGATGGAAAAGGTCAGCACCAACAAGTCTGTGCTTGTTGCCAGCACTCATGAGTTGGGTGGGCTCAACAAAAAATTTCTGGACGGGATCGAACACTTTATGATTAGCAATTCGCTGGAACTGCGAAGGCATTGGCTGAAAGACTATGGCGGAACCGGGAACATTCCCGTTGACGCCAAAACTGGCCGTGGCAAAGGCCAGTACACCATTTATATGATTGGCAGCGATTTGATCACTCCGAAAACCTGGAAAAAACTCACTCGCTTGATGGAGTGATCCTCAGAAAGCTCATCAACATTGATGAGCTTTCCTGATACTAGCATTGCGCAAAACTGTCTTTACTTCTCAAGATCCCCAGGGTCTACAAGCGTAAGTCGCCTTCTTATCATTGAAGAGCCGCTCAGAAGAAATGGACCGATCCCTATTGACCTTGAACTGATAAGGTAAGGACACGCCATCATTGTTCACTGTCAACACTCCCGTTGCTCCGACTTTGGCTTGCCGAATGTCAGTCCCTGAATATGTCGCAGTTAAAATAATACCCTCATTTGTAATCTCAAAAAGAGCGGGGACATTACTGGTCGGAGTATCTGTGACTGCATCCATTACCCAGGACACCGTGAATTCCGGAATCACATAGCCTTGATTCCCGTCAGAAGAGGACACCTTGCAATAAAGAGTCTTATAGTATTGTGGCGGAATCGAAATAAGATCATGATGGGATGGGTCTTTGATGCCCAATTTCACGTCCACCTTACTGACTAAATATTCCGAAAGCTGATTCGACAAGAAATAGGCGGAGCTTTCTCCGTGATTGACTTCGAAACCAGAGAGTCCGGCATATTCATGATGAACAAGCACGTACTGACTTTCAGAATTATTGGCCTTAAACCGATCTATGTTGCATCTGATATAAGGAGTGCCGTTTTCATCCTTATCATTCATGCAAGTTTTCTCAGAAGAGCCAATGAAAATTTTATCGTCAGTGCAACTGACCTTCGCTTTAGAGATTTCATTGAGCATCTGAGAGTTGTACTGATCTAAAGAAATATCTTTAGGAAGCCGGAGGTCCTTTGACCCTCCCTTGACAATCCAAGTCTTAATATCATCGCGAACGACATTGATGCGATCTTCGCAGAGGTCGCCACCATTTCCAGTCACATGCCCAGCATGGGCAACTCCGCTGATCACAGCGAAAAGCAGTGTCAAAATTATTTTTTCCTGTTTCATATTTTTTTCTCCATTTTAGTTAACGGGACCATATTAAAACACATTTTAAATACCTCACTTTTTTTGCCGCCCTCAAGATAACGGCAAAGCTGATCTCGAAATTCACGCACCATTTTTTTGGCTTCACCAAGGCGTTCTGGATCAATGGCCATCGTCACCGAGGTAAAGTCACGCTGGTCCACTGGATCATTCTCCAAAGAACTTCGAGCTATTTCCAAATCTTGGAGATGGCTTTTACGAATGGCGATATTGGCTATCTCATCAGAGGTGGAGTACTGAACCCCGGTGGCCACAAGCCGACCTTTTGAATTTTTCTCCAACATCCCAAGGCGCTCGAGCCGCTCGAGAGCAGACAGCACCTCATAGTTTCGCAAACCCAGTCTTTCTGCGATCCATTTCGAGTCCGACTGGAAGCCCTTAGTCTCTGCTAGGGAAAGAATCGCAAAATGATACCAATCCGATATAACGTGATAGTGATCCATGTTGATCTGAATATAGGGCTTGCATGGCCCTTTCGCTTTAGTGTTCATTTTGGTTCTTGGTAAGATAGAGAATCCGCGAAGAAGCTCATCGCGCTCCAAAGGACTTAGCAAAAGTCGGTCAGCGATTCGTTCCGCCATTTTTTTTGAGAAGCGTCTTCGGCCACTTAAAAATTCCGACAGGGCGGCTGGGCTCACATTTAATTTTTTTGCGAATGCCCTTAAGGAATAATTTGGATTTTTCGCGCGCGACTGAGCCAACGATTCTTTGAGTCGCATTTGCAGTGTCAGTTGTTCGTTATTTTGTATTTCCATGCACAAAGAAATAGAACAGACAGAGAAGCATTGCAAGCTTACCGCGAACAATGTGTTCCAAAATAGAAATGGAACACTGACAAACTCTGGAGAGGCCCATCAGGGCCTCTCCTCAAAAACTATTGCAACAACTTCAAGGCCACCTGTTGGCTGGCGTTGGCTTGCTGAAGGACAGAGACTCCGGCTTGCAACATGATGTTGTTGCGGGTCATCTCTGCCGTTTCTGCGGCCACGTCGGTGTCACGAATTCGTGAATTTGCCGCCGAGTAATTTTCCTCGGTCACGGCCAAGTTCGCTGATGTGCTTTGCAGACGATTCTGAAGAGCACCGAAATTGGCACGAATGGCATTCACGGAGGTCATCGCGTTGTCCACCACTGCTAGTGAACCTTGCGCTGACTCTTTCGTGGCAACAGTCTCTGCGATCATTCCCAAGGACTCCAGGCTGGCGTTGGCCGCTGAAGCGTTGAATGAGATCCGATCCAGAAACGGGTTGTTGTGCACACCCACTTGAATGTCGATCACTCCACCCGATCCGTTCAACAGATCATATCCATTGAATGAGGTCGAGTCCGTGATCCTTTGCATCTCTGACTTTAATTGCTGATACTCCACATCCAGGAATTTTCTTTCAGTATCTCCGACTGTGTCAGATGAAGCTTGAGTCGCTAATTCGCGAAGGCGAATCATCATATTCGAGACTTCATTCAAACTGCCCTCTGCGATCTGCACCAGAGAGACTCCGTCGTTCGCGTTTCGATTCGCCTGCCTGTAACCTCGGATGAGTCCTCTCAGATTTTCTGAGATCGCCAATCCTGCAGCATCATCGGACGCCTGATTGATCCTGTAGCCCGAACTTAACCGAGCCATTGCCTGATGTAATCCCCGTTGCGTGTTCGTCAGATTCTTCTGAGCGTTCAGCGAAGGGACATTCGTTGAAATACGTAAACCCATTCTATCCTCCTTGCATGGCCTTATCCTCCTTGATTTATTGCCATCCGTTTTGGCATGCAGAAGCATTCTGCTTCAGAGGTCACTCGACATGAGTTCCCTATGTTTAACAACGGAAGTTGGATGTCTCAGTATGAGTCCAGATTCGGAAAATTTAGAAAATAGTTTTTAGATTTGAAATGGATTTGCGAGTGAAAAAATGGAAAACTTTCGAAGTGTCAAAACTTCGTCGCGGCAGCTGTGATCAGCGCCAATTCGGCATCGTCCGGATTCCGTCTCCAGCAAAGGGAGAGGAAGAACCTACCGATATCCCAGCTCATGATTTTCGCGCAAATCGAGGAAAAAAGCGAGCGGGTGCTTTTTCTAAGTGTGGGACCCTACCTTTCGGTAGAGCCCACGGCGCAGGAAACAGTTCAATAATTTCAGCAGCAGTGAGGCTTATAAAGCTGAACAAATATTCGGCGGGTGATCGTTTAAAGATCTAAACCGAAGGACGTTCAGGGGAAATTAGCTGGCAAAGCCAGCCAATTATCCACCGAACGTTTTGTTCAAGAGGTTAAGCGCTACGTTTGCTGATTGGTTAGCTTGCGCTAACACACCAGTACCGGCTTGGAGTAAAATATGATTTCGAGTCATTTCAGAAGTCTCTTCAGCCACATCCACGTCTCGAATTCGAGAGTTCGCTGCGGACATGTTCTCCACAGAGTTCGCGATGTTACTGACGGTCGTCTGAAGTCGATTTTGAAGGGCACCGAAGTCGGCACGCATCGCAGACACGCTCATGATCGCATTATCGATCGCTGAAAGCGAGTTCTGTGCTGAGGCCTTGTCGGCGACACTCGTTAAGTTCACTCCGAGCGCAGCTGAATTGGCGTCCGCTTTCGACGAATCGAAAGAGATACGGTCAATTTCTGGATTGTTGCGGATACCAACCTGGAAATCCATGATTGATCCGACACCAGCCAGAAGCTGTGTTCCGTTGAACTCTGTGCCGTCGGCAATACGATCCACCTCTGAGATGAGCTGGTCATACTCCACGTTGAGGAATTGTCTCTCAACGGGTCCGATGGTGTCAGAAGCGGCTTGTACAGCCAACTCACGAAGACGGATCAGGATAGTACTGACCTCATTCATCGCTCCCTCTGCCACCTGCACGAGTGATATTCCATCATTCGCGTTGCGTGAAGCTTGCTTCAATCCGCGAACCTGAGCTCTTAAATTCTCAGAGATCGCTAACCCTGCAGCATCATCGCCTGCGCGATTGATCCGGTACCCAGACGCGAGTTTTTCCATACTCTTATCTAAGTTGAGCTTTGTTCCCCACAACACCTTTTGAGCGTTAAGGGAGCTCGTATTTGTATTAATTCGCAAACCCATAATTCCTCCTCCTTGAAGATCTCTAGATATCAATCCCTGATATCACGTGGACCGAAAAGTCCAATGGGTGATCTGTCTTACCCTACTGATCGGAGGAACCTAAAAATCCTAAAGTGAGACGTCTCAAAATAGTCACAAACTGGTCCTTGGGCGGAAGATTTCGAGGGTTTTGCAGGGCAAAACTTGGCCAAGGTCCTGAGATTTTACGGACGAAAGTAGTGGACTCGGCATTTTCTGAAGATCACACTCATAAATATGAAACGAATTTTCTGTCTTTATATATGTATGCTTCTGCTATGCTCTTGCAGTCTGTTGAAAAATCGCACCATCAAAAATACAGCCACCGAACTTTGGATGCATGATTTTGAACAGGTTTTGGACAATGAGCAGTCGGCCATCATTTCAGGACGAAATGTGCGAGGAAAAGATTTCGCTAAGTACGTTTCAAAACGCACGGAAATCGAAATACTTGATTTGAAGGAAATCAATGACAAAGACGTGGTGGTTTTGGCACGCATGAAAACTGTCAGTCCCGAAGCGCGGAAAATTGTTCTGGAAATTCTTTCGGTTCGTGATTCAGGTGCCGCTGGGGCTTTCAATTTTTCGGATGGCTTGAATTTGATCCATCATGAAAAGCCAGACCTAAAGATTGAAAGCGATAAAGACTTAGAGATGGAACTACAGGAAAAGGACGGAGAGTGGCGTCGCACCAAATAAGGATCAAGATGGCGGTCGAAAACCGGACACACGGTTTTCCAGGGCCTGCGAAGCACTACGTCATTCGTTCGTAGAGATGGAATGAAAACGCAGGACTCCCCGGACGGTCTGTCTGGGAAACCAATTTGAACACCTTCTGATTGAACTCGGGAAACTTGGTGTCACCACTGAAGTCTTGTTCAATCACCGTTAGATAGATGCGGTTGAGAACCGGCAGGGATTGACGATAAATTTCGCCGCCGCCGATGACGAAGACCTCATCCCCGTACTGAGCCAGCAAAGATTTCGCACGCAAGACTCCTTCATCCAAAGATTTCACGATCACGACCTGTGGGTGCTCGAACCGAAAGTCTGGGTTGCGGGTGATCACGATGTGCATTCTTCCTGGCAAAGGCTTGCCTCCGAAAGAGTCGAAGGTCTTGCGGCCCATGATCATGACATGACCCTTGGTTTTATCGCGGAAAAATTTCATGTCTTCGGGTATTGACCAAGGCAACGCACCACCCGCCCCGATCATGCGATTTTTTCCCATGGCCGCGATGGCCGATAGGATCATACCGCGACCTCACCCTTGATGGCGGGATGGGACTCATAGCCCACGATGGTAATGTCCTCGAATTTGAAATCGAAAATATTTTTTACCGAGTGGTTCAACAACAATTGCGGTAATGGTTTGATCTCTCGCTGCAGTTGCAGTTTCACCTGTTCCATGTGGTTGGAGTAAATGTGAGCATCACCCAAGGTGTGAATAAAATCTCCGACCTTCAAATCACAGACCTGAGCGATCATATGCGTGAGTAAGGCATAGCTGGCGATATTGAATGGAACTCCTAAGAAAACATCGGCTGAACGTTGATAGAGCTGGCAACTTAATTTTCCGTCGGCCACGTAAAATTGGAAAAAGGCATGACATGGTGGCAGAGCCATCCGTTCGATTTCACCGGGGTTGAACGCCACCACCAACAACCGACGTGAGTCTGGATTCTTTTTGATCTGTTCAATGACGTTAGAGATTTGATCGATCTTGCGACCGTCCGCAGTTTCCCAAGCTCTCCATTGCTTCCCGTAGACGGGGCCAAGCTCTCCGTTCGCGTCTGCCCATTCATTCCAAATAGTGACCTTGTTGTCGTTCAAGTATTTGACGTTGGTGTCGCCGTGAAGGAACCATAGCAGCTCATGAATGATCGAGCGCAGATGCAGTTTCTTGGTGGTCACCAGCGGAAATCCCTCTTGCAAATTGTAGCGCGATTGAGCCGCAAAAATACTGATGGTGCCAGTGCCGGTGCGGTCTTCTTTCACTGTCCCGTTCTGCAAAACATTTCTCATGAGTTCGTGGTATTGGCGCATAGGACCCCCTGGACATAGAAAGATTACGCCAAGCCCAGTCGGCCTTTCCAGCTTGAATTTCCACATTGCAGCGCAAAAAGGTGAGGTTTTCCACATTAGATCTATGAAAACTGGGGCTTTACCTCTATTTATCCCACATGGAAATTCGCGATCCCGTACATGGCACCATCGAGCTCTCTGATGCGGAAACACTGGTCATTGATACAGCGGAATTTCAGCGGCTTCGCCAAATCAAACAGCTGGGGTTCTCAGAGTTCAGCTTCCCCGGGGCCACGCACAACCGCTATCTGCATTCCATCGGCGTTACACATATTGCTGGCTTGGTTTTTGATCACGTTTTCAAAAATTTTCCATTTTCTGCAGAGTCCGCCCGGCAAAGATTTCGTCAGGCCACAAAACTGGGAGCTCTTCTTCACGACATCGGACACGGACCTCTTTCCCACACCACCGAAGAGGTCATGCCGCCGCTGTCCGAGCTAAAAATCAAGGCCTATGAAAAACGACATCTTGTGCCCGGTGCTACCGCGCAAATGCGGGCCAACCATGAAGATTACACCATCAAGTACATCACGGACTCTCCGCTGACCCAAGTGTTGCGAGACGCTTTTCCGGGTATCGATCCATTGCACGTGGCTTGCCTGATCGACAAAAGTTTGATCGCCCCGGATGATTTCTTCTTTGATCAGGGTGTGGATTTTCGACCGGTGCTCTCGCAGCTAGTGAGTTCCGAGCTGGATTGCGATCGCATGGATTATCTCGAGCGCGATTCCTTTTTCTGCGGAACTAATTACGGCAAATTCGATCTGCCTTGGATCGTCAACAACCTGGTGGCTCATCGTGAGAAGGATCAGCTGTTTTTGGCCATCAACCGCCGGGCACTCTACACTTTCGATGATTTTTTGCTGTCACGACACCACATGCATTTGATGGTTTATACTCATCACAAAAGCATCATCTATGAAGAGATGCTGAATCTGTATTTGACCTCGAAGGATTGCACGTTCCATTTGCCAGCAGCGATCAATGAATACACCAAGTACACCGACTACAAACTGTACGAACATCTGGCCCAAAGTAAAAACCCTTGGGCCCAGCGAATTGCACAACGCCGAGCTTTCAAAGTTCTCATTGAACTGCACAACACCGAAGAAACTTCGCGGCCGGCCAATATCAAGAAGACTTTGAACGACGCCGGCATTGAAGTCATTTGGTCGAGTTCTAAAAATCGCTTATCTAAATACCATTCGAGCACTCCGCAAGATCGCGCCAGCCAAATCTACGTGGTCGATCAGTATGACCGCTGGGATCATCCGGCACCCATCGACCAATCGACAGAGATTTTCAAGCGCTATGAAGGCGCCCGAATCATCGATCGCCTGTACGTGGCGCCCGAGGATTTCGCTCGGGCAGAGACTATTTTAATTCAGAAGAAGATGTGATTAATGTCCGGAAATACGAGCAGCTGCAACGGCTGAATCAAAACTGCAAGAGGTGACATAGCTCATCTTGAAACTGTTCAGATCAATTCTTCCACTTTGGACTAAATCGGCCACCTGAAACGCCTGTTGATCAGCAAGTGGGTGACAGTAGTTAAGACTTTTTGCCATTTGAATCAGCCCGGAAACAATGTTCGCCCGAGGCAAAGATGAAGCGGCATTCAATGAATCATCATAATTGCAGGTTGCAGTGTATACCATTTTAAAGCCGTCATAAGAAATCTTCTTTAAGGCCACAAGATCGGCAATTTGAAGCGCGTCCCGACCGACCAGCGTTGGGCAGTCAGCAAGACCTTTTGTAAACTCAATAACATTGGATACTGTATCCGCATGAGCTTTCGAGCTTGCCGCAGAAATTGACTCTTGATATCTGCAAGTGGCTTTATAAGCCTCCTTAAAACCCGGGTAGCTAAT
>JABDFK010000033.1 GCA_013286585.1 Deltaproteobacteria bacterium
CCCCTGGGTTTCTCAATGCCAGGCCAAGAAATTCAACCAGCAAGGAAAATTGCCACTTTCAAAACCCAAGCGCGCAAAAGAAATTTGGATTTGGCAGCCCCAGGTGATTGTGAAAAATAAAAAAATCGCCTTAGTAGAAAATAACTATGCGCCTTTTTTAAAAGGCCAGCTCATACTTCCAGGTCGGGCAAAACAGGCCGCTCAAAAACCCCATCGCTATGATGGCATTCACTCGATCACTCATCATCAAATTTTCATTCACAAACAGGCGAGCCAAACGCCACCTGCGAAAACACAGTGGGTGGCTCTTTCTGAGCTGAGGCAAAAGAGCCCTTCTTCATTGATTCAAAAGGCTCTGTCAATTTGTTCGGTGCTAGTGTTATCGCTGCATCTCATCAGTTGCAAGACTGCAGATAAGGCCGGCTCCGCAGCGCCACCTGTCTCCGTCAGCAAATCCAGGGCGGCACCCCCCGCGCAAGAAATTTCTTTTGGTCAGCGGCTCACCAGCGTCGGCGAAAATTTTCGTGCGCGATTTTCAACGGATGGCTTATCTCTGATTTACGTCTCTAAAAGAGGACCACAAAAGAATCAGCAAATTTTCACCTGGTCCTTCAGTGAATCAAAAGAGCACCGCCTGACCTATTCTGACGGTGACGCTGATTTTCCCTTGTTTCTTCATGGTTCACAGAAATTTGCCTATGTCTCGACTACGGATGCGGGAAAAGAGAAGCCTCACTTGTTTTCATCAGCAGCTCGCCCCCACATCAATGATTTATTCGTGAGCGAACTTCAGGGGCCACCCATCGAAAAGCTCACCAAACTCAATCAGATTTTTACTTCGCTGGATTACGACGGGACTTCCCATTTCGCCTTTTCGCTGAATCAACCCCAAGATCATCAAGTCGGAGTCTTGGACCAAAAGGGCGGTACGCCAAAAATTATAGCGCAAAGCAAAGATCACGATCTGATTTTTACCCTGACCAACAAAAATCACTTAGCTATTTGGCTAGAAGAAGATCAGTTCGGCCCCTCAGTCCTACGTGAAAAAAAAGGCTCCGGAAAATTAGAAAACCACGTGGTCCCCTTCGTCTCCATCCACGACATGAGCTGGTGGGACGCCGACCGCGAAACCATTTTGATCTCTGGAAAATTACAAAAAGACACCCAAGACAAAATCTATCTCTATGACTTACGTTTCGACTGCCTCATCCAACTGGCAGCTGCCAACACCGACCTCTGGTACCCAGCCACCAACCCCGAAAAATCCCAACTAGCAGTCACCCTAATAGACAACGGCCAACGCCAAATCTACCTAACATCCCTAAAAGAAACCCAAGAAAAATGCAAACGCCCCGAAGACCTAGAAGATCCAATCCCGTCTCCGACCCCATCCCCGTAAAACACGGAAAAGCACGCGGCAGAAGGCCCGCAGCCGAGGCGAGAGGGAGTGAACGCGGAGGCCTACTACCCGTAGGCCGCACAAGAGAACGACCGAACAACGAAGGATCCGGGCCTTCTGCCGCGTGCGCTCAGTCGAAGCCCGGAGTGGGGGTTTGGGATTGTTGGTCTTCTATTACATCCGAACTCACATTCGCATTCTGCGGATACAACAAAAGCAGATCCTGATCGCCAACGCCTTTCACCAAGGGAATCACCGCTTCTTGGCCGGCATTCACCGTGGTCTTTTCAGGCATACCCATGAACGCCTGGCTGGATTCCTGCACGGAAATTCGCGTCCATTGACTCAGGGATTTTTCCAAAAAATCATCCGTCTGAACCGAATCATTATCAGAAATCGTCGCCACACGAATGGAGAGCGCACCCGATTCGGTGGTGCCCAATTCGTCGACCGGCACTTCCACCACGGCCACGGTGGAATGATTGATGTTCATCATTTCATTCCGGTCCAGAACCGCTGGCAGATAACTTTCGGTGGGCGCCGTCGCTCCTGGCGCCAATGGCTGCTGCATAGCCACTTCATACTTCATACGCAGATTTCTGACCGCCACCGCATCAAAAAGTACACTTGCGAACTGCCCTGCTGAGGCCGCATCCGACAGACCAGGAACATTCCCTAGCGCCACTCCAGCAAGCTCTTGCGAAGGCACGCCTTTGCCATCTTTGTCGATCAAGACAGAAATCTCACACATATTCCATGTGTCTTCGGCTTGATAAAGTTTGGCTGCGACTTCTAAGAACATGCGAGTGCCGCCGCCATCCATCGGCTTCTTGATGATTCGGTAACCTGCCGCCTGTAAATTGCAACTAGTCTCTACGCTGTCGCTGCTGCCTGGATTCAATTTACGGGGCGCTCGGCCCAAAAGATTGAAAACCATGACATCGCCGGCATTCGTACCGCTGTTTTTCACATAGACATCGGCAGCTGCTCCGGCAGAGTCCGTGGCCGAGGTTGAATGAATAGAAAACTGCTCTGACTGGATGTTGGAAATGCGTTTGATCACGGCTAGCACCGGCAAAGTCATATCAAGGGTACCACCAGTTTTTAGAGTCAAAAATCCATCTAGCTCTACGGTGGCATCTTTTGAAACAGAAGCGTCCAGAGCAAATCGCAAATCCATGATGCCGGAATCCCCCGCCGCCAAAGTTAAAGCATTGGCGCTCGACAAGTTGATCCCGCCCACCCTTGGTTGAAAAGATGGCATGAACGTGATCTTACGCTTGGAAATATTTTTAACTGTGATCTGCGCCGCCACGATCTTTTTGTTAGAGATATTTTGTGCACCCAACGACACGCTGGCTGGCACGGTCACGGCCTCGGCCAAAACGGCCTTGTCCAGTTGGATGCGTCCAGCGCCTTGGTAGCTCACCGGATATTCGGCACCCTTGCTGTCCGAAATAATTTTGGCCGTGGACATCGCTAAGGACTTCAGCTCATCCGGTGATAGTTCGGGATGCTCCTGCTTAAGGATAGTCATTACACCCGTCATGTGCGGCGTCGCCATCGAAGTTCCCGACATTTGAGTTCCCAAATTTCCAGAGCCCATGTTCACCGAAATCACATTCTGCCCCGGTGCAGATATTTCTGGTTTGATCGCGCTGTCCTGAGAGCGCGGTCCCTTCGAAGAAAAGTCAGTGATGGTATCGATGACTTCTTTTTTTATAATTTTTTCTGGCGTGTTGAATTGTATGACGACATCACCGGCCGGCAATTTGCTTTTGATCAAATCACCAACACTCTGTGAAACCATAATGGCCGGAATTTTAAAAGATCCTTCTTTGCCGCCGCCCATTTTGAATGGATCGCCGGCGATATTGTTAGCCACTACAACAGCCACTGCTCCCGCAGCCTGCGCCCGAGAGATCTTATCGGCAAAAGTCACGACCCCACGATCAATGAGCGCTACTTTACCATTCACTTTAGCTTTGGTCGCATCATCAAAATCTTTGTCCGCAATTCCGACGTAGACCATGGGTCCGGACAAACTTCCCACTTTGTCCAAAGGCGTTCCCAGAGGGGATTCCATGGACTCTGACAAAAGGTCGCCGCCAGCATAGGTGATCTTCACCGCCGGAAATTGCCAGTTCTGAATAGCATCATCAATCGAAGCCGCCACAGAGAAGGCCTCATCAGTCACGCTTGGCGCACCGACGATGTAATCTGAGGCTCCTTCGTTGCCCGCAGCACATAGAACCACTGTTCCAGCACCACTCAAATTTCTAATCGCCTGTTGATAAAGGATGTGTGAGCTTCCGTAAGGTCCACCCAAAGACAAATTGACTGCATCTAATGTCTGAGTCGGGTCACCCAATCCTGTTGGATCAGCAGCGTACTCAAGACCGGCGATCACCACCGCGTCACCTGTAGAGCCATCAGCGCCAAAAACTTTGATGGCATAGAGTTTCGCACCAGGTGCAACACCATCGTAAGTGTTCACACCGTCGCCCTTGCCAGCGATGGTTCCTGCCACGTGGGATCCATGTCCGAACTCATCCAAAGGATTCGCGTCTGGTACCGGTAAGCGGTCATTCAAATTTGCTGAGGCTGAGTTGTAAGTGGTGCCGGCCAAATCGATTCCGCCAATAACCTTGGCCGTGGGAAACGACAGGTTGGCGGCAGAGGGATTGACAGCTTTGTAAGCTGCGGCTGTTCCCGCACCGCCCAACATCGCATGAGTGTAGTCGATACCGGTGTCTATGACACCAACACGCATACCGGTTCCATCCAAAGCGACATCGTTGCCATCTTTATCTTTCACTTTCATCTGATGAACCACATCCGCACCGATGAACTTCACCGAATTGGCCGACATCATATCCGTACCTGAAGCACCTTGTGCCACATCCATCACTCGTGGCCGAGCAAAGGAACCTTCGCCCTCCACGTAGGCGACTCCGCCGATGGCTTTTAACTGCTCTTTCAGAGAGTTCGGAGTGATTACGGCAAAAGCATTCAAAACCATTTTGTAACGATAGAGAATAACAATCTCGGACGACAGCGCTTTCAATTTCGCTTCGGCGACAGATTGCTCTTCAGTGATGGCTTTTTTCAAATCAGGATCCACCGCTTTTTTGCCGTTGACCATCTGTACGGAACTCAATAGTGGTGGGTTTTGGAATTGAATCAGAACAATGGATTTATTCTGCATCTGCGGACGATTGCTAAAAATTCCGCTGTCTAATTGTCCTGGCAGCAGCTGACTTTTTTGAAAACCACCCGGGGTGCATCCGATCAATCCCACCGTCAGTCCTGCAGCAAGAATGAAAAAACTAGACCTATTTTTTGATAACAAACTCATCTGCGACCCCCGGATAACCCTATGAAAATCCTCAGCAGAAATTCTGCTGCGTCGAGCGACCTTAGTGGATCAACCGTCAAATGCAAATAAATCAAAGTAATGGCTGGTTTAACTTTCGCTAATATGATGAAATTTTAGGTGATGGGCTCGTTGAGATCGAAATATCACTGGCAATATTCATGGCTTCCACTGCTGGCCATGCTTTGCCTGAGCCCTATATGGGTGTTGGCCAGCCCCATTCCCGCCATGGGCTCTTCAGCTTTGGGCTCACTGAGTAAAGGTTACATGTTCAACTGGCGCGGTTTCCGTTTGACCAAAGGTCAAACCAACTGGAATTTACAAGCTGGCGATGCAGCCAAAGTCGAAAATGTTCCCCACGAAATTTCTGTGCGCTATCAAAGTCCGCTCACCAACGGGTTTTTGGCCGTGAAAACGGAAACACTGCCGGCCACAACGAACGTGGAATTTTACGCCAAGAAGTGGATCAGAGATTACTCGTACTACGGCTTTGATGTGCTGGGGGCAAAAACTTTCACACAGGGAAATGCTCGAGGTTATGTGGTCGATTTGGTGCATCCGAAAAAATCTAAGCAGCTAAGACAAGTCGTCTTTCTCAAAGAGAAAACTGCGGTGATCCTCACCTGTACCGACGAGAAAGCGCAGTTTCAGCGGACGCTTTCCAATTGTAATAATATTATGAAGACGTTTTCTTGGCTGTGAGCTCAAAAATAGTCACCAACCACCTTCCGGCAGCTGGTATGGTAAGACTTGTCCTGGGCCAATGCATCCACTGAAAATACTCTCGGCGATTGGATGGTGATTTTTTGCGAGACCGTCATTGGGCCCATCGTCAAATCCAAATCAACCACAGGTCCCTCACAAGTACCTTTAGCGCTGATCGACCCTTCGGCTACATCATGAGGTTGACCATCTAATTGCACTAGCACCCCTACAGACTCTGTGGGATTGAGTTGATAGATATCATTCTTAACGGAAACATCGAAGACTAGGCTCTGCCCATTGTCACAAGTCCACTGACCATTCAATGTTTCAGCCTGGCATGAGGCGTCCGCGAAGGCAAAAAGAGGAACCATGCAGAAAAAACCGATCATCACTTGCAAACCTATATTTTTCATAATTGCTTCTTTCTTGTTTTAAATAGTTAAGGTCGATCCAACACAAGTCCATTTTGATCAAATTTGACTAGCTCGTCATCGCCCGGGGAAACTTTGATGGTCACTAGTCTGCCTTGAGTATTCCTGAGTCTTTGCGTTGCGAAGATCCGTCCTGATTTGACAGAGCCGTTGGGATAGAATTCGATCCAACTTCCAAACGCGACATTCTGGTTTTGAACAACCAATGTGGTGAGCGTAGCAAGGTCAGCGGAAGTTAAATTCCCTTGCTCGTCAAAGGTTACGCCTTCCGTCAGATCAAGCATTCGTCCGTGAAACTCAATTTTCGCTGGGGATCCCGAGATAAAAAGACTGGCAAAAGAGCCATCGTCGTACAAAGTGACTGCACCACGGATCGGAATGTCTATGGATCCAACTTTTACCATCACGTTGTCGGAAGCTAACTCTGCACTAGCGAGATGACCATCATTGTAGAAAGTGACAGAACCGTGGATCGGTATGTCCACGGATCCAGCTCTCGCGATCACGTTGTCGACGGCTAAATCTGCACTTTTAAGGTGACCATCATCATAAAAATCCGGACAGAAAGCTCCACCTGCTCCCACGGAATATCCCTGCAGATAAATAGCCAAACTGGAGGCGCCTATGCCACAGGTCACAAAACGTGTTGCCTTCAAAAGGTCGTAGTATTCTTTGTCTGACAAACTCGTAATTTTACCAGAGAAAATATACGAATTGAGTGCCCGGCTCCCGACAGAGTCCGTTTGCCCCATATCAATGGCCAGTCGGTAAATGATCTCATGGAGAATCGCCACCGCCATTTGATCAGAATTCAATTGATTCCATAACCTCTGCGAAATGAAGTAGCGTTTGTCACCAGGAAGCTCCGGCTCACGTTGATCGATCAGCTGGGAGATCGTGCAGTGCGGGGGAAGCGCAATGTGGTTGGCATCGGTCAGCGGTTCCAGATCGAAGTCGCCGATTTTAGCTTCGCTCAAAAATGCATCTGCCTTGACCTGAAATCGAGCGGCCCGAACGGGATCACGTTGTGCATAACGACTCAGGGCCAACTTCACTTTTTGTGCTGCTGAAAGATTGGCCGGGCCTAAATCTAAATGAAGCCCTTCCCTGATGGCGGTTGCCTCATACACGTCGTACATCAGAGCTTGTTGGCCCGGACAAATAACCACCTCACCACCGTGCCCTTCAGTCCCAGCAAACGCCAGCAAAGGGCAAACAGTAGTGATCAGTATCGAACCAGCGATCCCGACTAAGTTTTTGAATTTCATTTTACGACTCCTTTTTCTGAACGGGACATAAGGCCACCCCAAGATTATAAACACGCTTTTGTTTTCCCGATTCGAGGAACTGACACAGCGTCTGGTTGAATTCTCGAATCATTTTTTTTGCTTCATTTAATTTCGCTGGATCGATGGCCATGGTCATCGACGTGATACTGCGCTCTTCGATGGGATCTTCTTCCAGAGACACCATCGCTCGTTCAAGAAATTGCCTTTGATTTTTTTTCAGAGCTGGCGTGGTGAGATGCTTGTCGGCGGTCGAAAGCTGCTCTGTGGTTTTGATCAATCGGCCGTTTTTGGTCGCAAGCAGTCCCAGATTCAGCAGTCTTTCGATCGCGAGCCTAGCCTCTGTTTGGCCAATTCCTAAATTTTTCGAAATCCAGCGTGGTGTTGATTCAAAATCTTCGACAAAGGTGAGCTCTAAAATGGCAACATGATACCAGTCCGCGATCACGCGATAGAGATCGATACTGAGATCTTGAGGAACACTCTTCGACTGCAATTTCTTAAAAAAAGGACTAGTACGTCGAAGATGACGATGACCCTGGGTTTCAGAAATTGATGAAACAAACACGTCACTTTTTTCTGGCTCTAGTTCCAGCGCTTCAATAAGTTTCTGTGCCAATTTGTGCGATGGAATCTGCTTTCCAGCCAAGACCCGCGACAAAGCTCCAACATCAATCTGCAAAGCTTTGGCAAATGCCCGAATCGAGTAGCGTGGATTTCGCTCGCAGCGCCGAGCTAGCTCTTCCTTTATAATGTGTTGGTATGTGGCTTCCATGGAGCGGTTGTATACCGATCACTGGAGCCAGGGGCAAATTTATCTTCAACAAAGTGTTGAAAATAGACTTCAACGCTTGAAAATTTTACGTACCGCCGGAAGGATTCCCCTGGCCTACTTTTGTCAGATTTTGTCCAAAATATTGACATCTTACTTCACCCTAAGCGCACTACAAGGGCACACGATATTGGTCAACTTGGCCGTGGGATTGCATCGCCAGGGCTGTCTATGAAGAAAAGCATTCTTGTTATTATTCTGACCCTAGCTTCAACACTTCCGTGTCTGGCAATTAACAAGCAGTTGGCAAGGAAGGGATTTGACACCACAGATGCCTTGAAAAATAAATCGACCCCTTCAGCAGATGCACCAACCGTCATGACCAAACCAGAGGACATCGCCCGTGTTGTGGCCGAGGTCATTCTAGACAGCAACGACCAAAAAATGGCCGGCACAATTCACATGGAGTTATTCCAGGGTCGCATCGCCGCCGGCTACGTGATCACCAAGGTCATCATTATCGACCAGGAAAATATCTGTCGCGCTAGGCTCACTTTTACCAATTTAGTGGATCATTCACGCATTGTCGAAGAGGCCGTAGCGCAAAAGAACCTGGCTGGCCATCTGATGGATGAGTGTGATGATGGAAGTGACGACTCTGACGACCCGAGTTCTCAATAAATTAAGTTTTGCTATCACCAGATGTCGGTGGCTTTCCGCCACCCGGTTTATAACCACTAGGTCTTGGCTTGTAACCGCCACCACCGCCGCCGGGCTTGTGCCCACCGCTCTTAGGTTTACCATGATGACGACCGCCACCGGATTTACCGCCACCGCTGCCATTGGGTTTATGAGACGAAGCACTGGCCGCAGCCGCCGCTGGTTTTGCAGCACCACCGCCGAATAGTTTTTTGAAAAAGCTCGCCACCTTTTGTGTGGTTGTGGTTTTTGCTGAAGCTGTCGGTTTACGATATCCACCGGAATTATTTTGGTGACGTTGATGTCCGGCTTTTCCATTGCCATTGTTCGCATGGCGAGGCGGTACCGGTCGATCGGACGCGCCTTTTGAAGGCACGAATTTTTTGCGCTCAGCAGGTTCGCCGGCAACAGCAACTGGTACTGCTACAGTGCCATCGGGATTTCGTGGGGTGCGATCGGCGCGATAGCCTCCGCCCTGTCCATGTTGATTCGGTCCGGTGCTTTTCTGAGGACCGCGATCACGGCCACGGTCTCCACCACGTCCGCCTCCACGTCCGTCACGTCGAGGTCCGCGCTCACTGCGAGGAGCAGGGCGATCGCCTCCCGGTTCGTTGGAACGACCTGGGGTTACATCTTCTCTTGGGAACGCAGAAAATTCTTTCACTAGGGCCTCTTCTTCCATCCATCCGGATGGCAATTTGTGTTTCAAATAAACTTCGACTCGCGCTAGGGATTCAATGTCGCGATCACAGACTAGGGAAAATGCCAAACCCTCGGCGCCAGCACGGCCAGTTCGGCCGATTCGGTGCACATAGGATTCTGCATCGTTGGGGAGTTCATAGTTGATGACCATGTCCACACCCTTAATATCCAATCCACGAGCAGCCACATCTGTCGCCACCAAAATATTTTTTTCGTTTTCAGCTTTGAAAAGTTCGATCACTCGCGTTCGCTGAGCTTGAGTCAAAAGACTTGAAATTCCCATCGCCGGAACCGCATTTTGCGAAAGGAAAGAGGCAATCCGCTCTACGTTGAATTTGAAATTACTGAAGATGATGACCTGTCGGGGATTGTATTTTTTTAGAATCGACAACAGGTACATGGGTTTTTCGTCATGACCGCAGTGAAAAATTTCATCCTTCACATTTTCGGCTTTGGCTTGATCGCGACTGACATCGATTTCGATGGGCTCTGCACCGAACATGTAGGCGGTGTTCATCACGTCGAAGTTCAAAGTGGCGCTGAAAACCAGAAACTGCCGCTCGCGGGGCACTCTTTGTAAAATGAATTTCATGTCGTCTTTGAAGCCCATGTCGAACATGCGATCGGCCTCATCAAAAACGATGGCGCGCACTTGCTTCAAATCAACGCAGTTGTCCTTATACAAGTCGATCAAGCGACCGGGAGTGGCGACCACAAAGTCCACGTTCTTACGGAAGGCTTCTTTTTGTTTGTCGTAACCAGTGCCACCATAAACGGCAACCCCAGTTAGACCAGTGGACTCACTATAGGCAGCGATATTGTCGTACACTTGTTCGGCCAACTCGCGAGTGGGAACCAAAATCAAAACAAAATTAGTGGGTGCCCAATCTTGAAACTGACCTTTTAAAATGCGGTCCATCAGGGGGATTAAAAAGGCTGCGGTTTTTCCAGTTCCAGTTTGCGCTAAACCTGAAACGTCTTTGCCAGCAAGGACTTGAGGGATGACCGCAGTTTGAATCGGAGTGCACTCTAGGTAACCGATCTTTTCAATGACGGCATTTATTTTGGGATCCAGGTTGAGCTCAGAAAATTTTAAATTCATGCGCACAAACTAGTGCACGTTGACGGCAAAAGTCAAAACTCACTAAAGGGTGTTGGAAAAATCCAGGATCGCTGAAGCAAAAGCCTGGAATTGATCAGCATGAACCCAGTGCCCCGCGTTAGGGATCTCCACGCCTGAAACCGCTGGATTTGAGGCCACCATCCGCTGAAATACGTCTCGCGAGAGTTCTTTCGAATTTTCTCCGCGAATCACAAGCGTGGGCATGGTCAAGCGATGCAACTCATCCCAAACGTCGTTGGCCCGCCCTTGCTTCACAGAGCTTAAAATGGCCTCTTTAGAAAATCGCCAGTCCACGCTGCCATCAGGCTTGTCCTCCATATTTGAGTACAAATACTGCCCCAGGGTCAGCACGTTCTCGTGAACCACACCAAGCTTTGACCACTCATTCATAAAAAACTCTTTGGCCGCCAGTTTTGTCGGGAAAGGCGTGGGCACCGCCCCCAACAAATTTTCATAGTAAGCAACGGCGCCCATGGAAGGATCGGGACCGATATCTTCAATCACCAGTTTCGTCACTTTTTCGGGATATTTATGGGCAAAGCTCAGGGCATTGCGACCACCCATGGAGTGTCCGACCAAAATGAACTTGTCCCAGCCTAATTCTTGGGCAATTAAAAAAAGGTCATCGGCATAGTCCTCGGAAGCATAGCCTGTGACAGGTTTCCAGGAGCGCCCATGGCCTCGCTGATCGAAAGTCAGAATTCTTTCACTGGCCAATTGCGAAGTGATTTTTCGCCAGTTCGAGCCATAACCCATTAAACCGTGCAAAAAAACCCATTTACGCCCCTGATCGGGACCAGTTAGTTGATAATTGAAGCGCTCAAGGTATGATGTCGTTCTCACCATGGTGGAAATAAAGCAGAAACCTCGCTTGCACGCAACTTGGATTGATCGACAGGCGATAGAAATTGTAGAGCGACTTCAAAAGGCCGGACACATGACTTATCTTGTGGGTGGTTGCGTTCGCGATCTGCTGGCTGGAATTCATCCCAAAGATTACGACATCGCCACCAATGCACTCCCCAACGAAGTTCGCAAAAGAGTTTGGGGCAGCTATGTCATTGGCCGTCGATTTCGTCTTGTTTTAGCTATGCGGGGCGATCAGCAATTTGAAATTGCCACCTTTCGCCGTGGAGGTCGCCCTGAAGATTTCGTCGACGGTGAAGATCAACCCGTGGGCGATAACTTTTTCGGTACGCCCGAAGAGGACGCTCTTCGCCGGGATTTCACCATCAATTCTATGTTCTATGATCCGCTCAAAGACGAGTTGATCGATTATGCTCACGGTATGGCGGACATCGAAGCCAAGATCTTGCGCATGATCGGTGATCCCAAAGAGCGAATCATCGAGGACGCCATTCGCAGTTTGCGCGCGGTACGCTTGTCGCACAAACTGAAATTCACCATCGAGTCTTCTTTCCGCGCCGCCATTCGAGAAACCGCTGCCGAGGTAGCAAAATCGCCGTTGCCACGCCGTCGCGAGGAATATCTCAAATTTTTGCGCCTCGATGATCACGTGCCATCATTGTGCGAGCTTTATGACCTGAATCTGATGGAACATCTGATGCCTTCGCTGAATGAAATTTGGAACAATTCAGATCAGCGCGATATCTTCGTCAATTACATGCACCGCATGGAAGAGATCACCTGGGATTACAAAAACCCCATGGAAATCTATTTGCCAATGGTGATGGCCTTCAATGCAGCCTTGCAAGGCGATCCTGAGCTTGAAAAGAAACGCGAAATCTTCATGAAGGACGAGCTAGGTATGTTTAAAGCGGAATCCACGGAAGTTTTGCACATCATTGAGCTGGCCCATTCACTCCCCGAAATTAACTCGTTCAAAAAAAGAGGCCAGCGTCGGCAATTGGCGTTCCTCTCACAAGAGGCCTTGCGCTACGCTCTACGGATTGCGCGAATGGAACTCAGTCTTCCGCCCGAGGAGCTGGCGTTCTGGCAGAATTCTCTCAAATAATTTAGGGCACTTGATCGTAGCGAATCACCGAGGCCGTCGCCGCACCTGAAGCATCTATCTCGAGCGCAACGATCGCGTCTCCACCCATTTCGGCGGCTTTTTTGCGAAGGGCATCGATGTTGTGGTTGTTATCATTGCCGCAACAACCCCTTACGCTACCGATTTCGGAATATTTCTTGGTCGGCATCTGTGAGCGAAACAATCCGATTTTGTCCACCGGAGTCCGTGCCGGAAAAGTTTGATTGATCATCGCCGGAGCGAAATCCACATGCGGCTCAAAAACGGAACAGGCAGAAAGCACCAACACCGCAAGAGACAATATCCATTTACATTTCATAGCTTCCTCCGAATCAAAGATCCTTGAGTTAAATAAGTGGTGACATTTTTATTTTCAAATTCTGTGTGGCACTCGTCATGAGTGGAGCAAATACCACTGGCGTCACAAACCGTGCTCGGCAGGCATTGCTGGACAGGCGTTGTTTCTGTGTGAGTTTCACTGATCGTCTTAATGCCGACAACGGCGTCAGCGCCTTGCAACGCCGCATCGGTCCGCAAGTGTTCGTAGATGTCCACCAAATCCATCGAACTTGATTTGAAGCTAATCAAGCCTAACTCCGTGAAAGTTTCCGGCGGGGGAACTGTACGATAAATTCCCACAGAATTGATGTTGGACGGCGGCACCTTCTCTTGGCCCGCAGGGAACAGAGTGACCTTTGAAGTGGCGCAAGCGGAAAGCAAAATCAGCGTCGTCAGAAAAAATATTTTTAACGACACGTTCATCCTTTTGCGATTTCCAGAGCACTGCGCACGATGCTTTTAGCGTCCATTTTATGAAGAGCATAAAGATCGATCGCATTGTAGGCGCTTCGTCCGAACTCTCCATCCACTCCCAGAGAAATCACTTTGCCGATGGATTGTTGCGCCAAGATTTCGCCAGCCAACATATGATAGAGTCCACCGATTTTTTGATGATCTTCGACGACAATCATTCGACCGCCGGTTTTTTTCAGCGCCGGCATGATCGTCGCCATATCTGGATGATTGTGCTGAACAGGGTTGATCACGATCGTGCCGATTTTCTTTGCCGCCAGATCTTCCGCAGCTAACACGGCTTGCGGCAGCATAGATCCTGAGGCAATCAGACAAATGCTGGTCGGATATTGCGCGGAATTGTCGCTGACGATTTGGGCCTTGCTCAGTTCGTACTTAGCACCAGTCGTGAAGTGTTTGGGAAAGTTTTCACGACCCAAAAAGAAGATCGACGTGCGCGGAGTTCTTCCGGCTTTGCGTTCCTCTGCGAAGAGGTGTGCGGCCTGTGTGACTAAGGCGTCGGCCTCTTCACTGCAGGTCAGACTATACAAATCACAGTTGGGGATACTTGCCGTCATGGCTAAATACGACAGCGCTTGGTGAGAAGCTCCGTCAGCGGCGTCTTGAAACCCGGTGTGCGAAAAAATACAGATCATCGGGGATTCTGATAGACTGGCCATAGTCAATGGCAATGAGCCTTTGGTCACTCCGAACTGCGCAAATGTGTCGACCACAGGAATGTAACCGCCACGAGAGAACCCCGCGGCTACGGAAATCATATTGCTTTCAGCAACCCCCATGTCGAAAGAGTCCGCGGGAAATTCCTTGCGGAAAGCCGCCACACCGGTCGAGCCCGGCAAATCCGCAGTGATGCTAACGATCGGTAGACCCGCTTTGCGGGCACGAATCAAAGCTGCACCCACGCCATTTTGAATTTTTTCATCGGTAGAAGCTGGTGCCGCCTTAGCTTTGATCTGTTTTTCCCAATCCAGCAGCTCTGCAATCCATTGATCAAAAACTTCTGGATATTTTTCGCCGTCATAAATCTCAGATAAAAATGCGGGTAGTTCTGTGGGGGATTTCAATGGAAAACCGTGACCGCCAGAAGCGGACTCTGCCGTTTTTTTGGTGCCGATGCCTTTGATGGTTTTTGCTTGAATGGCCACGGGAATTTTCGGGTTGGCGCGGGCCTCTTCGATGGCCTCGAAAATCACGTCATAGCATTTCTGCAGATCGTGGCCGTCAGAAAGCTCTACCACTTTCCAGCCTTCCGTCGCGAGCGCCGCAAAAGTGGGCTCCATGGAAAATGCATCTTTGTCGATTCGACCACTGAGCTTGGTGTTGTTGTCAGAAATGATCATCACAAACGGAGCCAACCGACCTGTCCGAGCTAGTCCCGGAATGGCGGCGAAAGCTTCGCGGGCCTCACCTTCCATGCTGGCTCCGTCGGAAATTGCAGTCACGGTCACTCGGGACGTTGTTGCCAGAGCGTCCGCCAATGCCAGACCCTGAGACTGTGGCAGTGCTGAACCCAGCGGACCATTGCTCAACAAAACGCCTTCAGGAAATAAGTGCGCTTCAGCGTGTCCTGACAGCTTGCTAGTGATCGAACGAAAACCCTTCAAATCCTGAAGCGTCAGCCCAGCGAAATGATAGTTCGCTTTCAGCGCGTACAAACCGTTTTCACAGTGTCCGGCATCGTTCACCAAGTTATAAAGTTGATGCCAAGGAATGGATTTTTTCTTAGCCTCTTCAAAGACGATCGCATGTAATGCCGACATTAGCTCCGCAAAAGCTGCAGGACCACCGTAGTGGCTGGCGGCACCGCCTAAAACTGCATTCATATCCATCAGCGAAATCAATGCCCTTGTGGAGCGCGGATCCGCGACCTCAACGGCTTCGCCGCCTTTGCCCTTCAAAGTCATAGAGAATTGCGGTGGTTGGGAAGGGTTCCCCGCCAATTTGGTTTGCAAAGGAAGAGGTTGTGTCATAACAGATCCTTTTCAAGAGGAAGTTGGCCCTTTATCCTCTGGGACAGCATGGTGGTCAAATGGAAAATTTACGTCAATATCCCAAAGTCGAACTGCATCGCCATTTAGAAGGCGCATTGCGATTTTCCACTTTGGTGGAACTGGCCCGTCAAATGGGCCAAGAAGTCCCCAAGGATCAGATTAGCCAGAAGAAAATGTTTCTGGTGCAAGAGCCGATGAAGGATTTACTCACGGTCCTGCAAAAATTTATGGCCACGCAATCCGTTCTGGCGACTGAAGAAATCTTAACTCGCATTGCTTACGAGGCCGTCGAAGACGCCCATAACGAAGGAATTCGAATCTTAGAGCTTCGCTATGCTCCTACTTTCATTCTGCAGGGGCATCCGAATCTCAATTTCGAGAAAATCCATCGGGCCATCGTCGCCGGAGTCAAAAAGGCGGAAAAATTCCCCGTGGCTGTCGGACTTGTTTGTATTTTTCAGCGAACTTTGCCGCTGAAGGATCTAGAAAAAGTGCTGGATTTTGCGATCGATACCAAAGACACCTGGGTGGGAGTGGATTTAGCGGACGACGAGGCCGCATTTCCCACGAAGAACTTCGCGACACTTTTTTCCAAAGCCCACCAACACAGTTTTCCCATCACCATTCATGCCGGCGAAGTGCCCCTGCCTATCGCTCCTAAGAACGTTCTAGATGCGATCGAAATTTTAGGTGCTCAGCGCATCGGACACGGCCTACAGATCATCCACGACGAAAAGGTGCTTCGACATGTGGTCGATTCCAAAACAGTTCTGGAGCTATGCCCGACCAGCAACTGGCTCACCAATGGTGTTTCAAAATTGGAGGCGCATCCGTTTAGAAAGTTGATGCAGGCAGGAGTGATCACGACGATCAATTCAGACGACCCTGGGGTTTTCGGCATTGATCTAGTGAACGAGTATCAGCTGCTAGCGAACTCTTACCAGTTCTCTGATCAAGAGTTCGAGATCTGCAATGATTCTGCTGCGAAGGCCAGCTTTATTCCATTGGCGACGAAGCAGAAATTCTGGCCCCGGAAAATCTAAAAATCCGAAGCCACGGTGTTGGAAGAAATTGTCGTGGGCTGATTTTTCTCTAGAATATCCAAAGTCACCAGCACGATATAAACCGACATCGGCAATGAAATCAGCAGTCCAATAAGAAAACAAATAGCTCCGGCGATGTTGAGCATACCTACCAAAATGAAAAGACCAGCCATTGACCACCAATGATGAGTGATCAATCGCATCGAGGCTTTGATGGACTCAACGGCATCCTGCTTGCGGGTCACAAAATAGGTGCTGGACAAAGACAACGCCACCAGCAAATAAATTCCGGGCACCACCAGCAGAACCAGTCCACCAATCACCATTCCATAATAAATCAAACCCAGTAAGGTTAGCTGTAATAGACGATTGAAATCCGTGAACGCCCAGAAGAAATCGGAAAAGGTCATTTCGTTTTTGTCACGAATTTGAATCAGGCAAACCACATATCCTGCGTGAATAAAACCGCTCAGAAATAGACCCAGACCGGGAACTTGGGACAACACGCTCCCTGCCAAACAATACAAGAGTGATAGAGCAGCCACTAAGGGCAGTCGATCGCGCATTTGCGCCCAGGCTTTGTCGAAAATTTCACCGTATCGAATTATAGACATTTCCGCTCCTTACCGCTAGTAAGGAGGCCACTGTAAGGTATAGGAGGCCCGAATGCAAACGCTTGATTTTTACCCAGAGATTGAACCATTTCAATCGGGTCGACTGAAAGTCTCTGAACTTCACGAGATCCATTACGAACAGGTAGGGAATCCTAAAGGTTATCCAGTGGTCTTTTTTCATGGTGGTCCCGGTGGCGGCATCAGCCCCGATCATCGTCGCTATTTTGACCCACAATATTATCGGGTGATTCTCTTCGATCAGCGCGGTTGCGGCCAAAGTCTTCCCTTCGCAGAGCTGAAAGAAAACACCACTTGGGATTTAGTCGCTGACATTGAAAAACTGCGCCAGCACTTGGGAGTGAAGCAGTGGCACGTCTTTGGCGGAAGCTGGGGATCGACGCTGGCGTTGACCTACGCCATCACTCATCCGCAGAATGTCACGGCGTTGTTCTTGCGCGGAATTTTTCTCTGCCGGCCTTCGGAAATTAAATGGTTCTATCAAGAGGGCGCCAGTCAAATTTTTCCAGACGCCTGGGAGCCTTACTTCAACCACATTCCTGAAAATGAGCGGCAAGATTTTATCACGGCCTATTATCAAAGACTGACCAGTCCCATCGAAGCTGTTCGCCTTGAAGCCGCTCGCGTTTGGAGTCAGTGGGAGATGTCGACCTCCTATTTGATGCAAAAACAAGACGCGGTGGATGAAATGGAAGATCCCGCCAAGGCTTTGCCTTTCGCCCGAATCGAGTGCCATTATTTCATCAACAACTCTTTTTTTCCGACCAACAATTATATCTTGGAAAATATAGATAAAATTCGACGCATTCCTGGAGTGATCGTTCAGGGACGATACGATGTTGTCTGTCCCGCTCGCAGCGCTTGGGATTTGCACCGGGCTTGGCCAGAGGCAGAGCTGAATATTATTCCTGATGCAGGTCATGCCGCTGGGGAAACCGGAATTCGCTCCGCACTGATTCGCGCGACGAATCAGTTTAGGAATTTAACTTAAGGACCAGACGGGACACCGCTTTAGGTGCTTCAAAAGGCAGTCGGTGTGAGGCGCCTGGAATCACCTGAGTTTGCGTGCTTGGAAGTGTGGACAAGAGACCGACAAATTTGCTGTCTTCCTCTCCGGCGGCCCAAATTTGCGGCGTCGACCAAATTTCTGCCACCTCACGAAAATTCTTTTGTACACCCAACGACCACGACGTCAAAGCCTGCACGCACTGTTCGCGGTGAAGCTCTCGCAGCGGAGCCTGCGAGCCCGAAAACACCGGCTGAGCATTCCAGTCTTTGAGAACCAGAGTCAATTCTTCGTGAGCAAAGCGCTCGGACCATTTTTGGTCACTACTAACACGCTCTAATTTTTCTTCAGGGCTTTGTAGCCCGGGGTTGGTCGACAGGAACACAGCCCCCGACCAAATTTGCGGACGCTCGGCTAGGGCATGTAAAGCCAGTCTTCCGCCCATAGAGTATCCCAGCAAAATTCGCCGTGAACTATTTCTATGCCTCACTCTTTGATTGAAGGAATTTGCCCACTCTTGCATCGACTGACCGGGGTGAGAGTCGGCAAAAAGATCCACCGCATGCAACTGCCAATCAGGCTTTTCTTGGCGCAAAAGATCAAAGGTGGGCTTCCAATCCGCTGGTGAACCCAAAAATCCATGCAAGGCAAAAACTTCTACGTTCATATTTTGGAATACTCTCTCCAAAATGTGTCGGTGTCGTGCTCTCGCGGGAATATTTCGATGATTTCCCGGTCAAAAAACACCGGCATTTTCTCTGGGATTTTTTCCCAAGATTGATAGGACCAGTGAAACATTTCTGCCCATTTAGAAAACTGGGTGGAGTGGCGATTTAAAAACCTTTCATCACGAAAAATATTTTTAAAGATCTGACCACCGCGATTATTGACCACCACAATTCGCATTTTTGCCGAGCCCGCAGAATCCGACATCCAA
>JABDFK010000034.1 GCA_013286585.1 Deltaproteobacteria bacterium
CCGGGAAACGCAATCTGCAGTGGCTGGTCTATATGAATAGTTTTCGCGACCAGGCCCACAAAATTTATCTGACAAAGCCTGGAAGCCTGACCGGGATTCCCATTGAGGCTCCGAATAAATACAGCGAACAGTCTGTTTTGGGCGATTTTCAAAAGTTACAGCAGGAAATGCCGGCGGAATTAGCGAAAGTGTTGTTTCAAGGACAAGATCTCCCCAAAGATCCACCGACAGACGTCGACACATATATTCTGTGGGCCCACAAAATGGATCGCAATTACCAAAGTGGAGAGCGCTGGCTGTTGATGCAGCCGTGGCTCTCAGAGATGATCGATCGTCAGGCCATGGACGTGCGCGGAACTTACTTTCTGGAAAAAGAACCGAACCTACAGCAGAACTTGGCAGCATGGAATTCACTGCCTGACGCGAAGAAGTCCCAATATCGGGATTGGTTGCGACAACTCTGCTACAATAGCAAGGGACTTGGTGCAGGCTGCGAAAGTGAACTGGAGGCCTCATTGGCTGGGAATCATGCTTGGGCTTTTTTTCAAACCTACGAAGCCGCGGGCAAGGAAATGTGGGACTCTTTCTTCGTCATTCCGCAGAGGCGCCCGGATGTGAAGTGGACAGCGACGACCATGTCAGTTCCATTCCTCACACCCGACAATGTAAAGATTCTGAATTTCCTGCGCGATAATATCGAGGACGAGTGGAAGACTTCGTCCTGGAATCTGCGTTTGGATTTTCACTCACCGACAGAGGCCGGCATTGATCCGAAGGTGACTCCTCACATCGTGTTTGAAGATGGAGTGACTCCGCACGTGAATGTGCTTGCTGGAAATATCATCACTATGGATCAGAACACGCCCATCGATGAATGGGATGTGCGTTGGACCATTCGCCACGAGTACGGCCACGTGCTGGGATTCGAAGACTGTTATTTGGAATACTACGATCCAAAAGAGAACGCGATCACCAACTATCAATTGGATGTGACCAATTTGATGTGCAGTCGCATGGGACGTTTTCAGCCCCAGCACTTTGAGCGTTTGAAAGCGGCCTACCAGCGATGAGTTTCAACCACATCAAAAAAATAGTCACATTTTTCGGAGCAGGCCTTGTCCCGAAAGCGCCAGGAACCATGGGCACCATCGCCGCGATTCCGCTGGCCGTGCTGTTGTTGTGGATAGGTCCCCTGTGGCACATGGGCTTTACGTTGGCGCTCACCATCGTGGCCATCTGGGCCTGCGAGATGTACGAGCGCGAAAAAGGTGGCCACGATCACCCAGAGGCCGTGATCGACGAAGTCGTGGGTTATCTGATCACTATGGTGTGGATGCCACTCACGTGGCAGTCGCTGCTGATCGGTTTTGTCTTGTTTCGACTTTTTGACATCCTTAAACCATGGCCCATCAGCTGGATGGACAAAAATATCAAGGGCGGAATCGGCGTCGTCATCGATGACGTGGCTGCCGGAGTGGTGGCCAGTCTTCTTATGCAGTTGATCTATCATCACACCACTTGGTTGGGCGTACAAATCGGATGAGTGCCGCGCAACTGGTGGAAGCTTTACGCTCGCGAAAATATTCCTTGGGCTTGGCTGAATCTTGCACCGGAGGATTGCTTTCGTCTGTGCTCACCGCGATTCCCGGAGTTTCTGATCTATATAAAGGTGCGATCGTCAGCTATTCGAACTCGGTGAAAGAAGAAATCTTGGGAGTGAATCCCGCGACTTTGAAAAAATTCGGCGCAGTCAGTGCCGAGTGCGCCGCCGAAATGGCCAAGGGAGCTCGACGGGTTTTGAAGGTCGACTGTGCCATCGCAATCACGGGCATCGCAGGTCCGAACGGCGGATCGATGGACAAGCCGGTGGGCACTGTGTTTCTTGCCATCCAGGGTCCAGATTTTGAATATAGCAAAAAGGAAATTTTTGCCGGTTCAAGAACGGAGATCCAAAGCAAAAGTGTCGACTGTTCAATAGAGTATTTGTTAAACCAGATACTTAATGCGCACAGCTAGCAATTCTTGCTGAGGAAAAATTTTCCTCGACCCACCCGGACCAGCTCAAATTTTTTATTTGAATCAATATGTAAATTATGTGTAAGTTAGTTTTGTCAGCAACAACAAATCTCACGAGTGACCTAAAAAAGAATCCTCGTGAAAAGAAAGAGTGAGGCAACTATGTCTAGCGCCAACGAAAACAAACAAACGAATCAACTGGACCCCAAAGCACTGTCTGAAAGACGCAAAGCTTTAGACCTGGCCGTGGGCAACATCGAAAAGCAATTCGGCAAAGGCTCTATCATGCGCCTGGGCATGGGTGAAAGCCTGAATCGCGACATCGAAGCGATCTCTACTGGATCTTTAGGTTTGGACATCGCTCTGGGAATTGGCGGACTTCCTAAAGGACGTATCGTCGAAGTTTTTGGTCCAGAATCTTCTGGTAAAACCACCATCGCTCTATCTGTGATCGCGCAAGCGCAAAAACTGGGTGGCGTGGCAGCCTTCGTAGATGCAGAGCACGCTCTGGATGTGGGTTACGCTCGCAAATTAGGTGTGAACACGGAAGAACTTTTGATCTCTCAGCCAGACACGGGTGAACAGGCTTTGGAAATCACAGAGACCTTGGTTCGTTCAGGTGCCATCGACGTGTTAGTGATCGACTCGGTCGCAGCGTTGGTTCCTCGGGCAGAAATCGAAGGCGACATGGGCGACAGCCATATGGGCTTGCAGGCTCGGTTGATGTCTCAGGCTTTGCGGAAGTTAACGGCGGCCATCAGTCGTTCGAACACTCTAGTGATCTTTATCAATCAAATTCGTATGAAAATCGGTGTGATGTTCGGAAATCCAGAAACCACGACGGGTGGAAATGCACTGAAGTTTTACTCCTCAGTGCGCTTGGATGTACGCCGTGTAGGAGCCATCAAAAATGGCGAAGACGTGACGGGAAATCGCACAGCGGTGAAAGTCGTGAAAAACAAAATGGCGCCACCATTCACCAAAGTGGAATTCGATCTTATGTACAATGAGGGAATCTCTGCCGAGGGCGACATCCTAGATCTGGGTGTAGCGGCCAACATGATCGAAAAATCAGGAGCATGGTTCAGCTACCACGGCGAAAGAATGGGCCAAGGCCGCGATCAAGCCAAAGAATTTTTGAAACAAAATCCTAAGGCCTGCGAAGATCTGCGCGCAAAACTTTTGTCCGCCAAAGGAATTGGTACGCTATTGATGAGCACCCCAGAACCTAACGCCGAAGGCGCTCTCGCCGACGTCGAAGCCGAAGAGGTTTCTCCGAAGGCCGCCGTGGCCAAAGCCGCAGCCGCGAAAAAAGCGAAGCATTAGATTTTGTAGGTTACTTGATTTGTTATCTCTTACACGAAAGCCTGATCCAAAAGATCAGGCTTTTTTGTTCTTGTCGAGAGCGCAATAGAAGGCTCGGATCCTTCGTTGTTCGGTCGGTCGCTTGTGCGGCCTACAGGGAGTAGGCCTCCGCGCTCGCTTCCTGGTTTACAATAGCTGGATACTTTGAAGCAAAAGGCCCGACGGTTAAGTCAGGCCTTAATATTTAGCTATTTCAATCTAGAATTAGTTAGCCAAGCAATAAGAGTCACTTACGTTTTGGTGAGTGTAAATTTCGTTCACCATACGCTTACAGTTGCCTTTTTCTGACCATTCATAGTTGACCACATCATAGCGACTGATGGCACCAGTGCAAAAATTGGAAGTGGTTAATTTATTTGTGTAGCTCAATTTATTGGAGAAGGCGTTGAAGTTCATCACTTTGCAGTTACCTTCTTTTGACAATTGGTAAGCAGCAGAAGAGTTCAGGCGAACAATTGGAGCTGGAGCGCACAAAGCACCCAAGTTCAATTGGAACACTTCATAACCGCGATATCCTGAAACAGTCATATCTACGCTGCAGTTATTGCCCAGAGAGCTAAGTACAGATTTAGCTAATGTGAAAGAACCATTTCGAGCGCTGTATTCTTTGATGATGTGTCCAGTAAGACTGTCGCTGATGGTGAATTTATCGCAACTAATAGTGTCCACTCCAGAGAAATCAACAGACAAGTCGCCAGTGGCTTTAGAAACACGAGTTTCAGCTTTGCCGCCGCATTGATCAAAATAGACTGGATAGCCCAGTTCAAAAGTTTTTTTCGACTTCGCTGATGCAGTCACTGCCAAACAACAAAGTGCTACTACCATAAATACTGATTTCATTTCATTCTCCTAATGTTTTGAGTTTTCGACTCAAGGTTAAGTTCCGTGCAGCTCATGTGCTCGAATCGGGCCAATCTATATCCAAAGCCAGTTGCATTTGACAGCAAAAGCACTGTCAACCAGGTCGACATAATGTCAGGAGAGGTCACTTCGTTGAAATTTTTTTCGAGAGGGAAATTTTTTCAAAGGGGTGGGGTGGACTCAAATACACACTCAGAAAGTTGCATACCTGTAGGTATGCAACTTTCTGAGGTGCCCTTAATCAAGGGGCGCCCAGAGCCTTTTCTATGGCGGAGCTCATGGCTTCGGGTTCCGTGGTGGGAGCGAAGCGCTCGATCACTCGGCCGTCTTTGCCGATCAAGAATTTGGTGAAGTTCCATTTGATCGCTTCGGTACCTAGTAGGCCTGGGGCTGCGGACTTCATCCATTTATAGACGGTGTCGGCGGCTCCGCCGTTGACGTCGACTTTGGCGAACACGGGGAAAGTGACTCCATAATTCATTTGGCAGAAGCTTTGGACCTCGGCATCGGTGCCTGGTTCTTGAGAGCCAAATTGATTGCATGGAAATCCTAGGATCACTAAGCCTTTGGGGCCCCAAGTTTTATTTAGTTTTTCGAGGCCAGTGTATTGTGGGGTAAAGCCGCATTTGCTGGCGACGTTGACGACCAAAACGACTTTGCCTTTGTGCTGGGACAAATCAACGGCGCTGCCTTTGGCATCTTTCACAGAGAACGAGAAAAAATTTTCTGACATTTTTGTGCGTCCTTATTTGGGTGGCGACGCTGACGCTGGGGCTCGATTGGAAAGGGCCTCAACCGCATCGATCCAGCCATTCTTCTTGGCGTAATCAAGAGCGGTCAAGCCATCATTGGATTTTTTCTCTGCATCGACGCGAGACCTCAGCATATAGTTGAGGGCCACCACGCGATTGCTGGATTCCATGGCATAGAACAAAACTGTCTGGCCAGCATTGTCGAACTCCACCTGTGGGTTAGCGCCCATGGCCATTAGGAAATAGGCCATTTCTAGATCGCCTTTTTTGGTCGCTAGCATGAGCGGTGTGGCGCCGTTGACGGCCGGATCTCCGGCGTGAATATTTTTTCCACTGCCCAAGAGATGAATCACGCTGCGCATATCGCCGGATTGCACGGCTTGGCTGAGCTCGGAAAGATTTGGCGCGGGTGGTGGTAGTGGTGCCGGAGGAGGTGCCACGACAACAGGAGTGGCCTCTGCCACAGCCACAGGCGTGACCGGGGTCTCTGCTGCGACCTTGGGATTCACTTTGGCCGTGAGCGTGGTGTTCAGCTCAGCCATCGGAGTTTGCAGAAGGAAGACCATCGCCAACGACGCAAGAATCGCCGGTTGCAGAGTCCACATGATCCACGGGCGGTACCAGCTGGTTTGATCCATCGCTGCCCGACGAGTGACGAAGTTATATCCCAAGAATTTTTTGGCAATGTTCAGTGTGGGATCGAAGTGTTCGGTCTCTGCAAGGCTGGCGAAGTAAGCCTCGGCGTCCAGATGAAAATCGCTGACGGTTTTTCGATCGATCTCGTGTAAGCGCTGCACTTGGAAAGTTCTCCACAGAAAAGTTCCGGCGACGGCGAAAAATGCAGCTGCGGCCAGTGCGGCTTCGTCGTCGTGGCCAGAGCCCGCGAAACCAATAGCGGCCCCCAGCAGAGCAAAGGTCGGCACCATGCTGAAAAACTGAAATCGCGCGGAAGAGAACCGACTAAATCTGGATTCGATCACTTTGCGGCAGATCCACATGTCCAACATCTCTACGGACAGCTTTTTGGAAATTCTGGAATCAATCAACATCAGTGCACCGAGCGGACTCGGCAGAGAGAAAAATCCCCAGATTTTGTTTTTCCAAACCCGAGTGTTCGACATCAAGATGAAAATCTGCGGCGCCGAGAGACCCATCTTGCGAAAGCGATCGCCAATGCCAATGATTTTTTTCGGCGAGCGCTCACGCTCGGTGCGATAGAAGATCAAAATCAACACCGGCCAAAGACATTGCAGGCCATACATAGTGAGCCAGCTTAAGCCCCACCAACCCACGGCCATCACCACAAACTTCCATGGCGAATCCGCGAGGTTGTGCAGAAACGGTGCTGTTAAATTCCAATGCCATTGATAAAAAAGGAAAAGCGGTGCCATCCACAGCCCGTAAAAAATCAGGCTGCGCAGAGAATTTTTTAATGCCGAGAAATATTTTTTCCGACCGGCCATTTTCCCTTTCCGCGTTTTCGCTGTAAGACTTAGCAACTGTTCGGATTTTCGAGGCCTTGGAAGAAGGCCAGTTTGTTGGATTTGGCGGTGATTTTCAGTGGTGAGACAAGGCGAAGGTCTGGATGGGCTAGTTGGGCCCGCATTTTTGCGGAGATTATGGGGCCTAATCTCCGCAGAATGTGCGGAGAATACCGATTTGGTTTTTATCTTGCCTGGAAAGAGCTCTCGACAATGCAGAGACAATCCTTTCTTCGGTCCTAAAAAAATCCAAGTTTTGGGAAATGCACGCGAGTGTGAAACTGAATGATCGCCAAAAGAAGCTGCTCAATCGGTTGTTGGATGGGTTCGAGGGAAATCTAACTTCGTCTAAGTGGGCGTCCATCGCCAAATGTTCACAAGACTCGGCGAATCGGGACATCGACGAACTTTTACGGCTGAAGATATTAAAGAAGAATCCGGGTGGCGGGCGCAGTACGAGCTACTCGCTCTATGGCCACTGATACAGGGGCGCAGACACCATACTGGCAAATTTGCGGCGAAAATGCCATTATGGTTTTCTCAAATTGAGACGTTTGGGTCGTCCACTCCACCGTTCGTTTGTTTAAATTTGAAGTCAGATTTAAGTCCAGAATTCCACTTCAGAAAAACGCCTTTTCATCCGAGAAGTCTCACAGGGGGATTCCGTGCACAAATCCATATCTAAAATATTTTTTATGGGCGTTATTCTCTCGCTGGGTTTTTCGGAGAGTGGGTTTGGGTTGGGATGCGTACAGCCAGGATCTTCGAACGCGGCTAAAGCTCCGATATGTCCTCCAGATGTTCCTACGGGTTATGTACAGTCAGAAGTAAATGTTGGTGACGGACCAACTAAAAGCAAGTGGGTACCAGCTGGCTCATCAGTTGGCAGTAGCCAGAGCGGAACAAATCCATATGGAAGTATCACTCGCGCACCAGGCGATTACTGTAGCACCACTCTATCAAAGTGCGGAACAGTTTCTTGTTTTGCTGGTAACACGGTCACGACTGAAGGAGGATCCTATCCTACAGGATTTTATCCAGCTGGTGGCAATGCTTGTGGAAGTTACAAAGTCGGTGATCCATGCGACGGTAGCAACGCCGCAAATGGTACGTGGACGAGTTGTGATAGTGGGATGGTGAGTTGCTCGGTTGGAGGCCCCGACTGTAGTAGTTTAGCAGCGGCTATGGCCACGACCAAGCCTCCAGTTGGTAAGGAAGAGATCCAAGCTTGTGCAGCTGCGGTAGATAAAATGAATTCTGACTGCAATATGGTCACGAACAGTAACACGGCTGGTGTTATGCAAATGGGATCCATGTTGTTGAAGGCGATTGCTGCGAATCCGCAAAACGCCTGCGATGGAATGGCGCAATTTGCAGTGGCGGCCCAGGCGGGCATTCTAGCGTACAATCTCTCTTGCCAGAATTCAGTTTCATCTTGTATCGACGACTGCACTCCTAAATCTATCGAAGCTTCAGATCCAGCGATGACCAGCGGTCGTATAAAATGCGACAGAGTTGCCGCCAAAGCGCAACCCGACTGGAGCGTGCTCGCTCAGATGATGGGCGTGGGCCAAGAGCAAACCATGGCTTGCCAACAAACTGTGGCGGCGACGACGAATCCCGCGTGCATCGCGAATCCTTTGGCTCCCGGTTGTGCGGGATACAGCGCTTCGGATTGTAGTAATCCGGCGAACTCGGGCAGTCCGATGTGTCGTTGCCTGATGGATGCTTCGGCTTGTTCGCAGGTCAATTCGCAAGGGACACCGACCAATGCGTTGACTGGCGGTGGTGCTTTGAATGGCAGTGCTGGATTGGCCGGCAGCGGTGGCGGATTGGGTGATGCGGCCATGGGATTGATGGGGACTCCAGTTGGTGGTTCCGGTGGAAGTCAGAAACAAGGTTTAGCGGGCGGTGCCCCCGGCGGTGGCGCTGGACATGGTGGAATGTCCGGATTTGGTGCGGGCGATGGCTCTGGCAAAAAACCGAATGCAGCCGCGAAACTAGCCGACAATGCTAAGGGCAGTATTTACGGTGGCTTGTTGAACTCGGGCGGTGCCCCTGGCGGAGCCGCTCATGGCGGAGGTTATGGTTCGCCCGGCGCTGGTAACGGCAAAGCCGTGTTGGGCGCAAAGTACGCCGACAAATTGAATTTTGATCGCTTCAAACCGAACATGCCTTACGATCCTTCACGAGCTTTGGCCGGCAGTCGTGTGGCTCCTCGGGACGGGATCACCGGAGCTGACACGAATATTTGGGAAAAAGTTAAAACTCAGTTCTATCAACAGGGACAGCAGGGATCTTTCATTTCGAAGTGATTAAAAAGTAAGACTATACAAATCCGATAAATTAGTATATACATAATTATGCACTATTTTCAGTGGGACCCGCAGAAAGCACTTTTCAACGAGCAAAAGCATCGGGTCTCATTTTCAGAGGGTGCGACTATATTCTCTGATGAAAATATCATGTTAGCTCCAGATCCACGACATTCCGATCAGGAAGATCGATTTGTCGCACTGGGGAAGTCTGACGTGAAACGCATATTGTTTGTGTCATTTACTTACAGGAGGTCTGCTCGTTATGAAAAAGAGATATACCGAATTATCAGCGCCCGAGTTGCAAACCAAAAGGAAAGGAAAATCTACTTTTCATAAGGTCAAAGACTCGGAAATTGATTACTCTGATATTCCGGAGTTTTCTTCCGCCGAACTGAAGAAGTTTAAACGCGTTGGTCGTCCCCTTGTTGGGGAATCACCCAGACAGGCGATTTCATTGCGTGTGGAATCCGATGTTTTAAACAAACTTAAAAAGCAGGCAAAAAACAAAGGTGTTGGGTATCAATCTTTAATTAATCAGATCCTAAAAAAGGCTGTATAGTTTTTCACTGCGTGAGCGCGTGCAGAGCCTGGATCGCCGAATCCTTTTGCCGCCGCTCGACCAGCACGATCACGCTCATCGGACTTAACAACATCGAATGAATCTCGATTTTCTTTTGTGCCAGCGTCGTGGCGATTCGCTTCGGCATTTCGGTGCCGAAACTTCCAGTGCAGGTCACGCTCACTGCGGACAGTTCTTTGTTTGACAATTGGAACTGCGAAGAAGTTTTTAGTTCTCGTTGAATCAAGTCCAAGATCTCTGTTGAGCCTGTGACCAACACTTGGGATTTACCGCCATTCCTACTGACGTTCAAAACTTGCGGAGCTGCAATTTCGTTCTCTTGCAGAGTTTCCTCGAATTGCTTGAGCACCAGGCCCAGGTTTTCTTGGGCACCTTCGATCTGTAAAACTAGATCATGGGAATTGATTCCTAGGACTTCGACGGATTCATACATAAGTTCCTCTTTTCTGATCCAGGTGCCCTCGTGTTGGTGAGAGGCCGGACCGATGTACAGGGGCAGCTGACAGCGAAAGGCCAATTCGACCGAGCGGTAATTCAAAACTTTGGCGCCCCAAAAAGTCATCTCCATCATTTGTCGGTAGCTGAGTTGGCGCAGAGGCCGCGCTGCTGGCACCAGTTTGGGATCGGCGCTGAATACGGCGTCCACGTCTTTCAAGATTTCGCAGTGAGTGGCTTTCATCGCCGCGGCGATGGCGATGGCGGTGATATCGGAACCACCGCGACCCAGCGTCGTGATTTCTTTGCTGACAGGAGAAACTCCCTGAAAGCCCGCCAGCACCACGATCTTTCCTTCGCCGAGCGCCTGTTCGACCCGCGGAGCGCGGACGTCGATGATGTAGGCGCTCAGGTGGGAGTCGCTGGTCAATATTCCCGCCTGGCTTCCGGTGAAACTGATGGCCGAGCAATTCAGATCGTGCAGGGCCATACTCAGTAATGACATGCTGACGCGTTCACCGGTGGAAAGTAGCATGTCTAGCTCGCGGCCATTGGGGTTGCTCGAAACTTGTTGCGCCAGTTGAATCAGTTCATTGGTGGATTGTCCCATGGCGCTGACCACGGCGATGACTTTTTTTCCCGACTTTGAAAGCTGAGACAGGCGCGCGGCGACTTGTTTGATCTTTTGAGGATCAGCCAGAGTTGCTCCGCCGTATTTCTGCACCACCAGTTCAGAGGCCATGCATCGATCATGCTCTGCACCGATCCATAAGGCAAACACTTGATCTTTCCTTCGCGACTGTGCCAACCTTTCATGATTCGCGGGAGAGTGATCATGAATATCAAAAATTCCAAGGTGATGGATTTTATGTCCAAGCAGGTGTTATTTGTTCGCGCCGATGACACTCTTGATCAGGCGGAAAAAACTTTTCATGACAATCAATTGGCCACGGCCCCGGTCTTGGTCGACAAGAAAAATTTGATGGGGGTCCTAACGGATTTTCAATTGGTGAAATGCTTTTTGCTGCGCAATCTTCGTCCATCCAAAGCGCGAGTTCAGGATTACGAAGGTGAGTTGGACCCAGTGGTTATGGTCGATCAACATGAACCTTTAGAGACTGCATTTAAACTGATGGTGCAGTCACCTTCGCACCGTCTCTATATCACTGACAACGGACATCTGGTTGGAGCACTTTCCCCGCAAGATCTCTTACCATTTTTAGCAGGTGACACTGCGGTGGAGCGCTTCAAGGAAAACAAGGATCTCATCGATGCTCGCATACGAATCAAGAGTCTGTTCAAAGAGCTGAGTCACACCAAAAATGAACTGAGCAATTATTCCTCGGTGTTCAAGGCTTCGCCATTCATGATTCATTCGGTGAATTTACAAGGGGTCATCACCATGGCCAATCCCATGCTGCATTCGGTGCTGGGCTATGACGAGCGCGAGTTGATCGGCAAAAATATTTACGATCTTTACGCCGAGCAATTTCATCGGCAGGCCGCGCAGGGACTGCAAGAGGTCGTGCACAAGGGCTACTATCCTATGATCAACACCCTGATGGTGAAGAAGAACAAAGAACTCTTGCAGGTGGATATAGCCACCTCCGCAAAGCATGACAGTTCGGGTGCAATCACTGGAACTGTGACGATCAGTCGCCTGAGCGATGCTCGGAAAATGCTGGATGCCTTGGCCCACGCAGCCGCGAATTTGCACGAATTGGTGGATGAGTAGGGGACTATTCCAATCTTTCCCAGTTCGGAAAATTGGGCCTCTACTGTATTTGTTTTCGAGATGAAATCAAACAAACCGTGACAAGAGGCCCATTTTTCCGAACTGGGAAAGATTGGAAATATATGTGGGCATTACTTCTTAACATAGAACTTCGTTAAATATTCACTCACCAGAGCCATCGATCCGCGGGGAATATGAATCGGATGTTTCTCAATTTTATCCGGCACGAATCCGTGAATCAACTCTGCGTTCAGATCGCGCAGAGCTTTGTGAGTTAATCCTATGTGATCCGCAAGCTCGTTGATATCTAGCCCGCCCGGAGCTTGGATAATGTCATATTCCAATGGATCTAATTTTGCCAAGCGATCGAAGCCGTAAACCCCGGGGGCTTTGGCGATCATCATGGCCGCCAGAATCTTCGGAACATAGTCCATGGTCTCTGCCGGTAGAGCACCTTTTTGCGATAGCACCCAGAAATCTCGGGTGCCGAATTTGGCGATCTGTCGGCGCAGGCCGGACTCACCCATGTTGTAACTGGCGGCGACCAAATACCAAGATCCGAACTCGTGATAAAGATCATTCAAGTAATGAACAGCGGCCAGGGTGGATTTTTTCATATCTCTGCGCTCGTCCAACCACCAGTTGACCTCGAGACCGTAGCGATTTCCCGTGGCCAGAATGAATTGCCAGGGGCCGACGGCTTCGGCAGAGCTCTTGGCGTTGGCTTCGAAACCGGATTCTACCATCACCATGTAAACCAAATCTTGCGGCAATCCGGTGCTGCTCAGTTCCTTTTGAATCATCGGTAAATAGCGTGTGGATTTTTCTAGCCACTCGGAAAACCAAGATTTGCCTCGGGTTTGAAAATAGGAAATCCAGTAGCTCACGCGCTGGTTGTAGGTGAGTGGTAGATCGAAAATCAGGTCGGATTTTTTGTAGGAGGGAGCTTGCAGCGCACGCGCTTTCAATTTGTCCTGCAGAAGTAGCAGATCTTTGTTGGTTGGGCCCACGGCGGCTGAAGCCGCGGTGGAAAACAAAATCAGGCTGCCAAGCAAAAACAATCGCATCATTTGAGCTTACGGTTTTGCCTCATTGATCGGCACGAATTTCTAAATTTTACGCAGCCCCATCCAGACCAAAGACCGGGCGAAAGTTTTTGACGGTCAGGACGGATTCTTGACGCAAAAACGGGCGGTATCGGTCGAGGGTCACGCCAGCTTGAGGCCTGATTTCCATTTGAGGTCCGCTTCTGGTTTTTTGTCTGGTTCGGCACAGCTGTTGCTGTTGCAGTAGTAGGGGGTATTTCCATGAGTACAAAAGGTGTCTATACAGCTTTGAGCGGCGCGCTGGCACAGTCCCTGAAATTGGATACGATTTCCAATAATATCGCGAACGTCAATACTCCCGGATTCAAGCGCGATCAGCAAATTTTCCGTGAGTACCTCACCGCTAATGAAAAACCACCGGAAGTCATTCAAGTTCCAAAGGTGGTGGCCTCTGTCGAAAGTTTCTATGACATGCAAGGCGGCGACAAAAGCTTCGTCGATCCCATCGGCACTTACACCGATTTTTCCCAAGGTGGCATGAAACACACAGGTGACGCTCTGGACGTGGCCATTGATGGAAAAGGATTTTTCGAAGTGGCGACCCCGAACGGTGTGCGAATGTCGCGCATGGGATCTTTCTCTTTGGATGGCAATGGCCAATTGGTGACTAAAGATGGAATGCCCGTAATGGCAGCTGGTAACGGAGATCCCGCTCAGCGCGTGATCACGACCTCTGGCAAAGAGGCCATCACCATCACCGAAAATGGCGAAGTTTTTGAGGGCGAAAAATTGCTGGCGAAACTTTCAATCGTCGAAGTTCCCGATCGGGACACTTTGCAAAAAATTGGAAATTCTCTTTACGAGTTTCGCTCGAATGCCAAGCCTGAAGTGGTCAACGTCGATCACCCAAGCTTGAAACAAGGATATCTGGAGGCCAGTAACGTCAACATTGTCCAAGAAATGACGGACATGATTGCCACCACACGGACTTTTGAAAGCACTCAGAGAGCCATTCATGCTTACGATCAAATGGCGGAAAAATTAGTTAATACGGTTCCTAAGATCGGTAATGGATAAGGGGTATAGATGATTAAGAGTCTAAACACAGCGGCGACGGGAATGCAGGCACAGCAGGCCAATATGGATGTCATCTCAAATAACTTGGCGAACACTTCGACTGTGGGTTTCAAAAAATCCCGCGCGGAATTCGAAGATCTTCTTTATCACACCTCGAAAGAACCTGGTCAGGCGACGGGCCTGAATTCCATTTCACCGACGGGAATTCAAACGGGCCTTGGCGTGCGAACAGCGGCTGTGACCAAGGATTTCGAAGTCGGTCACGCCATGATCACCAAAAATCCTTTGGACATCGCCATTGGCGGCAGCGGATTTTTCCAGATTCAAACTCCGGATGGACAGATTGGTTACACTCGTGATGGTCAGTTCAAAAAAGATGCCACGGGAAAGATCACTGACAAGAATGGCAATTTGCTTTTGCCCGGCATCACACTTCCAGCGGAAGCCACAGGCATTGAAATTTCCCAGACCGGTGAAGTGAAAGTCGTGGTGGGAATGACCGATCCTCCGCAAACCGTTGGCCAAATTGATCTGGCGAATTTTATTAATCCTGCTGGTTTAAAATCAGTGGGCCGAAACTTATTCGTGCAAACGGGTGCCAGCGGTCAGCCCATTGTCTCGCGACCGGGACTTCAGGGAACAGGTTACCTCTCCCAAGGCGAAGTCGAGGGCAGTAACGTGAGCATCGTGGATGAAATGGTGAATATGATCACGGCCCAGCGAGCCTATGAAACCAATGCTAAAGCGGTGCAAGCGGCCGACCAAATGTTGCAGTCGACAAATAATCTGAGGTGATGATTGAAGCAGTTAACAGTGACCGTAGTTAGTCTGATGTTTGTGATGACCGCTGTCTCTATGGCAGAGATTCACACTCCACGCCCAGAAATTTCCGTCGTGCCTTTGGCGGAAGTGCCATCGGGGCAAACTATTCGTCTGATGGATTTGGCCACGGTGAGCTTCGTTTCTTCGGGGCAGGCCAAGCAGGCATTGGCGATGTCGCTGTTGCCACCTTTGGCCGATCGTGAATCTAAGAAGATAAAAAATTCGGAGTTGATCAAGCTGATCCGCGCGAAAATCAGCTTGGTCCCAGACATCTCTGAAGAGAAATGGACTTACTTCATTCCCGAGGAAGTAGAGATTTTGGCCAAGAAAAATATTTTGTCCACACAGTCCGTACAAAATCAGCTGACCATGGCGATACTGAATCGCTGTGGTGATTGCAAAGTGAATCTGCATGATATCAAAATTCCCCAAATTCGTGAAGCCTCGGCCTTTGAAAATTGTGAAATACAAACTGATCAGGTGAAGGTCGGCGGATCGTTTTTAGTTCCGGTGCAATGTCGATTCGGTGCGGAAAGCAAAACGTACTGGATTTCAGGCTCTTCCAAAATTTCCAAAATCGGTACAGTGATGAACCGTCAGCTACTTCCCGGAGACAGAATTTCGAACTAAGACTTCCGCATGGAAGAGGTCGACATCACTTATGCCAAGGATGGTTTACCTAAACCTGAAGAGATCGACGGACAGTTGGCGGCGCGAATGCTGCAACTGAATCAGCCGATTTTTAAATCCGACTTTAAAAGAGAGCTGGCGATCAATCGCGGGCAGATTATTCGCGCTGTTTCAGGAAATGAAAGTTTTGAGATCACCAGTCAAGCGGTGGCCGAAGAACAGGGATACGTAGGTGACGTGATCAAAATTAAAAACTCGGAATCACAAAAGACCTTAAGTGGACAGATCGTTGAAAGAGGCGTGGTGAAAGTTCAATGACTAGCGGGAATTTCGTTCTTTCAAAAATACTTTTGGCATTGGGTTTGAGTGCGCTGTTATCTGGCTGTGCCACTATCAAAGGCTGGGTTGGCCTGGGTGACAGCAAAGAGAAGGCCGCAGCTGCCACTAAGACCATCGTGGACACTCCGGTGCGTTTTTCCGATAATAACAACGTGCCCGCAACTTCAGCGCGCGAATACAAGCGCATGACCCGCCAACGAATGGAAGAAGAGTCGCAAGTGAACTCTCAAGCGGGATCGATGTGGGTGATGGAAGGTCAGGGCGCTTATCTATTTGCGCAAAATAAAACTCGTCGGGAAGGTGATTTGCTGAATGTGAAGATTGAGGGCGCCGCCCAACAGCAGATCGACACCAAAGTGGCCGTGATTAAAAAGCTTTTGAAACAGTTGGAAGACGAGGAAAAAAAGGCGAAGGACCGCGAAGAGGCCGAGAAGCTAAAGTTGGCTCAGGCGGAAAATGGCGGCACCGATCGTAGCCCTGCTTCGACGACCGCCGCAGCGCCACCGCCTCCTCCGCCACCGCCGGCACCGGAAAAAAAGTCGGAAGAAAAGGACGAGCAAGTGAAAATAGATTCGGTGCCCACTCGGCTCGTGGAAAAACAACCGGATGGAAATTATCGGCTCAAGGGGCAACAGCCTTTCATGATTGGAAAACGTGAGTACAAAGTCATTGTTACCGGCATCATTCGCCCCGAGGACTTCAACGACGAAGGCGTGAGCTCTGCCAAACTGCTAGATCCACAGTTCGATGTGGTCTCTCTAAGAAGGAAAGAATAATGAGAATATTATTTTTACTGCCCGTTCTGATCGCTATCATTTTCGCGCAAGAATCCAGTGCCGCACGCTTGAAAGATATTTCAAGCATTCGCGGTGTGCGCGAAAATCAACTGATCGGATATGGAATCGTTGTAGGTCTTAAGGGAACAGGTGATGGAAAATCGGAATTCACCGCGAAATCCATGGCCCGTATGTTGGATAAATTAGGAGTGAAGCTGGATGGAAATTCAGTGGAATCTAAAAACGTCGCGGCCGTCGTCGTGACAGCGAACTTGCCAGCTTTCGGTAAAGCCGGAAATCCGTTGGACGTGACCGTGAGCGCGATTGGTGATTCGGCCTCTTTGGAAGGCGGAATGCTTTTGCAGACGCCGATGCGCGCAGCGAATGAAGAGGTGTTTGCCGTGGCCCAAGGTTCGATCCTGATCGGCGCCAGCGGCAAAGACGGATTCACTACTGTGGGCCGTGTTCCCAACGGTGCCATCATCGAGCGCGACATGACCGCGGATTTTTCTTCGAGGAAAATGTTTCGCCTGACTTTGCATAATCCCGATTTCATTACAGCGGCTCGCGCGATTTTGACCATCAACAAACAGTTGGGTGGCCAATACGCGACAGCGAAAGATGCTGCCACGATTGATATCATCACTCCATTCTCCTATGAAAATCGCGGTGTGGAGTTGATGGCGACCATTGAAGCCATCGATGTCAATCCCGACAGCAAAGCGCGTGTCGTGATCAACGAACGCACGGGAACCGTCATCATCGGTGATCGCGTGCGTATTTCTAAAATTGCGATCTCTCAAGGAAGTTTGAGTGTGAAGGTTCAAGGCAAAACTCCGAAGGATCCGGTCACCGAAGAAAAAGTGGCCGTGGTCGATGCCGGAGTATCCGTCGGAGATCTAGTCCAGGCGCTGAATCGCTTGGGAGTCTCTCCGAAAGACCTGATAACTCTACTTCAGTCCATCAAGGCAGCTGGAGCTTTGCACGGGGAACTCGAAGTATTATGAGAAATGCGTTTT